>JAJZVL010000134.1 GCA_021845725.1 Actinomycetes bacterium | reverse complement strand
TGGCCCACTGCCTCACCGAGCCGAGGGGCGCGTCAGACCGCTGGCTCCCCTACGACGTTCTCGAGGCCAACATGGACACCAAGGCGTCCCTTTCGAAGGGCTACTGGACCGTCGACGGGCGAAAGCATTTGGGTGCGGCGCTCCAGGAGTGACTACGCAGCGAGCGGGATGATGCCCCCGTCGTAGCGCGACTCGTGCACGCGGTGGCGTTCATGCTCGAGGTGGAAGCGCCAGTAGTCGTCGAAGTCGCCGTTCGCACGGATCGCTCGCAGCTTGAGGACGGCCTCTGCTCCCTCGACGGACCAGCGTGCGCCGGTGACGTCCATCCGATCCCGGACGACGTATCGCACAGCCCCTTCGATGATCCCGGTCGCGATGGGCCACCCGGCGGCGAGCGCCGTCGGGTAGTCGAGGTAGGGTGCCTTGTTCTTGAGATACCTTGCTGCCTCGTCGGCCTTCTTGCGCGTGGACATGGTGAGTCCCCCGGCCGTCGCCCGCCTGGAGATGCCCGAAGCCACCTCTCGGGCATGCCCCTCGAGCACCGAGAGCGCCCTGTCGCGGACCCAGTTCTCGGCGGCCGTGTCGCCTTCGGCGAAGAAGCACCATGCGGCCGCCCACAGGTATTCGAGGACGTGCACGAGGTCGACCACGATCGTGACGTCGATCCCTCGTGCCTTCGCCTCGGCACCGATGCGGTCGATCTGGTGGTTGTTGCCGTCGACGAGGGCTACGCACCTGCGTTCGTGGCCCGGATCGCGCCGGTCCGCCTCGTCGAAGAGGCGTCTCACGACCTCGGCGGCATCCTCGACCACGCTCGCGGTCAGCCACTTGTTCTTGGCCTTCGGCGCCTTCGGGGGTTGCTCCTCGTCCGCCTTGGACGCCATGACCTGGTGCGGGGTGCGGGGTGCGGGGCACTGGGGTGACGTCGTAGACAGCACCGACCTCTGCCATGCGCTTGCGATTGCGCTTCTCCCCCTTGGACAGACGGGTGGTGAGCTTGTTCGTTGCCGCGGCCGCCGCCTTGGCGGTCTGCTCCCGGAGCGAGTCGGGGCGCATGACGATGCCCTTGCCGTCGGCTGAGATCTCAAGGGCATCGTTCTCGTCGAGCGCCGTGTGGGTCCTCGTCTCGTAGAACGCCTCGACGTCGGCGGCCGCACGGGAGGTGAGCTCCTCCACCTGGCGCTCGGCAGCGGCCGCGCCCGTCGCCCGGCAGACCGCCTGGCTGGCCTCGTCGAAGGCGCCCCTGGTCGACTCGACGGCGGCCAAGCGCCTGATCCCGTGGGAGTGCAGCCGGTCGGGTAGGTTCAGTGCCGCGTCGGCGGGATGCAGGTTGGCGCTTCCCACATGGCGGTATGCGAGGCGCTCGACGCCGACCGCGCCCACCACCGTCTGGAGCTGGCGGCGGTGGGCGGTCTCGACGGCACCGTGCGCGACGCCGTCCGCATCGACGACCCGGACGCGCCGCTCGCGTAGCGCTCGCAGGTCGAGGTGGTCCTGGAGTGCCAGGCGCTGCGCCTCACGACCTCGGCGCACGATCTCGTCCTCGAGATCGGCGTGCGACAGCTCTGCCGCCTCGCTCCCCTCGAGGAAGCCCAGCATCTCTTCGAAGCATCCCCTCGCCTGGGCGAAGGCGTCCTCGGCGGCCATGGCTCTCCTTCCCGCTCTTGCTCGGCACCGACTGGGCCGGGATCACCTACAGCATTCACGCTGTAGGATCGCCAGCAGGGGATGGTCGGAGTTGGTAAAAGAGCGGCGGTGGCAGACAAGAGGACGAAGCGGCCGTGGGAGGCAACCCGCAGGGCGCTCGCAGGCGAGCTAGGCGAGATCGACGGGGTGCTCCCCGGCAGCGTTGTCGTGCGCCGCATGCGCTGCGGCAAGTCGGGATGTGCCTGCCACGACGACCCGCCGACCCTCCACGGTCCCTATATCCAGTGGACCCGCGCGATCGGCGGCAAGACCCTCACGCGCTACTTGAGCGAGGAGGAGCTCGCTCGCTACCAGCCGTGGTTCGACAACGCACGACGTCTCAAGGAGATCGCCGCCAAGCTCGAGATCGCATCCCTCCACGCTCTCGAGATCGAACGGGCCACAAAGACGGGCACCCCGATCCCTCGTGACGACCCCACGAGTCGCGTCACCCGGCGTCGCTCAACGACTCGGGACGCATAGCTGCCCGTCCGGCGGGAACTGCCCAGCATCCGGGCCGTCGTGGAGGCACCACGCGCACCATCGATTGAAAACCGCCTGGTCACGGTCTTCTCGACCGTCACTCCTGGAGCGCCGCACCCGAATGACTTTGTGGAGCAATCGAGCGACAGCCTGGCGAAGAACCACCGCCTGGTTGTGTTCGAGGACCTGCACTTACCTGCGATGACTCGCTCAGCCAAGGGGACCGTCGCCAGCCCCGGCAAGAGAGTGAGGCAGAAGTCCGGTCTCAACCGGGTCGTGCTCGACAAGTCTCTCGGGGCCATCCTCTCCCGCACGGAGGACAAGGCGCCTAGCCACGGACACCGGGTCTTGTGTGTCCCGGTGTTGAGGATCACGTAGGACTCCCCACTCTCGATCACTGAAACTCCCCACCCTCCCGGGACGGTCTGGGCCTCGATGGTCCACCAATCGGGAGGGGCTCCCCCCGAGACTGGCGGTTCGGACACCGACCAGTGGAGGGAGCCCCCACCCATGATCTCAACGGGAGACGACGTGGAAGCACATGCACTCAGAAAGCGGGGATGGACGATCTCGGCCATGACAGGAAGACGGTCCGTGATCACCTCAGCGCCAAGCGGGAGCCCGGCGTCCGCCGGCGCCCCTCGCCCGATCCGCTCGAGCCGTTCGTCCCATACCTGAGGGCCCGGTTCGTCGACGACGCGCACGTGTGGGCGTCCGCGCTCTTCGACGAGGTCGTCGAGCTCGGCTACGCGCGGAGCTACCCGAGCTTCGTGCGCCAGGTGCGCTCGGCCGGGCTCCGGCCGCGCTGCGAAGCCTGTTCGGGCGTGACCGGCCGGGACACGATCGACATCGTCCATCCCGCGGGCGAAGAGATCCAATGGGACTGGTTCGAGCGGCGGCGGGCGCCGTGGGACGGCACCGCCTACGTGCTGCTCGGCACGCTGCCGCACTCGGGTCGCTCCCGGGGGGTGATCGCCTCCTCCATGGACCAGGCGCACTTGATCGAGGCGATGGACGGCGTGCTGCGCCGTCTCGGGGGCACGCCGCGGCACTGGCGGGTCGACCGCATGGCGACGGTGATCGTGCCGGGCACCGCGGACGTGCAAGCGAGCTTCGCCCCGGTCGCCAAGTTCTATGGCGCGATCGTGGTCCCCTGTCCGCCCCGGCGGGGAAACCGCAAGGGATCCGTGGAAGCTGGGGTGCGCTTTGCGACCGGGCGGTGGTGGCGGACGCTTGCAGCGGAGACCCAAGAGGCGGCCCAGGTGTCCTTGGACCGGTTCTGGTCGACTGTCGGCGACGCACGGTTGCGCAGCCCGAGGGGCGTCTCGGAGCCGCCCCAAGACGCCAGCCGGCCGAGGTGGCCGACCGTCGGCGAGCTCGCCGAGGCTGAGCCGCTCCTGGCGCTGCCCGCCGCGCCCTACCCGGCGACGGTCTGCGTCGAGGCACCCGTCGACCACCGGGCGAGCGTCGCATTCAGGGGGAACCGCTACTCGGTGCCGCCGGGGCTCTCCGGGGTGACGATGACGCTCCGCCAGCGCCTCGGGACGACGACCCTCGACGTCGTCTCGCCTTCGGGCGTCGTGTTGGTCACCCACCAGCTCGCGCCGAGGGGTGCGGGCGCGATGGTGCGCACCCCTGCCCACCGCGACGCCCTCGAGAAGGCGGTGCTCTCCCAGTTCACCTCGGCACGGCCGTGTGATCGAAAGGAATGCCATGCAGAGGTGTTGAAGCGCCTCCCCCGGTGAGAACCTGGATTCTCACCGGAACCAACTCACCGAAGGGAGGCAACACAATGTTGCACGCTGGCCTGGACCTGTCACGTAAGGCGCT
>JAJZVL010000133.1 GCA_021845725.1 Actinomycetes bacterium | reverse complement strand
GCCCGGTTCCTCACCCTGGCCGAGCACCGCCGCTTGCTCACTGGTGCCGGGTTCACGGTCACCGGCACCTGCTCCACCCTCACCCAGGCTCCAAGCCGCGACCCGGTCGAAGAGGACGCACGAGACGGTGTGGTGCCCGGCGCTGGGTTCGTCGCCTTCCAGGCGAGGCCCCGGTCACCGGCCTGAGGGACCGGGCCCCGTGAGCAGGGACGGAGACGGGCGACGCCGGGGCACCCAGGCCGGAATATCTAGACATGTAGATAGGTTGAACGGTGCATGGCAACGGCACCGATCGGCACGCTGGATCCGGACCCGACGGCGCTGGGCGCTGCGCTCGGACGAGACGAGGCTCGCGCCCTGGCCGAGCTGCTCCAGGCGCTCGGTGACCCGACGCGGCTGCAGATCCTCTCGGTGCTCGGCACGGCCTGTGTCCCTGTCGGGACGATCGTGGCGGCGACCGGGCTGCGTCAGCCGTCGGTCTCCCACCACCTTCGGGTGCTGCGGGACCGGGGTATCGTGCGCGCCGAGCGGCGTGGCGCCCACGTCTACTACTGCGCAACGAGCGAGGCGCTCGGGTCTGCCGTCGCCGCGGCTCGGGCCTTGCTCGAGGACCAGCGCCCAGCGGTGACCACGGCCCGCCCCTCCGGCCACCCTGGCGGCGACGACGTGGCCGTGCTCGCCCGGCAGCTCGCCGTAGGCGAGCAGCGCCGCGACGACCGAGAACCTGCCGAGGAGGTCTCCTGATGATGTGGCACACGTCTTTCTGGCCGGTGCTCGTGGTGATCCCCGTCGTGATCGCCCTCGTCGTAACCGTGGCGCGCCGATTGGCTCCCGGGCACGGGGCCATGGGGATGGGCTGCGGCTTCGGGCCGTCGCACCCCATCGCCGAGAGGACGACGGAACCCCCAGCCCGGGAGGACCCGCTCGCGATCGTGCGCGAGCGCTACGCCCGCGGCGAGATCGACCACGTCGAGCTGGATCAGCGCATCGAGGGCCTCTTGCGCAGCGAGCCGACAGAGCTGGCGCGGTCGAAGGAGCGATGAGCGAGCCCCGAGATCGCGGCGCTGGCAAGCTCGCCGGAGTCGCACCAGCGGACGAGCGCGTCATCGGCGACCAGCAACGGCACTGGGTTGAGACCTTCGCTGTCAATCCCGAGATGTACGGTCCCGAGCCGAGCGAGCCGGGTCGCTACGCAGCAGGGCTCTTTGCCGCCGAGGGGCTCTCCGCGGTGCTCGAGCTCGGAGCGGGCCAGGGGCGCGACACCCTCGAGCTGCTCCGATGCGGGCTCGAGGTCCACGCCCTCGACTTCGCACCCGACGCCCTCGCCGACATCGCCGCGCTGGCCGGGCCGGAGCTGGCCGGCCGCCTGCGGACCACTGTGCACGACGTGCGCCTGGCACTCCCCTTCGCGGAGCGGTCCTTCGATGCCTGCTACTCCCACATGCTCTTCACGATGGCGCTCACCACCGCAGAGCTCGACGCCCTCGCCGGCGAGGTCCACCGCGTGCTGCGACCCGGAGGGCTCTGCATCTACACGGTGCGCCACACCGGCGACGCCCACTACGGCGCCGGGCGGTCCCTCGGCGACGACCGCTACGAGAACGGCGGCTTCGTCGTCCACTTCTTCGACCGGCCCCTCGTCGAACGCCTCGCCGCCGGGTTCGAGCTCGAGGACGTCACCGCCTTCGAAGAGGGAGACCTGCCCCGACGGCTGTGGCGAGTCACGATGCGCCGGCGCTGAGGTCCCGACCAGCCTCTGTCACCGGCTGCCGGACCGCCCGGCGGGCCGTCGCCTCTCCAAGCGCCCGGCACCTGGACCGACCCTTCCGACCCGTCGACGCCGACCGAGGATCCGCGCAGCCATCGGGCACCTCCACTCCGCGAGCCTGCCCGAGCCGCACCGTGGCCGACCGAGCCATCGCGCCCGAAAGCGAGGGGGCCCGCCCGGTGACGCGAGCCCGGCGGAGGCGATTGGCGTTCGTCACGACCGAGAGCGACGACAGCGCTATTGCGGCCGCGGCGATCGTCGGGGAGCGCACGACGGCGAAGAACGGCTACAGCAGCCCCGCCGTGAGCGGGATGCCGATCGCGTTGTAGCCGAAGACGAGTGTGAGGTTCTGGCCGATGGTGGCCATGGTGGCCGGGAGATGCCGATGGCGACGGCCACCCAGGCGAGCGAGCCGGACATCAAGGTGACGTCGGCGGCCTCGATGGCGGCATCGGTCCCGGTCCCGATGGCGAGGCCCACGTCGGCCCGCGCCAGGGCGGGGGCGTCGCTGATGCCGTCGCCGACCATCCCGACCCCGTGAGTGCTGAATACTCCGTCCGACCAGCTCACGCTGCCAATCGTCGTAGTGCTCGACGACTTGCCGAGCACGGCTTCGAGGTGGCGATGCCCGATGCCATACAAAGTCTTGTATAGTCCTCGAGGTGAAGGACGTCGTGTTCGTCGGAGGCTCGGCAGACGATCTTCGGAACTTCCCCGACGTGGCGCGCCAACGCGCCGGCTACCAGCTCTTTTTGATCCAGACGGGACTGGACCCGACCGACTGCAAGCCCATGGCGTCGGTCGGACCGGGATGTCGGGAGATCCGGGTCCGGGCCGATGGCGACCCCTACCGCGTCCTCTACGTGGCGAGCATCGGCGACGCCGTCTTCGTGTTGCACTGCTTCCAGAAGAAGACCCGCCAGACCCCGAAGTCGGACATCGATCTCGCCAAGCAGCGCTACCGCCTGGCCATCGAGAGCATTCGAGCACAGGAGCAGCCATGACCACCGAACGCCATGCCAGCGTGTGGGACGCCATCGAGGAGACTCCGGAGGAGGCGGAGAACCTGAAGATCCGGGCCGCGCTCATGCAGGAGCTGAGCGCCTACATCGATCGCTCGGCCATGACCCAAGCGGAGGCGGCTCGTCGTCTCGGCGTGACCCAGCCACGCATCTCTGATCTCACTCGAGGCAAGATCGACCTGTTCAGCATCGACACCCTCGTGAACATGCTCACTGCGGCCGGGTTGCACGTCGACCTTCGCGTCCGAGAAGCCAGCTGACGGTGATCTTCGATCTCGAAGAGGCAGGTTTCTCGGGACATCCGCTGGCGCAGGCGAGGATGTGAGTAGGGCACCTGCCCTATGCAGGAATGTGCGCGGTCCCGTGACCAGCACCGTCGTCGGGTTCGTGACCCGATGGTCGTGCGATGGTCCTGAACCCCCGCGACTCGAACACGAAGTTCACGGCATCGTTCGACGAGGTGTTCACGGCCATCGGCATTTCCGCCATCCGCACGGCGCTCCGATCACCGAAGGCGAACGCGTTCGCCGAGCGCTGGGTCCGCAAAGCGCTCATGCCAAAGGCGCGGCTTCTCCGACGGATCTCTGTCCCGGCAGAGCTCCCACGCACGTTCGGCATCGAGCTCTTGGATCCCTCACGTCGCGTGACGCCTGCAGCAGGCCCGGCCGAAGGCCGACGGCCTCGAGGGCGCCGCGGGCCTTCACCCGCCCCTTGTCGTCGATGCGCACGAGGATCGGTTCGCAGGGCAGTGCCGGAAGGGGGCTGCGGTGCGGGAGCACCTTGGCGAGCGTGGGCACGCCGACAGCGCGCTCGGGGATCCCTGCGTGTTCGGGCAGGCCACGAAGGCGCGCTCTCAGGAGGTCTGCCTGCTTGCGGGCGGTGAGGCTGCCGGGCACGGCGGGCACCGTCCGAAGTTCGGACGCCCGCGCAAGCGGAATTGCGCGGTCCGCGCAGAATTCGTCTGCGGGCTGGGGTTCTTCGAGGAGTGCCGGCGCGCTCAGCGCACCGCCTGCGCCCTCTGCGTCGGGGTCGCCACCGGGCTCGTCCGACCCGCCACCAGCTCGCCGGGCGCCGCGCCACCGGTGGCCCCCGGTCCACTTCTGGGTGGGCGAGGGGGGACTTGAACCCCCACATCCTTTCGGACACAGGAACCTGAATCCTGCGCGTCTGCCTATTCCGCCACTCGCCCGAGTGCGGGTGACAGCGTACTC
>JAJZVL010000132.1 GCA_021845725.1 Actinomycetes bacterium | reverse complement strand
AGCGCCTTACGTGACAGGTCCAGGCCAGCGTGCAACATTGTGTTGCCTCCCTTCGGTGAGTTGGTTCCGGTGAGAATCCAGGTTCTCACCGGGGGAGGCGCTTCAACACCTCTGCATGGCATTCCTTCGGGCGCGATCCCCTCGAGATCTCCTTGATCCGGGCAGTGCATACGCATGCCCTGTGCATGCACACGCAAGAGCAGCTGGACGGGCGCCCTCGACGCCCCTGTCGTCACGAAGCCGCAGCTCACCGGCCGCATCGCGGCGCGCACACCTTGCCGACCCCTGCACAGGGCACCCTGAGCAAGCCCCGAGAAAAACACCCGAGAAACTCGGATCTTCGACACGGGTCCCAGCGCGAAACCGCTGGTCAGGGCGTTGTCCATACGCAAGAGAGCACGAAGAACTAGTGGCGGGGGTTCATACCCATCGTGTGACCATCGGGTCACGAACCCGACGAAGGTGCTGGTCAGCGCCCTGCCCTATGCAGCCGCCCGGCCGGCTGCCCTACTCAATGTCACCAAGCTCAGGGCTGTCCCGAGAAAATCCGAACCGCTACGTCGGCGTTTCGATCTTCGTTCGCCACCCGATGTCCTTCCGGATCGGAGCATCGGTTCCGCATGGAGGTTTCCCAACAGCCTAAAGGTCGGACGGTTGCCGAGCGTCGACCATGTCATCGATGATCTGGAAGTCGCTGATGTTCTCGGTGATGAGCGGCACTCCTTCAACGTGGGCGGTGGCTGCGATGGCGAGGTCGATCTGGCGCCGTCTCGGGTTGCCGCCACGGCGGGTCACCGCGGCGGCAAGCTGACCCCAGACGCGGGCGATCTCGACGCTCACTGGTAGCGGGTCGAAGGTCGCTTCGACCACAGCCAGTCGGGTGGTGCGTCGCGCCCGTTCTTCATCGTCCTCGGCGACCAAGACTCCGAAGTGCAGCTCGGTTATCGAGGCGACGCTGATAGCGGCCTCGATCTCCTCGGGCGGGGGGAGGTCCCCTATGAGCACCGACGTGTCGAGCAGGGCCCTCACGAAGCGAACGGGTCCACCACGCCTACCGGCAGTCGCTCGAGATCGGCACCGAGCCCTCGCGGGGCCTCTCCGCGCCAGACGCCAGCGAGCGTTGCACCACTGACCCAGCGGCGCCGATGCACCGGGCCGAGCTCGGCAACAGGACGACCGGCAACCGTTACGGTGAGGGTCTCGCCGGCCTCGGCCCGACGGAGAACCTCGCCGATATTGTTTCGCAGCTCCTTCTGTGCGATGTCACTCATAGCCCTATGGTAGCAGAACTGCTACCATAGGGACTTGGGGAGCGTCGAATTACTCGTGGCTGGCGCGAAGGGTCCAAGTACGCGATCGCCGGCTCGAACAGCAGCTATCGGGACAGCGAGGCTCGCCGACGATGGCACTCGGCTTTCTCTACAGCCTGGTCCGCCGTGTCGCCGAACTGCTCCGGATCCACCGGATGGATGCCGCGGCCAAGGACGCCGGGATCCTCGTGCTCCGTCACCAGCTCGCCGTGCTCCAGCGCCAGGTCACCCGTCCCCGATTCTCCCGGTCCGACCGGGCGCTCATCGCCACCCTGGCGAAGCTGGTGCCACGCGAGCGGTGTGCCGCGTTCCTCGTCACTCCCGAGACGATCCTGCGCTGGCATCGGGCCCTCGTCCGCCGCCGCTGGAGCCATCCCCACCGCGGACCCGGCCGACCACCGCTGCCCCAGGAGACCGCCGAGCTGATCGTACGCCTCGCCCGCGAGAACCCCCGGTGGGGTTACTCGAGGATCGTCGGTGAGTGCAAGACGGTCGGTGTCGCGGTCGCGGTGTCCAAGGGCAGCATCGCCAACGTGCTGCGCAACCACGGACTGCCACCAGCCCCTCGCCGGGCAGGACCCACGTGGTCGGAGCTCCTCCGAGCCCAGGCCAAGGGGATCGTGGCGACCGACTTCTTCCATGTCGATTCGGTGCGGCGCTCCGCCGCTACTGCGTCTTGTTCGTGATCGAGGTGGAGACCTGCGTCGTGCACCTGCTCGGCGTGACGACGAACCCGAGCGGACCGTGGGTCACCCAGGTCGCCCGGAACTCCTGTCGTGATCTCGAGGAGAAGGAAGCGGTTCGGGTTCTTGGGTCCCGACCGGGGCAGCAAGTTCACGTCCGGCTTCGACGCCGTCTTCGCCTCAATCGGCGTCGAGGCCATCAAGATCCCGGTCAGATCGCCGCGAGCGAACGCGTTTGCCGAACGGTTCGTGCGGACCGTCCGCACAGAGTGCCTCGACCACCTGCTCATCTGCTCTCGACGTCACCTCGAGGCGACCGTCAGGGAGTACCTCCGCCACTACAACCAGGCGAGGCCGCACCGATCCTTTGATCTTGCTCAGCCGATCCCGAAGCCGGCGCCACCTGCCGGCAACACGATCAACCAACGCGACGTGCTCGGCGGCAACATCGGCGAGTACGACCTCGCAGCTCGAGCCTTCGCCGAGCGAAGGCCCGGTCGGGCACCCAAAACGACTGGTGCCTCTCCTGACGAGCGGCGGGCTCGAGGCAGCAGACCCGCGAGCTGGTCCAGTCCCCGTGCGCTCGTACGGCCTCGACACGGTGCTCTCGCCCGGCCGTTCGGACTCGATGCGGTTCGAACTCGACGTCGCCAGCGTCGAGTTTCTGGACCCTTCAGGGTGGCCGTGGGAGCTGGGCGCGAGGAGTCACTACCGCTGTTTTTTTGCGGTAGCACCCTCGGAATTCCTGATGACCGTTGACACGACGCGGCGATACTTGGGCCGTGGACGAGCTGCGAGCACCGGCGACGTGGACCACCCCGACCGAAGAGTGGGACTGGATCGCCGAGCGTCTCGGACCCTTCGCCACGTCCGTCACCTCGGTGGTCCCCGCCGGGTTCTCCGGCTATGCCCGGATCCTGCACCCCGCCGAGGAGCCGGCAACCGGCGACCGCCTGGTGCGCTGGTCGGAGGTGGCCCGATGGAGCGGTGTGGAGCTTCGCCCAGACGCCCACTTCCACACCGTCGCGCTGCCCGAGGTTCGCCCCGAGGCACCTGCGCCGTGGCGAAGCCAGGGGCCCGCACAAGGTCGCCTCTACCTCCCCGACGCAGACGTGCTCGCCGAGATCCTGCGGCGCCACACCGCGACTCCCGAGGAGTGCTTCTTCGGCCTGTGGGACGGCTACGGCTTCGCCGGCGTGCCGTTCGTGGCGGTGGGCTCCCCGCCGGCTGCCCCACTCCCCGACCCGGTCCCACCTGCCGTCCGCCACGCGCAGCGTCTGCAGCTCCCCGAACGCGGCTACCTCTGCTATCGCGGTCCGGTCGAGGCGATCACCGCCACGGCCGGTCTCGGAGGAGACCAGACCGCCAACCTGGCCTGGCCCGCCGACCGGGCCTGGTTCGTCGCGTCGGAGATCGACCTGCCCTGGACCTACGTGGGTGGGACGATCGCGCTCGTCGACGAGATCTGCACCGACCAGCGCCTCGAAGCGCTCCCCGCCTCCCCGACCGACCCGCTCAGCCGCCTCGAGGACTGGGTCGACCACCTCGTCGAAGAAGCCACCGCCGAGCTGATCGGCACCGACCATGTGGTCATCGACACGTCGCGTGGGTCGGTCGAGGCGTGGTTGGAGCACCCGACGAGATGGCACTCGGGGGCGATCCGCACCGAGCGGGTCGGGGACAACGGCGTCCGCGGGTCGAGCGGCACCCCGCTCCATCGGAGCCAGGACCTGCACCGCGCAGCCCGCTTCGTCCTCCTGCACGCGGTGCTCGGGTTGGTGGAGGAATAGGACGACGGGTGCCACTGAGGCATCCTCGGTTCCTTGGAAGCCCCAGCCCGTCCGCGTGGTCCGTCAGCTCCTTGGCGTGAGCCGGTCACCGGCGGCGATGCACGCGTTGCGTTGTGTCGCCGCACCCGCCGACGCCCGGACAGTTCCCCGCAGGGGAATGGGCCGCGGGCAGAGGTGGGCACTCACGAGGCCCCGAACGCCGATCGAGCTGCAAGTGGGCTGCGAAGCGGTGCCAGGAGCGGTCGGTCGGCACCCGGGCCCCGCTG
>JAJZVL010000047.1 GCA_021845725.1 Actinomycetes bacterium | reverse complement strand
GGCCGGTTGGTCGTTCGTGGCGTCACGTTCCTCGGTCGTCGTGGTCTCCATGGGCAGGTGTGGGGTCAACAGGGACGAGGTTAGGGCTTGGGAGTGGGGCGCCGTCGTCGTAGGGTCGATCAGGTGCAGACCGGCCGTCGACCCGGCACAGACCGGCCGTCGCCCGGCGCTGTGGCTGGATGGTCTCGGCCGAACGTCCGTGGAGGAGGAGGTAGGGGTGACCGAGCTGTTGGACCGATGGCAATTCGGCGTGACGATCGTCTACCACTTCCTGTTCGTCCCCCTCACCATTGGCCTCGGGGTGCTGGTGGCGTGGATGCAGACTCTCGCGTACCGCCGCAAGGACCCTGACTGGGATCGGCTCGCCCGGTTCTTCGGCCGGCTGTTCCTGATCAACTTCGCGATGGGGGTGGTGACCGGGATCGTCCAGGAGTTCCAGTTCGGGATGAACTGGTCGAACTACTCGATCTTCGTCGGCAACATCTTCGGCGCGCCGCTCGCGATCGAGGGGCTGCTCGCGTTCTTCTTGGAGTCGACCTTCCTCGGGCTGTGGGTCTTCGGGCGGGGACGGCTCTCCGAGCGGGTGCACCTCGCGTCCATCTGGCTCGTGGCGTTCGGCAGCACGCTCTCTGCGTTGTTCATCCTGGCGGCGAACGCCTGGATGCAGCACCCGGTCGGCTACGAGATCGTGGACCACAAGGCGCTGCTCACCGACATCTGGGCGGTCTTCGCCAACTCGACCCTGTGGGAGGAGTTCGCGCACACGGTGCTCGCCTCCTTCGTCACCGCCGCGATGGTGGTGCTCGGCGTCGCCGCCTGGCAGATGCTGAAGCGCCGGGACGTGAGGATCTTCGCCCGTGCGGCAACGCTGGCGTCGGGGTTCGGCGCGATCTGCCTGCTGGCCACCATCACGACGGGCGACATGCAGGCCCGGCTGATGGACGAGCAGCAGCCGATGAAGATGGCTGCGGCCGAGGCGCTGTACAACACGGCCTCGGGGGCGAGCTTCTCGCTGCTCACCATCGGGAACCTCTCGGGGCAGCCGATCTTCCAGATCCGGGTCCCCCACCTGCTCAGCCTGATCGCCGACCTGTCCTACGACGGCAAGGTCCAGGGGATCAACCAGCTGCAGAAGGCCGAGGCGAAGAAGTACGGGCCGGGGAGCTACGTGCCGCTCATCTGGCTCACCTACTGGAGCTTCCGGCTGATGGTGGGGCTGGGCTTCCTGATGCTCGTGGTGGCGGCGTGGACGTGGTGGCTGACCCGGAAGCGCTCTCGATGGCGCCTCGAGGACTGCCGGCGGACGCTGTGGGTGCTGGTGGCGTGCATCGTGGCCCCGTTCGCCGCGAACACCTTCGGGTGGCTGTTCACCGAGATGGGTCGCCAGCCGTGGATCGTCTACGGGCTGATGAAGACCTCCCAGGCGTTCTCGCCGACGGTCGGCACGGGCTCGGTCATCGGCACCCTGGCCGGCTTCACGGTGCTCTACAGCGTGCTCGGCGCCGTGGACGTGGCGCTCATGCGCCGCGCCGCCCGCCAGTCGCTCGATCCCCCCGCCGGCGAGCAAGGAGGGACAGGCGAAGGTCACCACGAGGAGGTGGCCGGCCTTGTCTACTGAGCCTGTCGTTCCTCGGCATGAGCCTGTCGCTCATGAGCCCGCCGGGCCTGCTCGTCGGGGGCAGTCGTGACCGGGCCGGTGGCCAGCTTGAACACCGCATGGTTCGCCCTCATCGGGGTCCTGTGGACCGGGTACTTCGTGCTGGAGGGGTTCGACTTCGGGGTGGGGATCCTCTCGCCGCTGCTCGCCGCCGACGACATCGACCGGCGGATCACGCTCAATGCCATCGGTCCGTTCTGGGACGGCAACGAGGTATGGCTGATCGTCGCCGGGGGCGCGACCTTCGCCGCGTTCCCCACGTGGTACGCCACGATGTTCAGCGGGTTCTACCTGGCGTTGTTCCTGATCCTGGTCGCGCTCATCGTGCGGGGTGCCGCGTTCGAGTACCGGGCCAAGCGTGACGCGCTCTCCTGGCGGCGCACCTGGGGCGCGGCGCACGCCGTCGGCAGCCTGCTGCCGGCGCTGCTGTGGGGCGTGGCGTTCACCGACCTGGTCCGGGGCCTCGACATCGTCCGGGGGCCGCACTACGTCGGGGGCTTCGCGGGCCTCGTGCATCCCATCGCGCTGGTCGGCGGGGTGGCCAGCCTCCTCGTGTTCAGCCTGCACGGCGCCGTCTTCCTGTCGCTCAAGACGACCGGTGAGCTGCGCCGCAGGGCTCGACGGGCTGCAGCGTTCCTGGCGGCGCCAGCGCTCGTGGCAGTGGCCGGCCTGGGCGCGTGGGTGGGGGTGACCATCGCCGGGTCGTCCCGACCCGGGGCGCTCTCCGGAGCGGTTCCCGCGGCGCTGGTCGTCGTGGCGCTGCTCGCGCTCGGCTCCGGCGGGCTGTTGATCGCGCGAGGGCGCGAAGGCCTCGCGTTCGGGACCACCGCAGGTGCCATCGTCGCGCTCAGCGCGGCGGCGTTCGCCGCCCTGTTCCCCCGGGTCATGGTCTCCTCCGTCACGGCCCGAGACAGCCTCACGGTGTGGAACGCGGCGTCGGCGCACGAGACGCTCCTGGTGATGACCGTGGTGGCGGCCATCTTCACGCCCTTCGTGCTCGCCTATCAGGCCTGGACCTACTGGGTGTTCCGCCAGCGTCTCACGCGCCCGCCCGCAGGCCCCGGCCAGACGGCGGGACCATCCATCCCCGGCGGGTCGCCGGCCGCCGTGCCGGGGGATGCGGCGCCGACGATCCCGGGCCCCAGCGTGCGGTGAGCGTCGCGTACGGCGCCGGTGGAGCCGGAGCTGCCGGTGGTGACAGTGCCGAAGGTGCCAGCGCCGGCCGACGACCGCGCACGAGGCGTGCGCCGGTCGATCCCAGGCTGTGGCGCCGGGTCGTCCCCGTGCGCCTGTGGCTGGCGTGGTCGGTGGCCGTGGGGCTCGGGCTGACGGGGTGCCTCGTTGCCCAGGCGCTGTTCCTCGCAGATCTCCTTGCCAGGCTCTTTCGCCAGCCCGTCGTCGGCCTCCACGGCGTCCTCGTCGACCTCGTCGGGCTCGTTGCCGCGACGTTGGTCCGTTCGCTGCTGCTCTCTCTCGGCGCGACGGCGGGGGCCGGTGCTGCCAACCGGGTCCGAGGGCAGCTTCGCCGCGACGCGCTCGGCGCGGTGCTCGGGCGCGGGCCGGTCTGGCTGGCCGGCCAGCGCTCCGGCGAGCTCGCGGTGACGCTCGGCCGGGGTCTCGACGCGCTCGACGCCTACGTCGCGGACTACCTGCCACGCCTGGTGCTCGCCGGCCTCGCGCCGCTCGTGCTCCTGGGGGTGATCGGCGCGTTGGACTGGGTGTCCCTCCTCGTCCTCGTCGCCGCGCTCGGCGTGGTCCCGGTGTTCATGGTGCTCGTGGGCAAGCTCACGGAGGAGCGGGTCGCCCGGCGGTGGTCGGCGCTCGGCGCGCTCGGGGCGCACTTCCTCGACACCGTGCAGGGCCTCCCGGTCCTCCGTGCCTACGGCCGGGCCCGGCGTCAGGAGGCCCAGATCGCCGCGGTGACCGACGACCTGCGGCGGACGACCCTGGCCGTGCTGCGCGAGGCGTTCCTCTCCGCGCTGGTGCTCGAGACGCTCGCCGCGGTCGGCACCGCGCTCGTGGCGGTCCCCTTGGCGCTGCGCCTCATCGACGGTCACATGACGCTCGCGCCGGCGCTTACCGTGCTGATCCTCACCCCCGAGGTGTTCCTCCCGCTACGACGGGCCTCGGCGGACTTCCACTCCGCGACCGAAGGGCTCTCTGCGCTCGACCGGGTCTTCGAGGTGCTTGGCGACGACGACTCGACCCTGCCGGTCGCCGGCGGCGCGGCCCTGCCGGTCGCCGGCGGCGCGGCCCTGTCGGGCGCCGAAGGTGCGGCCCCGTCGCGCCCCCGCGCTGATCGGGTCCACGAGGACGGGGGAGGGGCGCCGGGCTCCTTGCGCGGTCCGCTCGTGGTCTCCGGACTGTGCGTGCAGTACCCGGACCGGGAACGCCGGGCGCTCGACGGCGTCGACCTTCTGGTCGCGCCGGGTGAGCGGGTGGCGGTCGTCGGGGCGAGCGGGGCGGGCAAGTCGAGCCTGCTCGGTGCGCTGCTGGGGCTGGTGCCGGCGAGCGCCGGGTCGATCGCGCTCGGAGGGCTCGTGCAAGGTGACGCCGACCCGGAGGCCTGGCGGTCGTGCTTCGCCTACCTCCCCCAGCGCCCGTGGTTGTCCTCCGCGAGCCTCCGCGACAACCTCCGCCTCGGCGAGGAGGAAGCTCCCGACGCCGCCGTCGAGGACGCCCGTCTCGCCGAGGTGCTGTCCCTCGCCGATCTCGCCGGTCTGGTCGCCCGCCTCCCCGAGGGCCTCGACACGCCGCTGGACGAAGGCGGCGCCAGGCTCAGCGCCGGGGAACGCCAGCGGGTCGGGCTCGCCCGGGCGATGCGCCGCACGGCGGCGACCGTCGTCCTGCTCGACGAGCCGACCTCCCATCTCGACGCCAGCAGCGAGGAGCGGGTCGTCGCCAGCCTGGACCGCTGGCTCGGCGGGCGCATCCTGGTCGTGGCCAGCCACCGCCCGCGGCTCCTCGAGCTGGCCGACCGTGTCGTCACCCTCGACGGCGGACGGCTCGTCGCCCGCACTCGTCCCGTGACCCCCCGGGGCCGGCAGAGCGGCGAGGGAGCGGCCGGGAGGAGCGTGCGAGTGCAGGTGGCGCCATGACCCGGGTGGCCCCCACCCGCGACGTGGCCCGCGGGCTCCTCGCCGTGACCCTCGGCCTCGTCGGGCAGTTGAGCGGGCTCGGGCTGCTTGCGACCTCTGCGTGGCTCATCACCACCTCGTCGCTGCGGCCTCCGATCCTCACCTTGAGCGTGGCGATCGCCGCGGTGCGCCTGCTGGCACTGCTGCGGGGTCTCGGTCGTTACGGCGAGCGCCTCGCCGGCCACGACCTGGCGCTGCGCCTGCTCGCCCGGCTGCGGGTCTGGGCGTACCGGCGGCTCGAGACGGTGGTGCCCGGCGGCCTGGGTGCCGGGACGACGGGCGACGTGCTGTCGCGTGTGGTGGGTGACGTGGACGGCGCCCAGGACCTCGTGGTGCGCGCGGGGGTGCCGCTCATGACCGGGATCGCGACCGCGGCGGCTGCGGTCGCGCTGAGCGGGCTGCTGCTCGCCGACACCTGGCCCGTCCTCGGCGCAGGGCTGCTGTTGGCCGGCGTCGCCGTTCCGCTCCTGGCCCGCCGGGCGGGGCGGCACGCGGCAGAGGCGCTCGCCGCCGAGCGAGGGAGGCTGGCGGGCACGATGGTCGAGACGATCGACGGCGCCGCCGACGTCGTGGCCTTCGGCGCGACCCGACAGGCCCTCGCCGCGCTCGACCGAGGCGAAGCCCGTCTCGCCGGCGCGCTGCGACGGAGCGCTGCGGTGGCCGGCGCGGCCACGGGGCTCGCCACGCTGGTCAGCGGGACGACCACCGCGGCAGTGGTCGCGCTCGGCGTCGAGGCCCTCGGGCGTGGAGCGGGCGGCGGGCATGTCTCGGCGGTGGCGGTGGCGGTGCTCGGGTTCGTCTCCCTGGCCGCGTTCGACGCCGTCGGGGCGCTGCCCGACGTCTTCTCCCGCCTCGACGCGGCCGTGTCCTCCGCCCGGCGGGTGCAGGGACTCGGCGCCCTGGTCCCCCCGGTCGCCGATCCGCCGGCTCCGCGCCCCCTCCCGCCTGCTGACCCCGCGCTGGCCCTCGAGCGCGTGTCGGTCTCCTATGCCCCGGAGGGTCCTGCGGCCCTCGAGAGCGTCGACCTCAGCCTCGCACCAGGTGAGGCGGTGGCCATCGTCGGGCCGAGCGGTGCGGGCAAGACGACCCTGGCGCTGTTGCTCCTGCGCTTCGTGGAGTGCGCATCGGGTCGTCTCAGTCTCGGCGGGGTCGACGTCCGGGAGCTCTCGGCGGACGAGGTCAGGTCGCGCATCGCCTGGGCGCCCCAGGACCCCCATGTGTTCGCCACGACCGTCGCGGCCAACCTGCGCCTGGCCCGCCCCGCGGCTACCGACGCCGAGCTTGTTGCGGTCCTCGAAGCGCTCGGCCTGGGTGCATGGCTCGCCG
Source organism: Actinomycetes bacterium (assembly GCA_021845725.1). Classification (GTDB taxonomy): domain Bacteria; phylum Actinomycetota; class Acidimicrobiia; order Acidimicrobiales; family RAAP-2; genus JAJYVT01. The sequence goes on along the minus strand of JAJZVL010000047.1, from coordinate 15,637 downwards.
GGCTCCCGAAGGGGCTCTCGAGCGAACTGGGCGAGCGCGGGCTCAGCGTCTCTGGGGGTGAGCGCCAGCGCATCGGCCTCGCCCGAGCGCTGCTCGCCGACCGACCGGTCATGGTGCTCGACGAGCCGACCGCCCACCTCGACGAGCACGCCGAGGCCCTCGTGCGCGATGCGGTGCGCAGCTATGCCGAGGGGCGCACGCTCGTGTGGATCACCCATCGGCTCGCCGGCCTCGAGGAATTCGACCAGGTGGTGGTGCTCGACGGCGGCCGGGTCGTCGAGCACGGGCCCGCTCCGTTGCTCGCCCGGCGCGCCGGCCCCTACGCCGAGCTGCTCGCCAGCACGCCCTCCCGGCTCGCTGTGCCGAGTCGGGCATGATGTCCCGTGACCCTGAAGGAGGATCGTGAGCGCTCGTCCGACCGTCGTCGTCCTCGGGGCCGGCTTCGCCGGCCTGCGTGCCCTCTACCGCCTGCACGATCTGAGCGATCGTCTGGACCTGGTGCTCGTCGACGCGCGCACCACGAGCCTCGCCCGCCCGGCGCTGCCCGAGGTCGCCCTGGCCGGCAGGCCCGTCGAGCACGCCCGGTTCCCCATCCGTGACGCCGCTGCCCGTCACGGCGCGCGCTTCGTGAACCGCAGTGTCGAGCAGATCGACCTCGAGCGCTCCCGGGTGGTCTTCAGCGACGGCGACGCCGACCACCTGCGCTACGACGCGGTCCTGGTCGCGCTCGGTGCCCAGAAGGACTACGCCGCGATCGGAGGCTTCTCGGACTTCGGCTACTCGGTGTGCGACGACACCGAGGCGCCGCGCCTGGCGGAGGCTCTCGAGGCCTTCAGGGGCGGGCCCGTCGTGATCGGCTCCGCCGAGAGCTCCTGGGGTAGCCGGGTGGAGGTGCCCCGGCTCGCCGCACCCTGCGAGGGCCCGGTCGCCGAGATCATGTTCATGGTCGACCATGAGCTGCGCCGCCGAGGCCTGCGAGAGGGCTCTTCGATCCGGGTGTTCAGCCCTGGAGCCGTCTTCTTCGAAGACGTCGGGGAGAAGGTCCGCACTGGGGTCGCACAGCTCGCGGACCGTCAGGGTATCGAGGTCGAGACCGGCAAGGTGCTCGACCACCTGAGCGCGGGCAAGGCGCACTTCGCGGACGGAACCGCCTGGGACAGCGCCCTGTCGATCGTGCTCCCGCCCTATGCCGGCAACCCCGTGGTCCAGCGTTCCCGGGGCCTCGGTGACGAGCGGGGCTTCGTCCCGACCGACACCGCCATGCGCCACCTGGATCTCGAGCACGTCTACGCGGCAGGCGACGGGGCGGCGCTGTCGATGCCGAAGCTCGGCCACATCGCCGTCATGGAAGCCGACGTCGCCGCCGCCGCCATCCGCCGCGACCTGACCGGGGAAGGCGACCTCCCGCCGCACCGGCCCGAGGTCTTCTGTATCGCCAACCGCGGCGGCCACGACGCCACGCTCATCTACTCGAACACGCTCTTCGGGGGCACCACCGACCTCACCCTCGACGGCGCAGCCGCGCACCTCATGAAGTGGACCTTCGACAGCTACTACTTCCACACGAAAGGCCACCTCCCTCCGGACGTGGCGACCAAGGGCCTCGAGCTCGTCCTGCGCGGAGTGAAGCGCTGAGCGAGGCGATCGCCATTCTCGGCCTGAGCGCAGACGCGGACGCTCTCGGGTCGTCAGCCTGAAGGAGGCGGAGCCGGGATGTTGGGCGGGCCCAGATCGATGCCCATCTTGGCGCTGATCGTCTCGAGGTGGCGGTGGATCTCGTCGAGACGGGCCGTGTCCATCTTGATCTGCGCCATCAGCACCGCATTCTGCTCAGCGGCCCGGGACAGGATCTGCTCGACGGCGGCGATCTGGGCCTCCTGCGCCTCGATGCGGGAGAGGGTTCTCTCCAGGTTCCGTTCGGAGCGGTTGGAGGCCGCTCCGACCAGGAAGCCGATGTACAGCTCCGCCACGGTGGTCACCAGGTTCAGCGGGAAGTTGAACGCGGTCCCGGTGAACCAGCTGGGCAGGAACGACGCGTCGGCGTCCACGACGTGCAACGCGAACAGGAGCGTCCAGCCGGCCACCAGCGCGATCCAGACGCCGATGTTGAGCGGGGTCCCCATGCCGTACGAGACGCGGTCGGCGAGGCGGTCGAAGACGGAGAGCCGCCGAGCGGTCGGTGCAGGTTTCACGATCTCCAGTGTGACCCGAGGTTCGGGCTCAGCTCGCATATCGGTTCACCCGACGTCGTCGAGCGGGGCACGCTCGCTGAGCGGGGCGGCTGCCGTCATCGGCCCGTGCGCAGACGCTCTCCGGTCGACATGTCCACCGACCAGCGCCTCGGGAGGTAGAAGTCCGCCACCGGGGCCATCTCGGCTGTTCCGAGCGAGGCACGCAGGTGGCCCGTCACGCTCGCCCAGTCGCCGCTGCACTCCACCTCCACCGCCGGGCCCCCAGCCGAGGAGCTCACGGGGCTCGTCCCGCCGGCGGCGAGCTGTCGTGCGAATTCGAGGACGTCGGCCGGGGTGTCGGCACGAACGACGTACCACTGGCCCTCGCGGAGTGGGACCGGCACCGATGCGGCTGCCGCCGGCGAACGAGGCGGGAACACCTTCTTGCCGTGGACGTGCGCGACGAAGACCCGGCGTGTCGAGCGGACGGCATCGGGTGGCGGCGCGGTCGAGGCGTACCACGCCGCCGCCCGACGCGCGGGACCGGGACCCCACAGCAGGTCGGTGGGGTAGGTGGTCATCTCGTAGCGAGTGTCGAAGTCGTAGAGGCGTTCGTCGGAGGGCACGGCACGCACGATCACGGCCTGCCAGGGCTCGGTCTCGCCGAGCTGAAGGAGGTGCTCGGGGTCGAGCACCCGCACGTCGGGACCGGTCGGGCTCGACGCGTCGGCGAGCCAGGCGATGGCGAGCACGCTGCGCTCCACGGTGACGGGGCGGTCCTTGCCAGGCTGGGCCCGGATCTGCCGGGTGGAGCTCCGTCGCCGCGGGGGCATGTGGAGCTGCATCGTTGGCCGGCTCCTCGTCGGCTCAGACGCGTTCGACGGTGACCCGGGTGCCGAAGTAGGCGACACCGCCGCCGATCGGGTCCTCGCAGGCGATCGTCCATCCCGGCCCGCCCGCAAGGCTCGGGTCGAGGCGCGTGGCCTGGACGAGATGGAACGGCGCGTTGCGCAGGTCGTCGCCTTCGAAGCGCTTGCCGTTCACCACCCAGGTCCCCGATCCGTACTGCCAGTGACCGAACGCGTCCGCGTAGGTGACGACCCCCGGACGGACGCCGGCCATGACTCGGACCCGGCCCGTGCCGCCCTTGGGAAAGGTCGGCGAGGCCACCTTGACCAAGTCGCCGTCCTTCACGCCGAGACGCTCGGCGTCGACGGGGTTCACCTCGAGGAACGCCTCGGGCATGAGCTCGAGCAGCCACGGATCTGCGATGGTGCGCGATTTCGAGTGGAACGGCTGCTTGTGCGTCGACATGACGTAGGGGAACGAGCTGCGAGGGTCGACGCTGTCCACCAGGGTGCCGTCCATGAGGCGTTCCGGCTCGTAGCTGGCGGTGCCGGGGAACGCCTCGCCGGTGAGCGCGTTGTGGGTGGCGGCCGCGGTGGCGTTGTAGATCTGGCACGGCAGCCCCTTGGAGCCCCAGCGATGCGCCGTCCAGGGAGGCTTCTGCGGCGCGGCTGCGAGCACGTCGAGCTGGCGATGGAACACCCGGCGCAGCTCGCGCGGGGTGGCCTGGCCTGGCTGGCGTGCCCATGCCTCGACCCCGGTGTCGACGAGCTGGGCGTCGATCACCGCTCGCAGCGTCCGGAGGACGTCGGGGTTCGGCTCGTAGCCGACGACGAAGTCCTCGAAGCGTCCGCCGCGGGCGAGCACGTAGGCCACCTTCGCCCACTCCGAAGGTCGCAGCGCGTTCGGGTGCCGTCTGCGCAGTCGCGTCACCGTCTCGAGGTCCCTGCCGGTGGCGTCCGGCACCGGGCCGGACGGGGCGAGGCCGGTCGCGCTCGGCACGTGGAAGGTGGGGTCGTACGCGATGTTGGCGACCTGCTTCAGGTAGAAGTCCTCACGGGTGTCGAGCGACCCGCCCTCCATGAAGGCGTTGGCGCCGAAGCCGGGCAGGCCCGTGGCCTTGGCCACGTCGATCAGGAACTGCTCCATGCAGATGGGGTAGCCGGCAGGCGTCGTGTTGGTGAGCGGCTCGATGACCGGTTGGCGCACTCCCTGCGCGGTGGTCGGGTAGGTGGGGTATCCCGGAGGGACGCCCCAGTCCTCGAGGTAGCTGGTGTCGGGCACGATGTAGTCCGCGTAGGCGGAGCTCTCCGCGATCACGATGTCCGAGGCGATGTAGAGGGGTACCTTGTCGAGGTCGGTGATGAGCCGGTGCCAGGGCAGCTCTGCGTCGGGGGACCCGCCGATCCCTGGGGTGCTCCACGCCGGGTTGGCCATGTGCTGGAAGAGGATCTTGATGGGGTAGGGGTAGCCCTGGTAGGCGCCGGCGAAGATCTCCGGCCACAGGCCGACCCCGAAGGGGAACCACGGCCGTGGGGCGGGGAACGGGCTCTTGCCGGCAGAGACCGCCGCCTTGTAGGCGTCGGATTGCTCGTAGAAGGATCCCTCCCTGCTGATGGCCACCCCTCCGGGGACGCCTGTGGGCTGGCCCGGCCACGTGCCCAGGTCGTAGACGGCACCGGCCTTGGACCCCATGAAGTCCGCTGCGCCTCCTCCGGCGATGTACCCGCCCGCCCAGTCGATGTTGCCGACCAAGAAGTTGAGGGTCATGATGGCCCGGCCGGCCTGCACGCCGTTGGTGTGCATGACGGGCCCGCGGTAGAAGTCGGCAACAGCCTGGCGACCGTGGGCGGTGAACTCTGCTGCCAGCGAGGTGATGACGCTGGGCGACACCCCCGCTAGGCGGGCGTAGCCCTCGATGCTGTGCGTCTGGGCGCTCTGGTAGAGCTCCTGGAAGCTGGTGCGGCACTCGATGCCCCCTGCGACCACGGGGGCAGTGCTCAGGTTGCCGGTGGGCCACAGCGCGGCAGTGCTGACCGCGGTCGCCACCACGGCCGAGCCACTCGCCGGGTCCCACACCACCTGGTCTGTCGCGGCGCTGCCGCTCTGGCCGATGTCGGAGCCGACCAAGAACTGACCCTGGCGAGGGTGGCCGGGTTGGGTGATGACGAGCCAGGTCGCGTTGGAGAAGTTCGGCTCTCCGGCAGCTGTCGCGGCGGTCGCGCTCGGGACCTCGAGGAAGGCCTCGTTGTAGGTGCCGTGCTCGATGATCTCGCGGATCATCCCCATTGCGAGTGCTCCGTCCCCGCCCGGCTTCACGACCACCCATTGGTCGGCGAACAGGTTGGCATTGCCCATCCGCACGTCGACCATCACGTACTTGAGCGTCCCGCGGACGTTCGCCTCGGCGACGTTGCGTCCGAGCGTCTGCATGGGGAAGTTCGCCTCGGTGATGTTCGCTCCGAACCAGATGATGAACTGGGCGTTCTGGATGTCAGGCTTCAGCATGGCGGTGGTCGGATCGAGCGCCAGCTCGGTCGCGACGTGGTGGTTCAGGTCGCAGATCGCGACGTGGGGCATCGTGTTGACGGTGCCGAAGGCGGCACCGAAGCGCTTGATGAAGTTGTTCTCGCCGTCCTCGGCCCTGCCCCAGAACATCACCAGCCCGTTGGTCTTCGGTCCGAAGTCCGGGTTGGCCGGGTCGATGGGGGCGGTGCGTGCCGCCCCGCTGTCCCACAGTTCGGCGAAGCCGCCCACGTGGCGGTCTTCCTCGCCTGGGACGTGGCTGAACAGCCGCCCGCCTCCGACCACCTCGCGGATCAGCTGGTCCCAGCCGATCGTCTCCCACTGCCCCGATCCGCGGGGCCCGGTGCGCTTCAAGGGGGTCACGATCCGGTAGGGGTCGTAGACGGTCTGGCGTCCGGCGTGACCGCGGGGGCACAGCGAGTGCTGGCTCGGCCACGTGGCGGCGACGTCGGTCGCCGTCGCGTAGGGCGCATGGGGCTGGGTGTTGTTCGGGTGGTACGCGCTGCCGTCGAGCTTCTCGAGCACGCCGTTGAACACGGAGCCGACCAGCGCGCAGTCGCTGTGGCACTGCTTGCAGACGCTCACCACCTGGGTGACCCCCGGCCAGTTCACCACGCGGCTGGGGAAGACGTACTGCCCGTCGTAGTGGAAGGCGTTGCCGAGCCATGGATCGAGCCCCCAGGCGGTCACCCCGGCGGCAGCCGCGGTGACCGCGCCCCCCTTCATGAGGGTCCGGCGGCTGAACCGGCGATCCAGGAGTGATCCCCCCTCGCCGCGCTCTCCTCCAGCGCTCCCGGCCCCGGCCCCGGTCCCAGCCGGCGAGGGGCCTTCGGGGTCCGTGGCCGGCCCGTCGATGTCGTTGCTGGCGTCGGAGGGACCCACGCTCATGCTCCTCTCGAGGTCATCGGCGCCGTGCTGCTCGCCGTGCTGGCTGGAGTGACGGGCTCCGGAAGCAGCGGGATGCCGCCGGCTGCGTCGAAGCCGGTCTTCCACGGAAGGAGCCACGCGAACAGCAGGAACAGCAGGAAGGCCACCCCGAACACCCCGAGCACGGTCTGCACCGAGTCGTACCCGGTCCACACGAGCGGGAAGCTCACGATGTCGTTGGTGACCTTGGAGGCCATCTGGCCGCCGGCGACGACGTTCCAGCGCATCATGTAGACGCCCATGAGCACGAGGAGGGCCATCACCCCCGAGTTGACGATCGACGCGCGCCATCGTCTGGTCGCCAGCGCGACCAGTGGCACGATGACGCCGAGGCCGAGCTGGAACAAGAAGTACGTCCAGAACAGCGGGCCGTGGAAGTACAGGCGGCTGAACCACTCGTAGGTCTCCTCGGGCGCGTACGCGCGCACGCCGCTCATGAGCAGCTCGACCATGTCGAGGTAGAAGTCGAGCAGCAGCGCGCCGATCAGCCACAGGTTCAGCTCGGAGACGATCGCCCGGTCGATCTTCCAGCCGTTCCACTTGGCGATCGCGAAGTAGGCGATCTCCACGAGCGCGATGCCCGACACGATGGCAGACACGATGAACAGCACTGGGATGAGCGGGCTCGACCACAGCGCTCGGGACTTCATGGAGCCGAAGATGAAGCCGATGTAGCCGTGGAACAGGAAGGCGATGAGGATCCCGATGCCGGCCGTCCAGCGGACGATCCGCTCGTCACGGCGGAGCGACCCGGCATCCCTGCCCTTGACGCCGAGCGTGAGGAGGCCGGCGATCTTCGCACGAAGGGGCCTTCCGGCCCACTCCGTACGCGCCGAGTTGCCGGCACGGAACACGGCGTACAGCTCGACGAGCATCAGCACCACGTAGCTGATCCAGATGAGCAGGAACAGCGCCATGGGTGACCACGGGACGTGCATGCGGGTGATCAGCTCGTAGACCCGGCTCGGCTGACGTGCGTCGCCCCAGATCGTGAGCGGTGCGGAGAGCAGCAGCGCGAAGCTGAGGATGGCCGCGATGGGGGCGAGCGGGGCGAGGCGCTTGCGCCCGAACAGCTGGCTCAGCGTCGCCACCACGAACGATCCGGCCACCAGACCGGAGATGAACGGATAGGTGACGATCATGAGACCCCAGTAGCCCTGCTCCAGGCCGGATCCGTAATAGTTGGTCGGTGAGAGGGGCATCGCTCAGCGCTCCCTTGGCTCGTCGCAGACGTCCGGCACGTGCCGCGCGGCGGCTTCCACGGTCTATCCCTGCCCGCCCGTTGCACCGGGCAGCGGCGCGTCGCCGCTCAGCGTGGCGTAATCGGTGCTGTTCAGGTTCGCGGTGTAGGGATAGACGGTGTTGACCGTCGAGTTCTCGTCGTAGACCTCTTGCTCCCGGTTGATGTAGAAGACCTGCGGGTCGGTGCCGAGGTCCTCCTTCAGCACCGTGGTCGCCTGGGTGGCGAGCAGCACGGACACCTCGGATGTCGGGTCGTTCTTGTCCCCGAAGACCCGTGCGTGCGTCGGGCACGACGTGACGCACGCGGGCAGGAGCCCGCGGTCCAACCGGTGGGCGCAGAACGTGCACTTGTCGGCCGTCTGCTGGACGGGGTTGAAGAAGCGGGCGTTGTAGGGGCACGCCTGTACGCAGTAGCCGCAGCCGATGCACAGGTCGTAGTCGATCATCACGATGCCATCGGCCCGCTTGAACGTCGCCTTCACCGGGCAGACGTCCACGCAGGGCGGGTGGTCGCAGTGGTTGCAGATGAGCGGCATGGACGACCGCTTCACCTCGGAGCGGTAGTTCCCGACGTCCGTGACGATCGGGCCGGAGGGGTCCGGCACCATCGTGCCCGTCTCGACCACGTCCACCCACGTGCGATAGACGCCGACCGGGACGTTGTTCTCGTCCTTGCAGGCGACCACGCATGCCTGGCAGCCGATGCAGCGACGCTCGTCGATCACCATGGACCAGTGATGGGTCTGGGTGATGGTGGTGCCGAGGCGAGAGAAGTCGTCGTGGGTGATCGGCAGGTTCTTCGAGTTCAAGATGGTGCGCATCCAGCGCTGCCAGCCGTCGTCCACGTTCAGCTCCGGCACGAGCCAGCTCGCCCAGCGCGGCCTGGTCCGGTAGTACGCGAGCAGCCGCTTCATCTGGGCCGCAGACGGCCGGGCGACCGGCTTGATCGCGGCAGAGGCCGTGCGGCCGACGAAGCCTCCGGCAGTACCGGCCAGGGCCGCGATCGCCGCCAAGGCGCCGAGGAACCCTCGTCTCGAGACCGTGGCCTTCGCGTCGGTTCCGACTGCGTCGGCTCCAGCTCGTCGATCTCGCCTCGCCTTCGCAATCATTGTTGGACTTGTAGCATCCGGGCGTCTGCGAGATGTAGGGCCGAAGGTCCCTTGGTCAGCGCAGTCGGCGGCGCAGGAGGGCCGTGATGGACGTGGCGGCGGCGAGGGCCGTCCCGGCCGCCCAGGCGAGCACGAGCAGCGGCCCTTGGCGGTAGGCGACCGAGGCGATCACCGCGGCGACGCTCGCCGCCTGGAAGCTCCCGAGGACGACGGTGAGGGCGAACTGCAGCGTGTTCGTGCTCTGCTGGTACCTGGTCGTGATGTCGAAGGTGAGGGCGTCGAGCCGCTCGGTGAGCGTCGCGTAGAGGACGTCGAGCCCCAGGACCTTCTCGCCGTAGGAGGTGACCTCGGCGCTGAAGCGGTTGGACTCGGCGACGGTGCCGCGGTACTCGGCCAGGCCGTCGAGCATCTCGGTCTTGAGCTCGAGCAGGTGCGAGAGGGACTGCGGCACGGCTCCTCCGGCGACCCGGCGGAGGAACATCTGCAGCACCACCCGCTCGACGAGCAGGAGCTCGATGGAGATGAGGAGGGGAAGGGCACTGCGGGGCGCGAGGACGGTGTCGCTCGCAGGGTCGGATCCCACGCCCTCGCCGACCCGAAGGTCGAGGGCACCTCGCCCCGCGACCAGGGAGATCCCTCCCTCGCGCAGGCAGAAGTCGCGGGCGAGCTCCTCGTCGACGATCTGCCGCTTGAACGCGAGCTTCGACCGATCGAGGTACAGGACCCGCACCAGGTCGTCGGCGTGCGCGGCGACCACGGCGTCCAAGGGCGCGGTGTCGCCAGGCAGGCGCAGGACCGTGAAGGGGAACCCCTCGTCGGGTCCCTCGCCCGAGAGGAGCTCACGGCTGAGGCGTTCGAGAGCCTCGCGCAGCACGGCGACCGGGCCCTTCTGGTCGGAGCGCAGCCAGGAGAGGAACCGGTCGGGCTCGAGCTGCTGGTCGGGCGGCGCCATCCATGCCTCCCACAGCGCCCCGCCGGCCGTGTGGGTGACCAGGAACACGTCGGCGAAGGGCGGCCCGGTGCCGCCGTCCTCGGGGAGCCGGACTCGCCCGAGCGGCCAGCGGGTGGCTCGACGGCTCGCGAGGTACTCCTGCCCGAGGATGGCGGCCTGGACGTCGTGGAGCTGGTCCATCCGCGCCTGCACGGCGGCCTCGGGCAGCGGGTCGATCCCGTCGGCCGGGCGCGGGAACCCGGCGAAGCTCCCCGGGGGGGCGGGGACCGGGAACAGCACGACGAAGACGACCTGGAACCGCAGATCCGTGACCGTTCCGGCATGTCCGTCGCTCGCCCGAGGGGTCACGGGGTGTCCAGACGATCGATGATCCGCTCGGTCACGACGTGGCGGTCCGCGTCTCCGTCGACGCGCACGAGGAGCCCGCGCCGCTCGTAGCGCTCGATCACCGGCACGAGGTCGGTGTCGAAGAGGGCGAGCCGGTGGTCGATCGTCTGGGGCGTGTCGTCGCTGCGCCCCTCCGAGGCCGCCCGGGCGAGCAGGCGCCGCCGGCACTCTTCGGCCGGCACGTCGAGGAGGACCGCGGCCTGTGGCTGGACAGCATCTGGGAACTGCGCACCGAGCGCGTTGTCCTGGGCAAGGTTACGAGGGAAGCCGTCGAGGACGTAGCCGCCTGCGGCAGCCGCAGCGCCGAGGCGCTGGGCGACGACGGGGACGACGAGCTCGTCAGCCACGAGGTCGCCGCGCTCGAGCACCGGGGCGATCAGCTGCCCGAGCGCGGACCCCGAGGCGACCTCGTCTCGCAGCACCGCGCCGGTCGAGAGATGGGGGACACCGAGTCGCTTGGCGAGCAGGGCGGCTTGGGTGCTCTTGCCCGCCCCTGGGCGCGCGAAGAGCACGATCCGGCGCGCCGGGACCGTGCCGGCGCCTCCAGCCGTTGGAGCAGCCACCGATCTCGAGCTTCAGCCGCGCCGCAGCCCGGTCCTCACCCGGGTGTGCTCGGAGAGGACGGCACCGCGTCGATGTCGGCGACCCTGGCCTTGCCGCGCGTGGGCATGGCCGAGCCGAGCCCCGGGATGTCGCGCCCGGGGAGGAGGAAGTGCCAGTAGAACCACTGGAACTCGACCTTTGCCAGGTGGCTGAGGCGGGAGTCCTTCAGCAGCGGCAGGCCGACGGCCGTCGGGAAGTGGCCGGGGAGGGGCTGGGTGGTGTAGTTCGAGTCGAGCAGCATCGCCTTGTGGAAGCCCGTCTCGATGAAGCCCGTGCCGTGGCCGTCGTAGTGGGCGTCGGGGGGCTCGCCGGCGAGGAACCGGCGGATGTTGCGGACGACGATCTCGCCCTCGAAGTGCGCCACCGACCCGGTCTTGGAGGTGGGGAGGTCGGCCGCGTCGCCGATGGCGAAGACGTTCGGGTGCGCGGGCGACTGCAGGGTCTTCGTGTCCACCTCGATGAAGTCCCGGTCGTTGCCGAGCCCGGGGGAGCGCCCGACGTAGGAGGCGCCCCGGAACGACGGCACGACGACGGCGAGGTCGAAGCCGACCTCTCGGCCGCCGGCGTCGACGATCCTCCTGTTCGCCCCGTCGACCTCCGCGATGTGGAAACCGGTCTCCTGGCCCACCCGCTTGTCGGCGAAGAGCCGCTCGACGCTCGCGTCGGCGATCGGGGCGGCGAAGAGGCTGGGGAGCGGGCTCAAGAAGGTGATCTCGATCCGGTCGCGCACGTGGCGCTCGGTGAAGTACCAGTCGGCGAGCAGGCAGAACTCGAGGGGGGCGACGGGGCACTTGATGGGCATGTCGACCACGCCGACGACGAGCCGTCCTTCGTCGAAGCGCTCGAGGGCTGCCGACAGGGCGGCGGCGCCCTCCAAGTCGTAGAAGGTGAGCACCTTGTCCATCCATCCGGGGCCGGTGAGGCCGGGCGTGGCCTCGGGGGCGAGGCGGGCGCCGGTCGCGACCACCAGCACGTCGTAGTCGAGGACGTCGCCGCCGGCCAGGTGCACCTGGTCCGCCTCGAGGTCGACGTGGTCGATCTCGGTCTCGTGGAAGTCGATGCCGGCCCGCAGCTGGCGTCGCCGGGACCGCACGATGTCCTTGGGCTGGCTGATGCCGAAGGCGACGGGCACCTGACCGGGCTGGTAGATGTGGCGGTCGTCCCTGTCGACCACCGCGATGCTGGCCTCATGCCGCCCGTAGGCGCGGCGCAGGCGGTTGGCGAGCAGCGTCCCCCCGGTCCCTCCGCCCAGGATCACGATCCGCTGTGCCATCGCCCTACCTCCTGTCCTCCCGGTGCGCGCAGAAAGCGCGACCAGCCGCTCGGAGGAGAGTCTCTGCTCCCACGCAGCACCAGCCCAGGGTCGATGGTCCCTTGTGCTCGGGCCGAGGCCGACGTACGGTTGCGACGGGCGAAGCGCAGGAAGACCTGCCGACGGCGGAAGGAGGCTCGATGGACGCGGTCGAGCAGTACGACCTGGTGGTCCTCGGAGCCGGGCCCGGTGGCGGCGCGGCGGCGCGGCGGGCGCTGGCGCTCGGAGCGACGGTGGCAGTGGTGGAGCCCGACAAGATCGGCGGCACCTGACTCCACTATGGGTGAATTCCCAAGGAGGCCCTGGTCAGGGTCACCGAGATCCTCAGCCTGATCCGCCGGTCCTCCGCGTTCGGGATCAGCGTCAGCGAGCCGCAGGTCGACTGGGCCGCGGCCGTGGATCGCGCCCAGGCGATCGTGGCGACGTGCGCCGACCCGAAGCCCGAGGAGCTGATCGACGGCGGGGCGGCCCTCGTCGCCGGCTCCGGCCACTTCGTCGACCCGCACACCGTCGCCGTGGGCGACCGGGTCCTCCACGGCACGTCGATCGTGGTGGCCACCGGGGCGAAGCTGCCCGAGCTGCCGGTCGAGGGCATCGAGCTGGCCGACGGGCACGTCGAGCTGCTCGAGGCGCGCGAGCTCCCATCACGCCTGGTCGTCATCGGCGGCGGGGTGATCGGCATGGAGTTCGCGTTCATGATGGCCCGCGTCGGCGTCGAGGTGTCGGTCGTCGAGCTGCTCGACCACGTGCTCGGGCGGGTCGACCACGACGTCCGGGCCGAGGTGGCGGGCATGGCGGAGAGGCTCGGGATCACCTTGCACCTCTCCACCCGGCTCGAGCGCCTCAGCCGCCAGGGCGGAGCGATCGCCGTCGAGGCCGCGGCGCCCGACGGGCCGCTGCGGCTCGAGGCCGACCGGGTGCTCCTGGCAGCCGGCATGGTGCCGGCGGTCGACGACCTCGCCCTCGAGGCTGCCGGGGTCGCCTACGATCGCCACGGGATCCCCACCGACCCGACGTTGCGCACGAACGTCGGCCACATCTACGCCATCGGGGACGTGCGCGCCGGCGCCTACCAGCTCTCGCCGGTCGCCACCAAGCAGGGGACCATGGTCGCCGGCAACGCGCTGCGCGGCGAGCAGGCCGCCTTCGACGACCGTGTGGTCCCCTACCTCGTCGGTCTCACGCCGCCGGTCGCGGGCGTGGGGCTGACCGAGGAGCAGGCGCGCGACCAGGGCCTCGGCCTCGAGGTGCACCGCCAGGACTACCGGGACGTCTGCCCGGTCGGCAACGTCGTCGGCGAGCCGGAAGGCTTCGTGAAGATCCTCGGAGAGGCAGGCAGCGGCCGGATCCTCGGCGCGCACGCCGTCGGAGCCGGATCGCCCGAGCTCATCCAAGGGATGGCCTTCGCCATGACCGGGGGTCTCAGCGTGGCCCAAGCCGCCGGCACCCTGTCGGTCTTCCCGGGTCTCACCCAGGCGCTCCAGCACGCGCTGATGCCCAAGCCGATCCACGACCCTCGCTACGTGCCCCCGCAGTCGGGGCGCTGAAGCAGAGCCGGCTCCCGGCCCGGTCTGCGGGAAACGGGGCGCCCGGCCGAGGAGCGTACCCCATGGACGTGGTACACTTTTCCCGTGGTGCGGTCACCTGTCCTCGATCGCCTGGCGGAGCTCCTGGTGGCGCCGGAGGGCGCCTCGGTGAACACCTCGATGCGTCTTCCGGCTGCACTCCGCGAAGCGGCGAGCCTCGCGGTCAGCGAGCTCGGGGCTGCTGCGTCGACCACGCAGCTCACCGCGCTGGCGCTTCGCGGCGTGCTCGAAGGCGTCCTCATGCGCGCAGCGCTCGAGGAGCACTACGTGGCACATCCCGGCACGCGGCCCTGCCTCGGAGACCTTGCCGTCGCGGCTGCCGAGCTCGACGGCCATCCTCTGGCGGCGTCCCCCGAGCTGCTCCACCGTGCGGCCGACGAGCTCGTCGCGCGCCGGCACGACGCGACTCCCGACGACGTCGTGCTGTGGGCCGAAGCCCGCGCGCTGGTGCGTCCTCCGACGGGTAGTGCCGCGTGAGCCACCTCGTCCTCTTCGACAACGAGGCCGTGCAGGCGCTCTCCGGTCCCGCGCAGGCCAAGCACCGCCGGGTTCTGGCGCACCTCGACGTCCTCGCCGGGCGCAAGATGCGAGGGCGGCCGGTTCGTCTCGCGGTCCCCACTGCGGTCCGGGTGGAGGCAGGCTGGGACCGCACGGATCGGCGCTCGGTGCTCCTCAACTGCCTCGGGTTGACCGACCTGTCTCTCGATTCGCCGGCAGCCGATCGAGCCGCCGGCGTCCGATCGGCGCTCGGGGTCTCGGTCGCCGACGCCCATCTGGGGGCGGCCATGACTGCGGCGCCGGAGGACCGGGTCACCGTGCTCTCGAGCGACCCGGCCGACGTGCGACGCATGTCCGGCACGAAGAACGTGGTGGTCGTCACCGTATAGCCATGGACGGGCATGGACGGACCGTACGGACCGACCGACCGTCACGCGCGTCGATCGATCGCCGCTCGCCGCGCTGGGTGCCTGGGCGCGGCCGATGTCCCTACCGGCGGACGACCGCCACCGGGCAGTCCGCGTGCCGCGAGACGGACTCGCTGACCGATCCGAGCAGGAGGCCCGCGAACCCGCCGAGGCCCCGGGCTCCCACCACGAGCAGTGAGGGCGACCGCCTCCGCGCCGCGTCGAGGAGCACCGCCGCCGGCGCCCCCGGCCAGATCTCCAGGTCCCGATGGACCTCCGCTGCGCCGGGTTCCGCGTCGAGCATGCGTTCGACTGCGGCTGCCGCCAGCGCCGGCTGGGGGTCGGGTCCCGGGGCGTCGTGGGGCCCGGCGAGGCTCTCCAGCTCGAGGCGGTCGCTCGGGCGGTAGGCGCTCACGACCACGAGCTTCGCGGCGCGCAGGCGCGCTTCTCGCAGAGCGAAGCGCAGGGCGTGCTGGGCGCCGGGCGAGTCGTCGACGCCCACGACGACCGGGCGCGGGGGAGCGTCCGTCGCGGGTAGGGCTGTGGCCGCGGGCAGCGATGTCCCGTGGACGACGACCACCGTGCACGACGCGTGCCGTCGGACCTGGTCGGCCACGGATCCGAGGCGCAGCCCCTCGAACCCGCCCTGGCCCCGAGCGCCCACGACGACGAGGTCCGCCGAATGGGAGCGTTCGACCAGAGCCTCGGCAGGCGTGCCGTCGTAGGGCTCGACGCGGACGGCGAGCTTCGGCGCGTCCCCGAGCTCCTGGTGCACCATCGCCTCGGCGAGGTCGCGTGCGAGGTCGACCGGCGCGGGGAAGTGGCGGAGGGTGGCGTGCACCGCCGGCGCCATCAGCGCGGTCACCATCGAGGCCATGTCCGGGTCGGTCGCGCTCGTCGCCGCGTCGACCGCTCCGGTGACCGCCGCCCCGACCGTCGCGGTGAGGACGACGAGGCGCGCGCCCCGAAGCCGTGCCTCGGCGGCGGCGAACCGCAGCGCCGAGCGTGAGGCATGCGAGCCGTCCACGCCGACGACGACGTCCCCGCGCTCGTGGTCGCCCTGAGCGCGCT
>JAJZVL010000131.1 GCA_021845725.1 Actinomycetes bacterium | reverse complement strand
GATCACGGGCCAGTCGGCCCTTGCCAAGGACGACATCGAGCGGATGGTCCGTGACGCCGAGGCGCACGCCGAGGACGACCGCCGCCGGCGTGAGGAAGCCGAGGTGCGCAACACCGCCGACACCCTCGTGTACCAGACCGAGAAGCTGCTTCGGGACCAGGGAGACAAGTTCCAGGGCTCCGAGAAGGAGGACGTGTCCAACGCCTTGCAGGGCGTGAAGGACGCGCTCTCGGGCACCGACATCGAAGCGATCAAGACGGCGACCGAGCGCCTCATGTCTGCGAGCCAGAGCTTCTCGCAACGGCTCTACGAGCAGGCGTCGCAGAGCGCGTCGACCCCTTCGGGCGGCCCGTCCGCCGGCTCCGCGGAGACGGCGGGTTCCGGTGAGCCGGCGGAGGGCGAGGTCGTCGACGCCGAGATCGTCGACGAGCAATGAGCGGCCGTCCTGACCACACCGCCGCACGGTGGGCGGACGACGAAGCCGAGGAGCGAGCGGGGGAGCACGCAGCTGCCGAGGCCGGGGCCGCCTCCCCCGAGGAGGGCGGCGGGCTCGGTGCCGGGGAGGACGGGGATGAGGGTGCCACGATCTTGACGGATGTGGCTGCCCTCATGGCCCAGCGCGACGAGTACCTCGAATCGCTCCAGCGCCTGAAGGCCGACTTCGACAACTACCGCAAGCGCGTCGCACGACTCCAGGAGGAGCAGTCGGCGCGCGCCGAGGCGAACCTCGTCATGAAGCTCCTGCCCGTGCTCGACAACCTCGACCTCGCATGGGCGCACCTGGGGCCTCGCGAGGCGCAGGGCGAGCCCGCGTCCGAAGAGGCCCGGGCGATCGGGCAGGCCCGCACCCAGCTGCTCGACGTCCTCGGCAAGGAGGGCCTCGAGCGGGTCGACGCCGTGGGCGTGGCGTTCGACCCGACGGTCCACGACGCGGTCGCGCAGGAGGCTCCATCGCCGTCGGACGCCGCGCCGTCGGACGCCGCGGCGTCGCAGGACGCTGCTGGGCCCGCTGCAGGGGCGTCCGAGGTCGCCTCGCCGCACGCGATCGTCGTCGACGAGGTCCTGCGTGCGGGCTACCGCTGGCGCAGCCAGGTGCTGCGTCCGGCGATGGTCCGAGTCAGAGGTTGAGCCGTGCCTGCGCAGCGCGAGTGGTTCGAGAAGGATTACTACCAGGTGCTCGGTGTGCCGTCGACGGCGACCGACAAGGAGATCACGCGCGCCTATCGGAAGCTCGCCAAGCAGTACCACCCAGATGCCAACCCCGGGAGCGAGGAGCGGTTCAAGGAGATCAGCGCCGCGTACGACGTCCTCGGTGACGCCACGCGCCGCAAGGAGTACGACGAGGTGCGCCGGCTCGGCCCGATGGCCGGAGCCGGCGGCGGCTTCGGCCGTGGCGGCTTCGGCTCGCCCGGGGGCACGACGTTCAGGGTCGAGGACCTCGGGGACCTCGGCGACCTGTTCGGCGGGATCTTCGGCAGCCGGTCGACGAAGCGCCGCACCCGTGGGCAGCAGCGGGGGGCGGACGTCGAGACCGAGCTGCGCCTCTCCTTCGCCGATGCGGTGCATGGCGCGACGGTGTCGGTCAACGTTCCCGAGGACGTGCGGTGCCGCACGTGCAACGGCTCCGGTGCCGCTCCGGGGACCTCGACGCACACCTGCCCGACGTGTCACGGCAAGGGGATGCTGGACGACAACCAGGGCCTCTTCTCCCTGAGCACGGTGTGCCCGACGTGCAACGGCCGGGGGACGGTGGTCGACACGCCCTGCCCGACGTGCCACGGGACGGGGACCGAGCGCCGGAACCGAGTCGTCAAGGTCCGCATCCCGCCAGGGGTCGAGGACGGCCAGCGCGTCCGGGTCAAAGGGCGCGGAGCGCCCGGACAGGGCGGTGGCCCGGCGGGGGACCTCTACGTCGTCGTCAGGGTTGCCCCGGACCCGCGCTTCGGCCGGCGAGGGAGGAACCTCACGGTCTCCGTGCCGGTCACCTTCCCCGAGGCCGCGCTCGGCACGACGGTGACCGTCCCGACGCTCGACGGCCCCGTCACTGTCCGCGTGCCTCCGGGGACCGCGCCCGGCACCCACCTTCGCGTGAAGGGACGCGGCGTACCGGCAGGTAGCGGGAAGAACGGCGCGAAGGCCGGGGACCTGCTGGTGCGGGTGGATGTCGTCGTGCCCAAGTCGCTGACCGACGAGCAGCGCGCGGCGCTCGAGCAGCTCGCCGCGGCGCTCGAGCCCGTGCCGCGTGAGCCGGCGGAGGCGTGACGATGCGTGGGCTGGGGACCACGAGAGACCCGAGGGGTGCGGCAGGGACGCTGCGCTCCTCGGCCGACGGAGCACCAGGCGGGGCGCGGGCCACAGCCGCGCCCGTGTACGTGATCTCGGTCGCCGCGGAGCTCGCCGGCGTGCACCCTCAGACGCTGCGCGTCTACGAGCGAAAGGGTCTCTTGGACCCTTCGCGCACGCGCGGCGGGTCCCGGCGGTTCTCCGAACGTGACCTCGCCCGGCTTCGCCGGATCCAGGACCTGACCGCCGCGGGGCTGAACCTCGAGGGTGTTCGCAGGGTGCTCGAGCTCGAGAGCGAGGTCGCCCGGCTACGCGACGAGCTCGAGCGGACGAGGGCCGAGGCGCTCGAGACCATCGACCGGATCCACCGCCACTACCGCCGTGACCTCGTGCCGTTCGACGCCTCGCCGGTCCCCTACGCACCTGCGAGCCAGCGCGGGATCTGACCGAGGGCCGAGGACGAGGACCCGAGGAGCATGGTCGCCGGCACGAGGAAGCCAGGAAGAAGAGACGTGGGGAAACAAAGAGCAGCAGAGACAGAAAACGCGACGAAGGGGATGCACTGATGCCCATCGACCCCGAACGCTGGACCGTGAAGACCCGGGAGGCCTTCAGCGCAGCGACGCAGCAGGCCGCCGCCGCCCACCACGCGGAGGTGACGCCCGATCACGTGCTCGCGGCCGTGCTCGCGGACCCCGAGAGCATCGCCCGCCCGATCCTCGCCCGCCTGGGCACGGACCCGGCTGGCGTCGCGCGCGCGATCGGCGAGCGCCTGTCCAGGCAGCCACGTGCCGTCGGCGGCTCGGAGCCGAGCATGGCACGGGCGACCCGGGAGGGCCTGGAGCGCGCCGACGAGCTGCGCCGCGACATGGGGGACGACTACGTCTCGGTCGAGCACCTGCTCCTCGCGTGGGCCGACGCCCTCGGCGTCTCACGCGACCAGCTCCTCGCCGCGCTGCGCGAAGTGCGCGGCAGCCACCGGGTGACCTCGCCCACTCCCGAGGAGACGTTCCAGGCGCTCGAGCGCTACGGGCGCGACCTCACCGAGCTGTCACGCCAGGGCAAGCTCGATCCGGTCATCGGCCGGGACGAGGAGATCCGCCGCGTGATCCAGGTCCTCTCCCGTCGGACCAAGAACAACCCCGTCCTCATCGGGGAGCCCGGTGTGGGCAAGACCGCGATCGTCGAGGGCCTCGCGAACCGGATCACGGCGGGCGACGTGCCCGAGGGCCTGAAGAACAAGCGCGTGATCGCGCTCGACCTCGGCTCGATGGTCGCGGGGGCCAAGTACCGCGGTGAGTTCGAGGAGCGGCTCAAGGCGGTGCTGAAGGAGATCACCGACGCGGAGGGGCAGGTGATCACGTTCATCGACGAGCTACACACCATCGTGGGCGCCGGGGCGGCCGAAGGCGCGATGGACGCCGGGAACATGATCAAGCCGCTGCTCGCCCGCGGGGAGCTCAGGCTCATCGGGGCCACCACGCTCGACGAGTACCGCAAGTACATCGAGAAGGACGCCGCGCTCGAGCGACGGTTCCAGCAGGTCTTCGTCGACCAGCCCTCGGTCGCCGACACCGTCGCGATCCTCCGCGGCTTGAAGGAGCGCTACGAGGTCCACCACGGCGTGCGCATCCAGGATGCTGCGCTGGTGGCGGCCGCGGTGCTCTCGGACCGCTACATCACCGGCCGCTTCCTGCCGGACAAGGCGATCGACCTCGTCGACGAGGCGGCCAGCCGCCTGCGCATCGAGATCGACTCCATGCCGACCGAGCTCGACGTCGTGACCCGGCGGATCCGCCAGCTCGAGATCGAGAAGGTGGCGCTCGAGAAGGAGACCGACGAGGCGTCGGTCGAGCGGCTCGC
>JAJZVL010000003.1 GCA_021845725.1 Actinomycetes bacterium | reverse complement strand
TCTGACCGGACTTACAACTCTGCGACCAGGCAATTCGGTTGCCGCCAGAGCGCCGTGACCAGGGTCGGTCCGTTTACGTGGATAGCCCATCTCGACAAATAGGAGCTTCTCGTTCTCCCAGCGTAGCGGCTTGTTCTGTCTCGAATCCGGACGCCTTCTCGGTGTTTGCGCGAAGACCCCCCTGTTCTTATGTGTGGAGGTTTTCGGTTCCGGCCGGGCTCTCCCACAGACAGCCATCGATCACAGGAGGATCCCGTTGCCATCTTCTGTCCCCGCACCGTCGCCGAGCCTGCCCCACGGGCCGCTCGCCCACTTCCTCGCCCACCCCGACGCCTGGTGGAAAGACCTCGGCCACCATCTCGCCCACTTCGCCAACCAGGTTCTGCCCATCGCCGTGCCCGTGGTGATCGCCGTCCTGGCACTGGTGACCACTTGGGCGGTCGTCCGAGTGCTTGGTCGTCTCCGGCCACCGTCTGGCGGCCAGCTCGTCGAGGTGGCGATACCGGCTGTCGTCGAGGCGAAAGGTGCGCTCGCCTTCTGGCGGAACCTCCACCCGGTACTGGCCGCCAAGCGCCACCTCCTTCGCCCCGCCGGCCACGTCGCCTTCGAGATGGAGGGGTCCGGTGACGGCATCGGTCTGCGGCTCTGGGTGTCCGCGGACATCTCGGCGCACGCCGTCGCCCGGGCCGTGTCCTCGGCGTGGCCGGGCGCACAGTGCCAGGTCCGCGACGCCCACCGCCCGAACCTCGCCGGTCCGCTCACCTCTTGCGGGGAGCTGCGGCTCGCGGCGCCGGCCTGGCTCCCACTCGGCACCGACCATCCCGTCGATCCGCTTCGCACCGTGATCGGCGCCCTCGGCTCCTGGGACAGCGACGAGCAGGGACTGGTCCAGGTCCTCGTCCGCCCCGCCGGTGCCCGCTCCACCCGCATGCTCGTCCGAGCCGCCCGGTCACTCCAGACCGGCCGGCCTACCGCACTCGTCCCCCGGCTGCTCGCCACCTGGCGGAGCACTCCGGCGCGCCCGCCGACCGCTGACCCGATGCGGACGGCCGACGTGCGCCACGCGGTCCACAAGGCGAGCGACCTCCCCGCCTTCGAGGTCGCCATCCGCTACGGGCTGTCCTGCTCGCCGCCCGGCAGCGGCGCACGGTGCCACCTGCGTGCCCGCTCCCACGAGCTCACCGCCGCCTTCGGTGTCTATGCCGGGCGCAACCACCTCGCGGCAGCGCACCGCTCGGGTGCTCCCCGGCGACTCGAACGACGCGTCTTCGGCTGTGGCCAGGTCCTCGGCCTCTCCGAGGTCGCAGGCCTCGCGCATCTTCCCTACGACGAGATGATCCCGGGCCTCGCCCACGCGAGCGCCGTCGCGGTCGCCCCGCCCCCGGGCGTACTGGCGGGTCCATGGCGCCAGGACAGCACGGGATGGGAGGACGACGATGCGTACTTCTGAGATCGCCGGTGATGGAGCCGGGCTCCGGGTGCTCGGCGACGCCGAGATCGGCCCCCGGCGTGCCGTCGCCCTCGGGGTCGAAGACGGCCGCTTCCACACCCACGTCATCGGTGCGACCGGATCGGGCAAGTCGACGCTTCTCGCCAACCTGGCGCTCGCCGACATGGCAGCCGGCCGTGGTGTGGTCGTCATCGACCCGAAGGGCGACCTCGTCGTCGACCTGCTCGCCCGGATCCCGGGGCGCGCCCTTGAGCGACTGGTGCTCATCGACCCCGAGGAGACCGAGGCGCCGCCTGCCTTGAACGTCCTTTCGGGCAAGCCGGCCGAGGTGGCGGTCGACCACGTGGTGTCGGTGTTCGCCCGGATCTTCGCCGCCTACTGGGGACCGAGGACCGACGACGTGCTGCGCTCGGCGTGTGCCACCCTGCGCCGGCTTCCCGGTGCGACCCTGGCCGACGTCCCGGTGCTGCTCACCGACCGGCGCTTCCGGGCGCCCCTCGTAGCCGGGCTGTCGGAACGATCGGGGCTGAAGGGCTTCTGGGACGGCTACGACGCCCTCTCTCCCGCCGGCCAAGCCCAGGTGATCGGCCCGGTCATGAACAAGCTGCGGGCCGTGCTCGCCCGGAGCTTCGCTCGAGACCTGCTCGGCTCGGCCACCTCCAGCTTCTTTATGGCCGACGTCCTCGACGGCGGCGTGCTCCTCGCCCGGCTCCCCAAGGGCCTCTTGGGAGACGACACCGCGCGGCTGGTGGGCTCGCTCCTCGTCGCCCGGGTGTGGCAGGCGGCGACCGCCCGTGCCGGGCGGACGGTCCGGTGCGACGCGTCGCTCTACGTCGACGAGGCACACAACTTCTTGGCGCTCCCCGGCGCGCTCGACGACGTGCTGGCCGAGGCCCGCGGCTACCGCCTGTCGCTCACCTTGGCCCACCAGCACCTCGGCCAGCTGCCCCGCGACCTCGCCGAGGCCACGTCGGCGAACGCCCGCAACAAGGTGTACTTCAACGTCTCGCCCGAAGACGCCCGAGTGCTCGCCCGCCACACCGAGCCCTACGTCAGCGCGTACGACCTCAGCCATCTCGGCGCCTACCAGGTCGCCTGTCGTCTGGTGGTCGGTGGCCAGGACCTGCACGCGTTCACGCTTCGGACCCAGCCGATGGCCCGTGCTGTCCCCGGTCGGGCGGCCGAGGCTCGGACGGCGGCCCGAGCCAACGCCGGGCGCACCCGAGACGAGCGTCGACACGAGTTGCTCGTGCGTCGACGCCAGCACCGCCGAAGTGACGGCGGCGGGTCGCCAGGCGTCTCGGCCGGCGTGCCTGGTGGCGTCTCGTCCGCCGTCCTTGGGACGCCGGGGTCGGAGGTGCAGAACCGCCGGCACCGGGCCGCTCCCACCCCGGCGTCGGAGGACCCCGACTCGTGGAGCATGTCATGACTGCTTCTTCTCCTCTCCGGCGGGGCGCCGTGTCGGCGCTCGACGTGCTCGGCCGGTTGACCGAACGCGACCGCCTCATCTGCCGGACGCTGTGGGAGCACCGGATCCTCACCACCGAGCAGATCTGCAACCTCTGCTTCACGAGCCTCGTCTCGGCCCAGCATCGCCTCGTCACGCTGTGGCGCCTCGGGGTGCTCGATCGGTTCCGCTCCATCCGCCCGGTGGGTTCGGAGTCCTGGCGCTACACGTTGGGGCCGCTCGGCGCTGGCCTGGTCGCAGCCGAACGCGGGGTGGATCCCCCCCGGGCCTCGGTGCTGCGCGACCGGGTGGTGGCGCTCGCTGCCGGGCAGCGAACCGCCCACACCCTCGAGGTGAACGGCTTCTTCTGCGCGCTCCACGCCGCGGCACGCTCTCGGCCCGACGCGGCGGTGGGCGCGTGGTGGTCCGAGCGGCGGTGCGCGGCGGAGTGGGGGGACTTGGTGCGTCCCGACGCGTACGGGGTCTGGGAGGAGGGAGGCGACCGGGTCGAGTTCTTCGTCGAGCACGACACCGGCACCGAGACCCTCGCCCGAGTCGCGGCCAAGTTGGACGGCTACCGCGACCTCGCCGAGGCCGAGGGTGCGGCCCGCTCCGTGTTGTTCTGGCTGGCCCAGCCAGGCCGTGAGCCGGCGCTGCGCCGGGCACTCGAAGGGACCGCCCTGCCCGTCGCGACGGCCACCGCCGGCACCGGCAGTCCCGCCGATGCGGTGTGGCTCGCGCTGCGCGAGGCGGCACCCCGGCGTCGGCTCATCGAGCTGGCCGAGCGGGCCACGGTGCCGAGCCGATGACCAACAACCGCCCCTCAGCCACCACTCATGGCGCCGAACTTGAACATCGACACCGTCCCACACGCCCCTCGCCTCCAGGGCCAGAGCCCGCCTCCGAACTAGGCCGGGGCGAGCACCCTCTGACGGTGCGTGGACGGCTCCACCTGGTCGGCGGCTAAGCCGGCCGGGCATTGGCGGCGGCCCAGGGGCGGGCACTTGCGGCCTTGCTCGCTTCTCTCGGCGAGACAGAGGTAGGAGAGGGGGAGGAGGTCTCGCCATGACCACGACCGTCGCCGGAACCCCCCGCTACGCCTGGTACGGGCGGGTGTCGACCGAAGACGAACAGGACCCCACGCTCTCCTTTCCCAGGCAGCTGGCCAACGCAGAGCGCCAGGTCGAAGAGGCCGGCGGGCGCATCGTCGCTCACTACTACGACATCGAGTCGGGCACCGGCACCTACTCGGCCCGTGGCTCGGGCGGGCTCGCCGGCTTCGAGATCCCGATCCCCCGCGACGGCGGGCTCCAGGACCTCCTCGCCGACGCCGCCCGACGGCCGGCCCGCTTCGACCGCGTGATCGTGGAGTCCATCTCCCGCCTCTCGCGCAACTCCTCGGTCTCCTTCCGGGTGGAAGACGAGCTTCGCCAAGTCGGCGTGCGGCTGTGCGCGGCGGATGAGCCGATGGAGGAGTCCTTCGGGACTATCGTCCTTCGGCACGTGAACATCGGCATCGCCCGGGGCTACCACCACGAGCTGATGGTCAAGTCCCGCCAGGGCCAGGAGACCTCGACCCGCCAGGGCTGGCACACCGGCGGCGTCGCCCTCTACGGCTACCGCTTCGTCACCCACGACCACCCGACCCCGCACAAGGCGAGCCGCGGGATCAACAAGCGCACCTTGGAGCTGGACCCGGTGCGCGCCCCGGTGGTCCGTGCCCTCTACGACTGGTACCTGGGCGGCGGCGTCGGGCTCCTCCAGATCCGCGACCGCCTCAACGCCGACCTCGACCGCTACCCGCCGCCGGTGCCCGTCGACCCGACGACCGCCCGTGGTGCGTGGAGCCGCTCCAGCGTCTGGGAGGTGCTGCGCAACCCCAAGTACACCGGGTACCAGGTCTGGAACCGCCGGGCGCGCAAGAAGGGCCACAACCGTATGAACCCGTCGGAGGTGTGGATCTGGTCCGAAGCGCCCGCACATCCCGCCATCGTCAGCCGCGAGGAGCACGACGCGGTCTCCGCGCGCGCCAAGGCCAACGAACGCTCGCGCCAGGGCGTCCCGGCCACCAAGGCGCGGCCCACCGCCAAGCGCGACTACCTCTACCGCGGGCTGCTCCGCTGTGGCATCTGCGGACTGCGCACGTGGGGCAACCGCCCGCCTCGGACCACCTACTACTCGTGCCAGCCCACGCACCAGCGGTCGAAGGACATCCCCGCCGACCATCCGGCGCACGTGTACCTGAACGAGCAACGCCTCAATGACGCGCTGTTCCCGTTCCTCGCCACCGCCCTCTTCGGACCCGAACGCACCGACTACTGGCGCACCTGCCTCGAAGCCGCGGCCGAGCCGGAAGCCGCCGCGTCGGCCGCGGCTCGCGCCCAGGAGATCGAGGCCGAGATCGCCGACCTCGAACGTCGCCTCAATCGGCAACTGGTCAACCTCGAAGCCGACGACGTCACTGCGGCCCTGCGCCGACGCGTCGCCCAGCGCGTCGCCGAGCTGGAAGCCGCCATCGCCGGACGACGCGAGCGCCTCGTGACGCTGGCGCGGGAGTCAGCGACAGAGGCGCACACGTTGGCCGACGTTGCCCCGTTGCTCGACCGGCTGCCGATCCTCGCCGACCGGCTGGCCGAGGCGCCCCAAGGCGAACTGAGGGCACTGTTCGACGCGCTCCAACTCGACGTCGTGTACCAACCGGCCGATAGCACCGTCGATGTCGCAGTCACCCTCTATGATCGCGGCAGCGAGACTGCCCAGTCCGCCGCACGCGAAAGTGCGGAGGACTGGTCGGCGCCCCCGGCAGGACTCGAACCTGCGACGCACGGTTTAGGAAACCGACGCTCTATCCTCTGAGCTACGGGGGCGGCGGATGGCAATTTGGATTGCTATTTGCTCGGGTGCCTACTCCGGCCGACGGGAAGCCTACCGCCGGGCGTTCCGGACCTTGCCCTCCGGGTAGTGGCGTCGAGACTCTTGCTGGTGGACGGTCACCACGACAGAGGAGCCCCCTATCGTCCACGTCCGCCCACCGGACCGAGCGAAGATGTCGCTCCATCCCGCGTCAGCTCCATCCCGCGTCAGCAACAACGAAGACCGTGCACCCACACTCCTGCGGGTCCGAGAGGTCTCCCCCTCGGCGCCACCACAGAACCAGAGGCCGTCGGCCTCACATCGGCACCCAGCTCGCCGACTCGTTGCTCGAACACCCCGGAGGATGAGTTGTCCGGTTCTGCTGGTGTTGCGGCGCCACGCGTGAGTCACTGTGTCACGCACGCGGCCCCGCCGAGGCCCTGGTCCGCTGTGGCGAGAACGATGTCGGTAGCCTCCGAGATGGTGGAAGTCCTGTCCGTCGAGGCTGTGACTCGAGGAAAGAGGGCGATGGTCCGACGGCGAGGATGTCGTCTTGCCAAGGGTCGACCGGCAATGGGGGGGATTGCCTGTCGATTGCCTATCCGGTCCACAGAGCGCGATAGCTGCGTGTCGGGGTGCTCGGTGTCGTGAGGCACAGATGACCGCCCTCGAGGTCCGGGTGGGGGCTCGAGCCCACGTCACACTGCGCCCGTCCGCCGATCGATCGGCTCGAGGTAGCAGGCGCCGCCGCCACGTCACCAGCGAGCAGGGCAACGACGCTTGTGGCCGTGCCCTGCGTCGCGCAATCGACGCTCATCTCGCCGTCACCGGGTGGACACGCGCGAGCGCCCCGTGCTCCACAGGGCGCGAGAGCTCGTCGCGTTCGCCCGACGGCTCGGCTACCGCCCCGAGGAGCTCGAGACGATCATGGGGAGCTTGGCGTAGCCGATGGCAGAGGCATGTGCACATGGCGCGCGGCACGTCTCGCTCGGTCGGCGCACTACCACCACGAGCTCGGGCCGACCGGGGCTGCCGGCATGCACCAACCCCGCTGCGGCCCGGCGAACGCCGAGCGCAGCAGCGGTCCCACGCTCACCCGATAGCGCATCGTCCAGAGGCGAATAGTCTTGGGGCTCGAGCCCTGCTCACGGTCGGCGGCTGGACTTCCCCGGGGAGGCTGGACTTCCCGGAGAGGCTGGACTCCTAGAGCCGCCCGAGCGGTGGCGCGAGTTGACCGACCCAGCGACGACCCGCCCAGCGATCAAGGAGACCCCGCCACATGACCACCTTGCAGCCCGACACGATCGCCGGCCGTCCCGATGCGCTGCAGTGGAAGGTGGCGGACCTCTCCCTCGCCGACTTCGGACGACGCGAGATCGAGCTCGCCGAGCACGAGATGCCCGGACTGATGGCGATGCGCGAGGAGTTCGGCGAGTCCAAGCCGCTCACCGGGGCGCGTATCACCGGCTCCCTACACATGACGGTGCAGACGGCCGTCCTGATCGAGACCCTCGTCGCGCTCGGCGCCAAGGTGCGATGGGCCAGCTGCAACATCTTCTCTACCCAGGATCACGCGGCGGCTGCCGTCGTGGTCGGGCCCGAGGGCACGCCGGAGGACCCCAGGGGGGTCCCGGTGTTCGCGTGGAAGGGCGAGACGCTCGAGGAGTACTGGTGGTGCACCGGGCAGGCGCTCAGGTGGCCAGGGGACTCCGGCCCGACGATGATCCTGGACGACGGCGGCGACGCGACCCTCCTCGTCCACCTCGGGGTCGAGGCCGAGAAGGCGGGCGGCGTGCCCGACCCGGCGTCCGCCGACTCGGAGGAGATGCGCGTCGTGCTGCAGCTCCTGCAGCACGACCTCTCCGAGGATCAGCGACGCTGGACCTCGATCGCCAACGGCATCAGGGGTGTGACCGAGGAGACGACCACGGGCGTGCACCGCCTCTACGAGCGCGAGCGCGACGGCACCCTCCTGTTCCCCGCCATCAACGTGAACGACTCGGTCACCAAGTCCAAGTTCGACAACAAGTACGGCTGCCGTCATTCGCTGATCGACGGCATCAACCGCGCCACCGACGTCCTGATCGGCGGGAAGCTGGCAGTCGTCTGCGGGTACGGCGACGTGGGGAAGGGCTGCGCCGAATCCCTGCGCGGACAAGGTGCGAGGGTGGTCGTCACCGAGATCGACCCGATCTGCGCGCTTCAAGCGTCGATGGAAGGCTTCCAGGTCGTCCGGCTCGAAGACGTCGTCGAGACCGCCGACATGTTCGTGACCGCGACGGGCAACCGCGACATCATCACCGCGGCGCACATGGCGCGCATGAAGCATCAGGCCATCGTCGGGAACATCGGCCACTTCGACAACGAGATCGACATGGCCGGGCTCGCCGCCTTCCCTGGCATCACGAAGGTCCCGATCAAGCCGCAGGTGGACAAGTGGGTCTTCCCCGACGGGCACGCGATCATCGTCCTGTCCGAAGGTCGTCTGCTGAACCTCGGGAACGCCACGGGCCACCCGAGCTTCGTGATGTCGTGCTCCTTCACGAACCAGACCCTTGCCCAGCTCGAGCTCCACACGCGGCCCGAGTCCTATGACACCAAGGTCTACGTCCTGCCCAAGCACCTCGACGAGAAGGTGGCGCGGCTGCACCTCGACGCGCTGGGGATCCGGCTCACCGAACTCACGGCCGGGCAGGCGGCGTACATCGGCGTCCCCGTCGAAGGGCCCTACAAGCCGGACACCTACCGGTACTGATCGGGGCCAACGGCAGCCAGCTGCTCCCCTCCCGGGAAAGCCCAGGCAGCCATGGCGCGCAGGGCAGCGGGCCTCAGGGGGCTTTGGCGAGCGCGAGGATCGCCCGTGCGACGCCTTGGTCGTCCACGTCGTGGTGGGTGACCAACCGGACGACCCCCGGCCCGATCATGTCCGCGAGGACCCCGTGCGCGTGCAGGTGCGCGACCACGGCGCGCGGGTCTGGAGGGGTGAAGACCACGAGGTTCGTGAGGGTCCGCGCCGGATCCGCGCCCGCGTCGGGCCACCGGTCGGCGACCGCCTCGGCGAGGCGTCGGGCACGTGCGTGATCCTCGGCGAGACGGTCCACCATGGTCTCGAGCGCCACGATCCCTGCGGCGGCGACGACACCTGCTTGGCGCATCGACCCGCCGAAGCGCTTCCGCTCGACTCGGCCGGCCTCGATGACGCCAGCCGGCCCCGCGAGGAGCGAACCCACGGGAGCGCACAAGCCCTTCGACACGCACGACATCACCGTCGTCACACGCGAGGCCATCACGGCCGCTGGCGTTCCGGTCGCGACCTCGGCGTTGAACAGCCTGGCGCCGTCCATGTGCACCGGAAGGCTGCCCGCTGCCCGCGCCAGGCCGTCGAGCTGGTCGAGCGTCCACGGGATGCCGCCCGAGGCCATGTGGGTGTTCTCGATGCACACGAGCGAGACCTCTGGCTGGTGGTACACGGACAGCGAGAGCGCGTACGCGACGTCGGAGGGCTGGACGAGGCCGTCGGTGTCTGTGACGAGGTGGAATTGCACGCCTGCGTTGCGACCTGCCGCGCCGGCCTCGTAGGCGACGAGATGGGCCTGGCGACCGGCAACGACGGCGCTACCGGCCGGGGCGAGCACTCTGAGAGCGATCTGGTTCGCCATCGTCCCGGAGGGCACGAACACCGCTGCGTCCTTGCCGACCCGATCGGCGTAGAGCGCCTCGAGCGCTGCAACGGTGGGGTCCTCGCCGAACCCGTCGTCGCCGACCTCGGCATCGGCCATCGCCTTGCGCATCTCGGCGGTCGGGCACGTGACGGTGTCGCTGCGCAAGTCGACGAAGCCGGACCGGGAACACGAGACCATCGTCGGATGGTAGTCGCAGGAGAATTCCACCCGGTCGATGGCCGCCGGTAGTGTGCCCGCCGTGCCTGACGACGGCCAGCAGCTCTCGCCGCACGGCGACGTGCAGGCTGACTTCGCGCCGGCGCTGCGCCGCGGTGTCGCGCGCCTGCTCGGCATCGAGGCGGTCCAGGTCGGCGCCGAGCGCGTCGAGCTCCGTCTCGCGGTGGACGAACGGGTCCACCAGCCCTACGGGATCCTGCACGGGGGGGTCTCCGCGCTGCTCGCGGAGACCGCGGCGAGCTTCGGCGGCGCCGCGGCGGCGCCACCTGGGCACTACGTCGTCGGCATCGAGCTGAATGCCAGCCACCTCCGTCCGATGCGCGAGGGGGTGCTCACCGCGGTCGCGACGCCGCTCCGCGTCGGTCGAACGGTGCAGGTCTGGGAGATCTCGCTCACCGACGATGCGGGGAGGGAGATCTGCCATTCCCGTTGCACGCTTGCGGTCGTCGAGCTCCCGGGCCCTGACGAGCAGGCCCCCGCGCGCCGCGCCGGTGCCCCACGCTGACCTGTTCCCCCTGTCGTCACCCAGCTCTCAGTCGTACCATGAGTACGACTCGTGGCTGCGATCAGTACTACCCTGGTAGTACGCCAGCGCCAGAACGTGCGCACAGCGCATGTTCTCGATAGGATGGCGTGATGGCGCAGGCGACCCTCCCATTGCTCTCCGGTCGGTTGGGCCTGCTCCTTCCCCCGATGTACCCTGTTGGGTCTCCTACCCTTGGTAGTACTGCCAGTGCGAACACTGGTACGACGTTTGGTACGACCTCATGGGTCTCCGAGCTTGCCCTGGGGGCCGAGATCGCCGGTGCAGCAGGAGTGTGGGCCTCGGACCACTTGTTCTGGAGGCGGCCCGTGCCCGAATGCCTCACGTCCCTCGCCGTCGCTGCCGCCGCGACGCGCCGGGTTGCCGTCGGCGCATGCGTCCTCCAGCTCCCTCTTCGCTCGCCGGCGGTCGTGGCCAAGCAAGCCGCCGCCCTTCAGGCCTTGAGCGGCGGACGCTTCGTGCTCGGCGTGGGATCTGGGAGCCATCCGACCGAGTACGCACTGGCGGGCGTGTCCTTTGGTACCCGCGGAGCGCTGCTGGACGCGGGCATCTCGGCCGTCCGCTCCGCCTGGGGCACCGCCGAGCAGCCGGACGCCTACCGGATCGATCCGGCTGGCGCGGCCCCCGTGTGGGTCGGTGGGACGAGCCCGGCGGCACTTCGACGGGCGGGGAGAGTGGGAGACGGCTGGGTACCGCTCTTCGTGGGGCCCGAGCGTTTCGCGGAGGGCTTGGCGTCTGTCCGCGAGGTCGCTGCAGACGCCGGACGCAGCCCGGACGCGGTCGTCCCGGCCGTGGTGATGGTCGCGACCGTCGGGGACGACACCGCACGGGCCCGTGCTGCGGGGACCTCATGGCTGTCCTCCCTCTACGGCCTTCCGGCCAAGGCGTTCGACCGGCACCTCGTCGCCGGACCTGCCAACCACTGCGCTGCGGCGGCGGCCGCATACGTGGATGCCGGCGCAGGGCACGTGATCGTGCTCGTCGCCGCGGACGACGCGCTCGGGCAATTCCGTGCGCTCGCCGCCGCCTACGACCGTTTCGCTCCCCAGGCCCGGCCGCCGGGCACGAGGTCAGGACACCAGGAGCGAGCAGGGGAAGCAGATCCCTGGGACGAACGCATCGCTGCCCAGTCCCACGAGAGAGCGGAGGTGGGGGCATGAGCATCCGATCCGAGCACGTCGCGATCCTCGGGACCGGAATGACCGACATGAGCCGGCGTGATCTCTCCCCGTCCGAGATGGCGCACCAGGCAGTCCACGAGGCGCTCGCCGATGCCGCGATCGAGCCGGAGCAGCTCGCGCTCGTCGTCGCGAGCAACGCCATGGGCGGGCGTCTGTGCGACCAGGGCAGCATTCGCGCACAGTCGTGGCTCCGCAAAGCGGGCCTCGGCAGCGTGCCAGTGGTCAATGTCGACAACTCGTGCGCCGGAGGGGCGGCTGCCGTCCAAATGGCCACGCTGGCCGCTCGGGCAGGTAGCGGACCCGTCCTCGTCCTCGGAGTCGAGAAGATGTGGACGGGTGACCGCGCCGCCACGCTGGCTGGCATCGAGGATGGGCTACCCGCCGATTACCGCGCCGACATGCACGCCCGCTTCGTCGGGGAGCAGAACCCCGGCGGCAGCATCCTCATGGCGCTCAACGACCGGTGGGCCCACGACTGCATCGCGGAGCACGGTGCGACCCTCGAGCAGTTCGCCGCCGCTGCGGTCAAGGCGCGCCTGCACGCGAGCTGGAACCCGAACGCGCAGATCCAGCAGACGGTCACGGTCGACGAGGTCCTCGCTGCGCCCCAGGTGTCCGGGATCCTGACGCGGCTCATGTGCAGCTCGTTCACGGACGGGGCCGCGGCGCTCGTCCTCACTCCGGGAACAGGGGCTCCCCTCGACGCGCCACGTATCATCGCGTCCGTGGCGCGCTCAGGAAACGGCGAGATGGACTACCACAAGCGGTTGGCAGAGACCGCTTCGGCGATGTGGGAGGAGAGCGGTCTCGGGCCCGCTGACTTCGACCTCGCAGAGATCCACGACGCCACCAGCCCCGAGGAGATCTACGCCTTGGAGTCGCTCGGCCTCTTCGGCACCGGCGAAGCCGGGCCCGCGACCGTGGCGGGAGATACGACGATCGGTGGCCGTGGGCTCTGCGTGAACCCGAGCGGCGGCCTCGTCGGACGCGGGCACCCGCTCGGGGCCACTGGCCTGGCGCAGCTCGTCGAGCTTGCGATCCACCTGCGCGGACGCGGGGGACATCGGCAGGTACCAGGGGCACGGCTCGGTCTCGCGGTCAACACCGGAGGGATCATCGAGGGAGACGCCGCCTACATCGGGATGCACGCGGTCGCTGCAGGGAGCCGGTGAGCGTGCGCGGCATCACGATCCGGGGCTGCGGCATCTCCGTCCCCGACAAGGTCCTGACGAACGACGACCTCTCGGCGACCCTCGACACGAGCGACGCCTGGATCACCGAGCGCACGGGGATCAAGGAACGCCATGTCGGGGGCATCACCTCTCAGATGGCGATCGAGGCGGGCCGGCACGCCATCGCAGACGCCGGCCTCGATCCCTCCGACATCGACGTGGTGCTGCTCGCGACGACCACGCCCGACGCGCTCGTCCCCGCGACGTCGGCGACGGTCCAGGCTGGCATCGGGGTGCCGGGCGGCGCCTTCGACCTGAACGCCGCGTGCTCCGGCTTCGTCTACGGCCTCGTCGCTGCGGCCGGGCTCGTCGCCGTCGGATCAGGACGCGTGCTGGTGATCGGCGCGGACGCCCTCAGCCGCATCACCGACTGGGACGACAGGACGATGGCCGTGCTCGTCGGGGACGGGGCCGGAGCGGTCGTGGTCGAGCCGGTCGACGGACCGGGCGATCTGCTGAGCTGGAACTTCGGTGCCGATGGCACGCTGCGCCACTTGCTCAGGTGTGACCACGGCGGGTACCTCTTCATGGACGGGAAGGAAGTCTTCCGCAAGGCGGTGCGAGTGGTCGTCGAGTCCGCGGAGCGTGCGATCCAGGACGCTGGGATCCAGGCATCCGACGTCGACCTCCTCGTGCCGCACCAGGCCAACCTCCGCATCATCCAGGCGGCCTGCCAACGGCTCGGGATCCCCGAGGAACGGACCGTGATGGTCATCGACCGCTACGGCAACACCTCGTCCGCCTCCATCCCGCTCGCGCTCGACGACGCATTGCGCAGCGGGCGCGTCTCTCCGGGGAACCACCTGCTCCTCACCGGCTTCGGCGGGGGCATGACCTGGGCGAGCGCGGTCCTACGCTGGGGGCGATGAACGCAGGCACGCCGGACGCAAGCCGTCCGGACGCGACGCTCGTGATCCTGGCGGCAGGTCGCGCAACCCGTTACGGCGGCGTGAAACCGCTGGCCTCTGTCGGGCTTGCCGGCGAGGCGGTCCTCGACGTGCTCGCCAGTGACGCCCTCGCGGCCGGGTTCGGACGGCTCATCGTCGTGATCGGCCCCGAGACCGGCCCCGCCATCCGGTACCACGTGGAGCGCACGTGGCCCAGCGCTGTGCCCGTCGAGTTCGCGAGCCAACGGGCACCCCGCGGCACCGTCGACGCGGTTCTCGCGGCCGCGCCATTGCTCGACGCGAGCTCCTCGTTCGGCGTCGCGAACGCCGACGACCTTCCAGGCGAGCCGGGCATGGCACTCCTCGCCGGGCATCTGCGGAGCGGCGATCCCGAGAGCGCCGCCGTCTGCTACACGCTCTCTGACTCGCTCCTTGGCGACGCACCAGTCACCAGGGGCCTGTGCCGTGTCGACGGCGAGGGGATGCTCGAAGCCGTCGACGAGCGGCGCCGCGTCACGCCGCTGCCTGACGGCCGGATCGTCGCGGACGACGGACGCGAGCCCAAGGAGCTCGACCCCGGACAGCTCGTGTCGGTGAACCTCTGGGGGTTCCGTCCCGAGTTGCGCGGCATCTTCGAGGATGCGATGGCACAGGCAAGCGGCGACGGCGAAGTGCTCCTGCCTGACGTCGTGGACAGGCTCCTCACCGCACGGAGACGAGGAGCGCCCGGGGCGCTGGCTGTGCACGTCCTGCGCGCCCCGGGCCGATGCATCGGCGTCACCCACCCCGGTGACGTCCCGCTGGTCTCCGCCGAGCTCGCGCGCGAGGTGGCACGCGGGGACCGCCCTGCCCAGCTGTGGACGGCGGTCTCCGCGCGGTCATGACTGGTGCAGGCACCGCCCAGCGGGCGCCTGCGCGGACCCACCGCCTCGTGGCCGCCGCAGCGCTGAACGGCGCCCTGGTCGTCGCGGAGGTCGTCGCCGGGGTCGACGCGCATTCCTCTGCGCTCCTCTCCGATGCCGGGCACAACCTGTCGGACGTCGCCGCGATCGGGCTCTCGCTCGCCGCCGTGCGCTGGGCGCGCCGACCTCGAAGCGAGCTGCGCACCTACGGCAACCACCGCGGCACCATCCTCGCCGCGCTCGCCAACGCGACGGTCCTCGTCGCCGTCACCTTCCTGATCGTGGCCGTCGCGGTCGACCGGCTGCTCCACCCGGTGACCGTCCACGGCGGGCTCGTGAGCGAGGTGGCCGGTGCGTCACTCGTCGTGAACGTCGCTGCCGCACTCGCACTGCGCGAGCCGGGACACGACCTCAACCTGCGGAGCATCGCGCTGCACATGACCGCGGACGCCTTGTCGGCCGTCGCGGTCCTCGTAGCCGGCATCGTCGTGGTCATCGCCGGCCCGCGTGGCGACCTGGCAGACCCCGCCGCTTCGCTCGCGGTCGCTCTGCTCGTGCTCGTCCAAGCGGTGCGCGTCGTGCGGGAGAGCACTGGGGTCCTCTTGGAGTCGACGCCGTCGGATGTGGATCTCGCCGGGCTCCGCATGGCGCTCGCCTCCGTCGAGGGGGTCAGTGAGGTGCACGACCTCCACGTCTGGAGTCTTTCGAGCGACTATCGCGCGCTGTCCGCGCACCTGGTCCTCGCGGGCCATCCCAGCCTGGAGGACGCCCAGGCAATCGGTGCCGCGGTGCGCGAGCGCGTGACGGTGCCATTGGGCATCGCGCACACGACGTTCGAGATGGAGTGCGAGCGCTGCGACGACGAGCTCGACGACCCCTGCAGCGTCGACGAGCCGGTCCCGGCACATGCTCTGGGCACGCATGACAGCGGGTCTTGGGCACCGTTGGGCTCCGATCCCGGAGGCGGCGCGGCCCCGAGTAACCGTCCGGCCTAGCCGTCCAGCTCCTCGGGGCCCACGCCCACGGCGACCCGTGGTCTCCGTTCCCGGGGCAGTGTCGGACAACCCCATTCCCGCAGACCGTGCCGAGAGCTCCAGGGAACCCCCCGGCCGTTGTCACGAGCCACCTGCGCTCGAATGCCCTCCCCCGCCTCCGGCTGTGCCTTGCGGCGCCAGCCGGTCCTGGCGGTCGGCCGAAGGCCTCCCGTCAGGGCAAGTGGCAGTCGTACGACCCCCCTTTGCTCGTCCGTCGGTGCGCCTCGCGGCATCCCTCCGTCCGATGACGGGTTCGATCACTCGAACAATCCAAAGACTGCGCTCCGCCCCGCGAAAAGGCAAGAGCCTGGAGCAAAATCCCGAACTTGTCCCCACGAACTTGCACGATCTCCCCAATTGGACGGGTGCCATCCCCAGCCTACCAGCGCCATTTCCCCAGGCAGTCCCCAGCGTCTCGGCGCTACAGCTCGTAGCGCTCGCCGGACGTGCGACGGACGGTCGCCGCCGCGACGACGGCGCTCAGCGCGAGCAGCGCGCCGGCGATGTCGAACGACAGGTGGAGCCCCGAGCCGAACGCCTCGTACGCCGCGTGGATGACCTTGGTCGCGAGGTCTGCGACATGGACTGTGTGGCTGTGCTCCGCCTTCGAGGCCGCACTGGGACTCAGACCACCGCTCGACACCGCATTGATCACCAGGCTCTGGAAGCTCGGAGGGATGCCGAGCGCCTTCAGCCGGGCTGCGAGCTCACCCGTGAGCTTCGAGTCGACCACCGCGCCGAGGACGGCGACGCCGATCACTGCCCCGAGCTCCCTGCTCGTATTGGTGGCCGAGGCGGCCATGCCCGAGCGTTCGGGTGGCACGACCGTGAGCGCAGCCGACGTCACGGGGACGAGCGCGATGCCGAACCCGAACCCGGCGATCGGCAACGTCCATCCGAGCGTGCCGAGCCCGGAGTGCGGCCCGAGCGTCGCACTGGTGGCGAAGATGCCTACTGCGGCGAGGACGCACCCCACGACCATCGGGATCCGCGCACCCATCCGGGCAACCCACGGTCCCGTGAACGCGGACCCGATGATCAAAGCCGCCGCCATGGGCAGGAAGTCGAGCGCGGTCTGGTACGCGGACTGTGTGATGACCACCTGGACGTAGAGCGCGGTGAAGAAGAAGATCGAGAACGTCCCGAAGAACGTCGCGAACGCGACCACGTTCGAGCCCAAGAAGGGCGGCTTGCGGAACAAGCCCAGGTCGATCATCGGGCTCTTCCGAACGCGCTCGACGAGCACGAACGCCGTCGCAAGCACGATGGACGCCGCGAACAAGACGTCGATCCACCAGGTGCCGTAGCCGGAGAGCTCGCCCTGGATGATGGCGAACGACACGCAGCCGAGCGCGCCGCCTCCCAGGAGCATCCCAGCCCAGTCGAACCGGCGTCCCTCCGGATCGGACGACTCGGGAACGAACGCCATGGCCATCGCGAAAGCGACGAGGCCGAACCCGAGGTTGAACCAGAAGATCGCGCGCCAGCTCGCCAGACCGACGAGGCTGCCGGCGATGACCGGGCCGAGTGCGAGCGCGAGCCCCGACACTGCTGCCCACACGCCGAGCGCGTCGGCCCGGGTCGCTCGGTCCGGGTAGACGTGGCGGATCACCGAGAGCGTCCCGGGCTCGGACGCCGCGGCGCCAACGCCCATGACCACACGCCCTGCGATCAGCCACCCCGAGCTGGGTGCCGTCGCGCACACGACGGACCCTGCGCAGAAGACGGCGACACCGGCCAGCATTGCCTTCTTCCGGCCGAGGATGTCTCCCATCGTCCCCGCCGCCAGCATGAAGGTCGCGAAGGTGAGCGCGTAGCCGTCGACGACCCACTGCAGCGAGGTCACCCCGGCGTGGAGCGTGCTCTGGATGTTCGCGAGACCGACGCTCACGACGGTGTTGTCGAGGAAGGTGAGGAACAGGACGGCGCAGAGGGTCGCGAGCGCGGCTGCCTGCGCAGGGGAGCCGAGACCCCCGGGCCGAACCTCGATCCCGAGGTCGGCCGACGACGCGTCCCCGTCTATGGCCGACACCAACAACGACGATCGTGGCATCCCGATCGATCGCTCGTTCGATCCAGCTCGGGAGGGCATCCGCAGTTTCACCGTACGTCAGACCTCGCTGGCATCGAACCAGTACGGTACCGGCACCCGGAACCGTCACCCCGCGCAATTCGATGCGTGGGCAGAGCAACGACTCTAGGCGATACGCGCGCGCGGACCCGGGATGCGGGCGCGGGCCGTGTCGCTCAGGAAGGCGCAGCCGTCCCGTACGCTCGTCGCCGTGCCGATGCCCGCCGACGCCGAGAGCCCCCCTGCCAGCACACGTCGCGCGGACTGGGTCCACCGGCTCCCGAAGGCGGAGGTCCACCTCCACCTCGAAGGCTGCGTCCCGCTCAACGCGGTCGCGCTGGACGACCCGGCTCGAGCCGGCGTCACGTTCGACCCGGACACCGGAGTGCCTCAGTTCCGCGACCTCGCAGAGTTCCTCGCATTCCTTGATCACTCCTGCGCGCTCGTCACCGACGGGACCCAGGTCGAGCACATCGCGTATGAGATCGCCCGCCGGGCCGCCACGAGCGGCGTCGGCCACGCCGACGTGATCTTCAACCCGACCCACTGGCCCGAGTGGCAGGCGGATCTCGACGGCTTCGTCGAGCGACTCGACCGCGGGTTCGAAGCGGGCGAAGCCGACCACGGGGTCACGGTCGCCCTCTGCCTCAGCCTGTCGCGCACTCAGCGGGCCGCGGACTCCGCCGCGCTCGTCGACTGGCTGCTCGCCGCGCGCCCCGACCGTGTCGTGGCCTTGTCGGTCGACGGCAACGAGGCTGCAGCCGGACGCACCGGGCCGCGGTTCGCCCCGTTGTTCGCCCGAGCCCGGAGCGCCGGGCTCCACACCTGCGCCCACGCGGGAGAGTCATCAGGACCCGAAGGGGTGCGCGATGCCATCGAGATCCTGCACGTAGAGCGAGTGGACCACGGGATCCGCGCGGTCGAGGACCCCGCGCTGGTCGCGAAGCTCGCGGCGGAGGCCGTGCCGCTCGACGTCTGCCCGACGTCCAACGTGCGGCTCGGCGTCGTGGCGTCCCTCGCCGCCCATCCCGTCGAGCAGCTCAGGACGGCTGGCGTGCGGGTGAGCCTGAACACGGACGACCCGCTGCTCTTCGGCACGTCGGTCGCCAGCGAGTACGCGCAGTGCGCGCAGACGTTCGGCT
Organism: Actinomycetes bacterium; assembly: GCA_021845725.1. Classification (GTDB taxonomy): domain Bacteria; phylum Actinomycetota; class Acidimicrobiia; order Acidimicrobiales; family RAAP-2; genus JAJYVT01. The sequence goes on along the minus strand of JAJZVL010000003.1, from coordinate 69,816 downwards.
GGGATCGATCGGTCCTTGGCGCCATCGCACGCGTCTCGATCGAGTCGAGCTTCGCGACGCAGGACCGCAGGCGCGAGCTCCTCTCCGACCTCGACGACTACCTCGGTCTGGCTCGGTGACGGGCAGGTCCCGCGATCGACGTCCCTACGAATGGGATGCCGCTGCCTACGACCGGCTCTCGGAACCCCAGGCGCGTTGGGGTCGGACGGTGCTCGGACGCATGGTGCTCGAGGGAACCGAGACCGTGCTGGATGCCGGATGCGGGAGCGGTCGAGTCACCGAGGAGCTCCTCGATCGGCTGCCCCGTGGGCACGTCGTCGCGCTCGACGCGTCGGCGTCAATGCTCGAAGAGGCGCGTCGGCGTCTCGCACGCCACCACGACCGGGTCCGGTTCGTCCGAGCCGATCTCCTCGACCTCAGACCGTCGGCGCTCGGCCGCGACCACCCGGTCGACGCGGTGCTCTCGACCGCGACGTTCCACTGGGTGACCGACCACGACCGGCTCTTCGCCAACCTCGCCATGGTCATGCGTCCCGGCGGTCGACTCGTCGCGCAGTGCGGCGCTGAGGGAAACCTTGCCCTGCTTCTCGACGCCGTGCGGTCGCTCGGGGTCGAGCGTGCAGGTACCTGGCTCTACGCATCCGGTGAGGAGACCCGGAGGCGGCTCGACCGCGCCGGGTTCGTTGACGTGGACGTGTGGACGACCCCCGAGCCGACCCGCTTCGACGACCCCGCGGAGCTGGCTGACTTCCTCTCGACGGTCATCCTGCGAGAGCATCTCTTCACCCTCGCCCCCGACGAGCGGCGACCCTTCGTCGATCGGGTACGAGCGGCTATGGGAGAGCCGGTCGTCGACTACGTCCGCCTGAACATCGTCGCCAGGCGCGGACCGTGAGCCCTCGGATCGGTGGGATGACACCGAAGGACCCAGCGCACGAGGATCAGGGCGACGGGAGCGTCCCCAGCCGCCGACGTGCTCTCACGCGATCGGCAGGTGGCTCGTCGACAACAGACCATCGACCCCGAGGCCGGGCATAGGCTGAAGCGTGTGCAGGGCTGGCAGCTCGCAGGCAGCAGTGACTGCTGAGGGCTCTGCAATCCGGTGAGCGTCAGCACGCCACCCGACGGCATTGCGATGACTGGCGCGCTCACGACCGACTTGTACGAGCTGACCATGGCGGCCAGCTACTTGCATCGCGGCATGACGGCGCCGGCCACCTTCAGCCTGTTCGCTCGACGGCTCCCTGCACGTCGGGGTTTCCTCGTCGCTGCGGGGCTCGTCGAGACGGTCCTCGTCAACCAGATCACCTACCAGACGGCCGTCGCGACGAAGGCAGCGCGATGCACGCTCGCGGCAGGGGGGATCGAGCTGGTCGACTTCGCGCTACGGCGCACCCACGGGATCGAGGCGGGCTTCGGCGTCGCGCGCGCGTCGGCGATCGCGGGGTTCGCGGCGACCAGCAACGTGGACGCTGCACGTCGGTTCGGACTGCGGGTGTCGGGCACGATGGCGCACTCGTACGTCGAGGCGTTCCCGAGCGAAGAGGACGCGTTCGTGGCATTCGTCCAAGACCGACCGGGACCGGTGACGTTCCTCGTCGACACCTACGACACCATGTCGGGCGTCGACGCGGCGATCCGCGTCATGCGACGTCTCGGACTCACCGAGGACCTCGCGATCCGCCTGGACAGCGGCGACCTGGAGTCTCTCGCGCGGCTCGCCCGTCGCCGTCTCGACGCCGCCGGCTTCCCCCAGGTGAGGATCTTCGTGAGTGGCGGCCTCGACGAGTACGACCTCGAGCGGCTGAGGAACGCCCATGCGCCGATCGACGCGGCGGGGATCGGCACGCGCATGGGTGTGTCGTCCGACGCGCCGTCGCTCGACAGCGCGTACAAGCTCGTCGCCTACGCGGGACGTCCCGTGTGCAAGCTCTCAGAGGGGAAGGCCACGCTGCCGGGCCCGAAACAGGTGTACCGGCGCGGCTTTCGCCGGCCCGACGTGCTCGCCACCCGCCACGAACCGCCGCCCGAGGGTGCCGAAGCGCTGCTCGTGCCCGTGATGCGAAGCGGCAGAAGGACCGACGTCGATCTGTCGATCGACGCTGCGCGCCGGCGTCTGGAACGCGACCTCGAGGCGCTGCCAGCCGACGCGCGCGACCTGCACGACCCGAAGCCACCCCAGCCCGTCTTGTCCGCCCGCCTGGCGCGCCTCGCCGAGACGGTGGCCGCGGGGCATACGCGCACCCGGCGTCTCGTCGACACCACGGATTGACGGCAGGCGAGCATCCGGCTCATACGAGCCCGAGCGCCCGTGCCGCAGCCCTCCGCGCTTCTTCGACGGTCCCGGAGGTGTCGACCAGGGTGGCGGTCGGCCACGGTTCCTCCTCTGCGGCAAGCCTCTCGGCCACCTCTACGGTCGCCTCCGACTCGGCGCCACCGCGCTGGAGGCGCGCCACCACCCGCGCCCTGCGGTGAGCCCGCGGTGCATCACAGCGGAGCTCGACCTGCTCCGCGGAGGTGTCCCTGGCGACCGCTGCGGCCATACGCCTGAGCGTCACCGTCTGCCACGTGGCGTCGAGCACGACGGAGCGTCCCTTGTGCAGATGCGCTCGGGCACGCTCGAGCATCGAGTCGTACACCGCAGCGCGCGCCGCAGCGCCGTAGCGGTCCTCGGGGGAGCCCACCGGCTCACGCCCGCCGACTGGCTGGCCCTCGGCCCGCAGGTGGTCGGTCGAGAGCACCTCGGCGTCGAGGCGCTGGCCCAGCCACTCGGCAAGCGTCGTCTTCCCGCTCCCTGGAGGGCCGCCGACGAGCACCATGCGCGGCAACGCCTTGTCCACGTGGGCGCTGGCCAGACGGAGGAGCCTCTCGGGCTCGCTCCGGTCTTGGTCGAGCCCGAGCTCGAGCCTGAGGCATGCCACGAGCAGGCGAACGTGCGCCCTCGTCCCCACGTAGAAGTGCACGAGCGAACCCGGCTGCTCGACGCCCGACTGCCGGCCGTACTCCGCCAGGAAGGCACCCGCGAGCTCCGCGGCCCCGAGGCGCTCCAGGTCGAAGGCAAGGAACGCCGCGTCGGCGAGCACGTCTCCATAGCGGAGCTCGTCGTCGAACTCCAGACAGTCGAGGATCCTCGGACCGTCCACGAGGCAGAAGATGTCGGAGGCCTGGAGGTCGCCGTGGCCGTCGCACACTGCGCCTCGCTGGATTCGCTCATCGAAGAGCTCCCGACGACCTTCGAGGTAGCGCCGCACGCGTGCGGTGAGCTCGCGGTACGCGGTCCCGTCGAAGAAGGAGCCCACGAAACGACTCAGGTTCTCCTCCGTCGCCTGCCAACGCTGCCAGAGCGCCTCGGCCGTCGCGGACGCGTCGATGGTCGCCGAGCGAGCCGCGTGCTCGTGGAGGCCGGCGAGCGCGCGGGCCACCTCGCCGAGCTCGGTATCCACGGGCTCCCTGCGTCGAACGAGGCGCTCGAGGTTCCGATCGGCCGGGAGCCGCCGCATGAGCACGCCGTGCTCGAGGACCTCGTCGCCGAGCGAGACCGTGGCCGTGCCCAGGTACACGTCGGGCGACAGACGGCGGTTCAGCTCCACCTCTCGGTCGCAATCGGCACGCCGTCGCTCCGGGTCGGAGAAGTCGGCGAACCCGTACGCGACGGGCCGGCGCACCTTGAGGACGTGGTCGCCGTAGAAGAAGAGGACGGACATGTGGGTCTCGACCGCCATGGCTTCGCCGCCGCGCGCCGCACCGGTCTCCCCCTGCGCCGATCCAGTCCTCTTTGACCGCGAGCCTGACGCGTCCACATGCCAGAGCATGCCGAGCGGCGTGCGCCCGACGAAAGGGCCGAACGGCAGGTTTGGCAAGGACGTCATGCGCTGTGACTCTTGGCCCTACCGGAGCGCGGCGCGCGGGATGAACCGTGGGTGAGACCCAGCATCGCGTCATGCGGCGGCGCTGATGCGGTCCTCGTGCCGAAGGGGGCGTCAACAGCGATGAGGTCGACCTTCTACCGGGTTCTCGCAGTCGACTTCGACGGCACCCTCAGCGAGGGTGGAGCCGCTCCGGCGCCAGAGGTCCTCGACGCGCTCTCGGCCGCGCGAGCGTCGGGTCTTCGGGTCGTTCTGGTCACGGGCCGCATCCTCGGCCAGCTCGAGGATGTCTGGCCGACCGTCCACGAGTCGGTCGACTGTGTCATCGCCGAGAACGGTGCGGTGCTCGTCGCCGGTGAATGGCACCACCTGCTCGCCGACCCAGTGGACCGCCGCCTCGACGACGCCCTGGCTGCTCGAGGGGTGCCGTTCGTCCGCGGGGAAGTGCTCCTCGCCGCCAAGGTGGCCCACGAGCCTTCGATCGTGGCGTGCATCAGGGTCCTCGAGCTCGGCTGCCAGACCGTGGCGAACCGGACCGAGCTGATGGTGCTGCCAGCGGGGGTGTCCAAGGGCACCGGGCTCTACCATGCCTTGGGTCACCTGGGGCTGTCGTTCCACAACACGATCGCCGTCGGTGACGCCGAGAACGACCTGCCCCTCTACGACCGCAGCGAGCTCGCGGTCGCGGTGCGCAACGCCGTGGAGCCGCTGAAGGAGCGGGCCGACATCGTCCTGGCAGATCCCGACGGTTCGGGCGTCGCGACGTTCTTCTCCGGCGACGTCGTCCGAGGTCGCCGGAAGGTCCACTCGAAGCGCTGGACGCTCCGGCTCGGGGTCTCCGCCGAGGGGCGACCCGTCGTGCTCCCCGCCTCGCAGACGAACGTGCTCATCACCGGCAGCACCGGTTCGGGCAAGTCGTACGTCGCTGGGTTGCTCACCGAGCAGCTGGTCGACGCCAGCTACTCGGTGCTCGTGATCGACCCCGAAGGGGACCACGTAGGGCTCAGCCACGAGCTCGAAGGGGTCCTCCTGGTGGGCGGCAGGGAGCGCCTCCCGGCCCCCGACGAGGTGCTCCGGCTCCTCCGGCACCGGTACGCGTCGGTGGTCGTCGACCTGAGCACCCTGTCTCCCGAGCGAAGCCGGACATACCAGACTGCGCTGCTCACCCGCGTCGAGGCGCACCGCGAGCGCACCGGGCTCCCCCATTGGGTGGTGATCGACGAGGCGGACCGCACCGTCGGACGGGTGACAGCACCGCTTCGGGTCCTCGAACCCGGACAGAGCGGGTACTGCCTCGTCACGTGGCGACCCGAAGACCTCTCCGCCGAGGCGATCGCCACGCTCGACGCCGTCGTCGCGCTGAGCTCCGAGGAGACGTCGGAGGTGGTCGTGAACCTGGCGGCGGCAATCGGTGAGGCGCCGCGGGACGAGGTGGCTCGCCTCCTGCGAAGCGACGTCGGGTACGGCGTCCTCACGAGGCGCGACCTTCCCTGCCGTGCGCAGCTCTTCGAAGTCGGAGGCCGCAGCACGGCGCACCTGCGCCACACACACAAGTACGCCAGCCATCCGCTCGATCTCGATCGCGGCTTCCACTTCCGCAGCGGCGTGTCCGAGCGCACCGGCACAGTGGCTCGGAGCTTGGCGGACCTCGTGGACGTGCTCAGCCGTTGCGACCCATCGGTGCTCCGTCACCACTGTCCACGCCACGACTTCTCGCGGTGGGTCGGCGACGTGCTCCACGACTGGCCGCTCGCGGCACGCCTCGCTGCGATCGAGGAGACCATCGACGAGCGCAGCCCCGCGGCTTGCGTCGACAAGGCACGGCTCGAGCTCGTCGGCATCCTCCAGGAGAAGCTCTTCATGTGAGAGGGCGTACGCACACCTCGCACCCGGACGCAGCAGGAGGGAATTTCCTAGGCTGCGACGCGTGGAAGTCTGGCCCGGGGCACCCTACCCGCTCGGCGCTACCTACGACGGCTCCGGCACGAACTTCTCCCTGTTCAGTGAGGCGGCAGAGTCGGTCGAGCTGTGCATCTTCGACCCCGACGGCGTCGAGACGCGGATCGGGCTCTCCGAGGCGGACGCGTTCTGCTGGCATGGCTACCTGCCGGGCGTAGGTCCCGGGCAGCGCTACGGCTTCAGGGTCCACGGGCCCTATGACGCAGCCTCCGGCGTGCGCTGCAACCCGGCGAAGCTGCTGCTCGATCCCTATGCCAAGGCCGTGGACGGCTCGGTGACCTGGCACTCGGCCCTCTACCCCTATCCGTTCGGGGGTGACGATCTCGCCCGCGACGACACCGACTCTGCGCCGTACATGCCGAAGGCCGTGATCACGAGCCCGTACTTCGACTGGGGCCGCGACGCCCCGCTTGCGCGACCTTTGCACGAGACGGTCATCTACGAGGTCCACGTGAAGGGCTTCACCGCTGCGCACCCGGACGTCCCTCCCGAGCTACGCGGCACCTACGCCGGGCTCGCCCACCCTGCCGCCATCGGGTACCTGCACAGACTGGGCGTCACGGCGGTCGAGCTGCTCCCGGTGCACCAGCACGTGGACGACCACGAGCTCGTGAACCGCGGGCTGACGAACTACTGGGGGTACGACACGGTCGGCTACCTGGCCCCGCACAACGGGTACCGCTCTTCGAAGGACCCGACCTTGGCCGTGCAGGAGTTCAAGGCCATGGTCAAGGCGCTCCACGAAGCTGGCATCGAGGTCATCCTCGACGTCGTCTACAACCACACCGCCGAGGGCAACCACCTCGGGCCCGTCTTCTCCTTCAAGGGGATCGACAACGCCGCCTACTACCGGCTCGACGAACGCGAACCGCGCTACTACGTCGACACGACCGGCACCGGCAACACGCTCAACATGCGCCACCCCCACGTGCTCCAGCTCATCATGGACTCGTTGCGCTACTGGGCCCTCGACATGCACGTCGACGGGTTTCGGTTCGATCTGGCGGCAAGCCTTGCACGCCAGTTCCACGAGGTGGACCGGCTCTCGGCCTTCTTCGACCTGATCCAATGCGATCCGGTGGTGAGCCAGCTGAAGCTCATCGCAGAACCCTGGGACCTGGGCTCCGGTGGCTACCAGGTAGGCAACTTCCCGCCGCTGTGGTCGGAATGGAACGGGAAGTACCGAGACGCGGTGCGCGACTACTGGCGCGGGGCCGGCGGCGTGCTCGGCGACCTCGCCTACCGGCTCACCGGGAGCTCTGACCTCTACGAGTCCCAGAGCCGACGACCGTACGCGAGCATCAATTTCGTGACCTCACATGACGGGTTCACCCTGAGGGACCTGGTCAGCTACGAGCGCAAGCACAACGAAGCCAACGGCTTCGACAACCGCGACGGGACCGACGACAACCGCTCCTGGAACTGCGGGGCAGAGGGTCCGACCGACGACGCGCAAGTCCAGTCGCTTCGCCGGCGCCAGCAGCGCAACTTCCTGGCCACGGTCCTGCTCTCCCAGGGGGTCCCCATGCTCTGCGGCGGAGACGAGATCGGCCGCACGCAGCAGGGCAACAACAATGCGTTCTGCCAGGACAACGCCCTGTCGTGGTTCGACTGGGAGCACGTCGACGCCGAGCTGCTCGCCTTCGTCGCGCGGCTGGTGCGTCTGCGCCTCGACCATCCTGTGTTCCGGCGCCGTCGTTTCTTCCACGGCCGGGCCATCCGAGGTGGCCAGCTGACCGACATCGCGTGGTTCCGCCCTGACGGGGCGGAGATGGCGGAGAGCGACTGGACGGTCGGCTACGCGCGGGCGCTCGGGATGCTCCTCGACGGCGACGCCATCCCCGATCCCGGTCCACGAGGAGAGCGGATCCGTGACGACACCTACTACGTGCTCTTGAACGCAGCCGACGTCGAGGTGACCTTCGTCCTTCCGGGCCAACGCTGGGCAAGGAGCTGGGTCGAGGAGCTGCGGACCACCGCACCGGGGGGCCCGGAGCCCGGCAACCAGCCCCTCGAGGCCGGAGCCGAGCTCGTCGTGGCTTCGTTCGAGCTCGCGCTGCTGCGTCGCGCCGCGTAAGGCCGTCGGGGTTATGGTCCAAGGAGCCAAGCGCTCACCGGTATTTCCATGTCCATCCCATTCAGCGAGGAGAGCAACATCCCATGCAGCACGGAGACACGATGCGAGACGCGGTGATCTGCGAGCCCTTGCGCACGGCCGTGGGTGCCTTCGGCGGAGCGTTCCGTGACACCCCGCCGGCCGAGCTCGCGACCGCCGTCGTCAGCGCCGTCATGGCACGCACCGGGATCCCGCCGGCGCTCGTCGACGATGTGGTGCTCGGCCAGTCCTACCCGAACGGCGAGTCCCCCGCCATCGGGCGGCTCGCGGCGCTCGACGCCGGGTTGCCGATCGAGACGGCCGGCATGCAGCTCGACCGCCGGTGCGGCTCAGGTCTCCAAGCCGTCGCGTATGCGGCGATGGAGGTCCAGACCGGCGCCGCAGACCTCGTGCTCGCCGGGGGGGTGGAGAGCATGAGCCAAGCGGAGTACTACACGACCGCCATGCGCTGGGGATCGAGAGCAGGCAACGTGGAGCTGCTCGACCGCCTGGCTCGCGGCCGAGCGACGGCCGGAGGGGCTCGCCATCCGATCCCCGGCGGGATGATCGAGACGGCAGAGAACCTGCGCCGCGAGTACGGCATCGGCCGGCGAGAGCAGGACGAGCTCGCGCTGGGTTCCCACGAACGCGCCGTCGCGGCGCAGAAGGCGGGGATCTTCGCCGAGGAGATCGTCCCGATGACGGTGCGGCGTGGTCGCGAGGAGATCCTCGTCGACACCGACGAGCATCCGCGTGGCGACACGACCCTCGACGCCCTCGGCGCGTTGCGCCCGGTGCTGCAGCGCCAGGATCCCGAGGCGACCGTGACGGCGGGCAACGCCTCGGGGCAGAACGACGGAGCGGCCGTGTGCGTCGTGACGCATCCAGACCTCGCCGAAGAGCTCGGCCTGCGACCCCTCGGTCGCCTCGTCTCGTGGGCCGTCGCCGGCGTCGAGCCCGAGCGCATGGGCATCGGGCCCGTGCCGGCAAGCGCCAAGGCGCTCGGCCGCGCAGGATTGTCCCTCGCCGACATGGACCTGATCGAGCTGAACGAGGCGTTCGCAGCTCAGGTGCTTGCCGTCTTGCGCGAGTGGAAGCTCTCCGACGACGAGCTCGAGCGCCTGAACGTGCACGGCTCGGGCATCTCCCTCGGTCATCCGATCGGCGCGACGGGCTGCCGCATCCTCACCACGCTCCTGCGAGAGATGGACCGCCGACAGGCTCGCTTCGGGCTCGAGACGATGTGCATCGGCGGCGGACAGGGGATCGCCGCGGTGTTCGAGCGGGTGGAGTGAGCCGGCGGAGACGCCGGGCAGGAGGAGGGGATGTATCTCTTTTCATGGCTCGTTCGTCTATGAGTTGTTGGTTCTGAGCGTTTCGAGCAAAGGAGCAAGCCATGAAGAGGAACATGGGAACGACGGACCGAGCCCTCCGGGTGGTCGTGGCAGCAGGGGCGGTTGCAGGCAGTGGTGTGCTGGGCTTCACGACGGCCTGGGGCATCGTGTTGCTCGCAGTGGCGGCCGTGATGGTCGTGACCTCGGCCAGCGGGTACTGCCCCCTCTACAGCCTTCTGAGGATCCGGACGACCGGGGCTCGGGACACCGACGCCGAAGGGCGCCGGATCTCGCACTTGCACCGGGCAGCCTGAGCGCAAGACTGGCCGCGTGGTCGCCGACGGACCGTCCGAGCCGAGCGGGAGCTTCGCCGCCCAAGTGGCGGCGGAGCTCCCTGGGCTGTACCGGTACGCACGCTCGATCACGGCCAACGAGGCGGAGGCAGAGGACCTCGTCGGTGACGCCGTCGTGCGGGCCCTCGAGCGAGGCGAGCAGTACAGGGGCGAGGCGACGATCCGGACCTGGCTTCACCAGGTCCTCTACCATTTGGCGATCGACCGGGCTCGCCATCACGCACACGAGCTCAGTGTCGAAGACGTGGAGACCCGCTGGCGTGACGAGGGCTACAGCGTCGACGCCGCGACCGTGGCCGAACGTGCGGAGTCCGCAGCCGATCTTCGGGACGCGCTCATCCATCTCCCCCAGCACTACCGGAGTGCCGTGGTGCTCCACGACGCAGAAGGGTGGCCGGCGAACGAGGTCGCACGCGTGCTCGGCATCTCTGTCGCTGCGGCCAAGCAGCGGATCCGACGAGGAAGGATGATGCTCGTGAGTGCCCTGGCCCAAGGAGGACAGCGGCGAACGGCGAACGCTGGCGTTCCCCTCAGCTGCTGGGAGGCTCGTCGACAGGTGTCGAGCTACGTCGACGGAGAGCTCGAAGCGGCAGAGCGCGCCGCGCTCGAGGCCCATCTCGCCCGGTGCGCCACGTGCCCACCCCTGTACCGGTCGCTCGTCGCGGCCACGACCTCCCTGGGCTCCTTGCACGATCCCGATAGCGTCATCCCCTCAGCGCTCGCGGACCGGGTGCGCCAGCACATCGACCTCGAGGGATCACCGCGCACGCCCACGGGCCAGAGCTGAGCCGCTGACCACCTCGGCGGGTCGCCTGACGGCTCGCCCGTCAATAGCAGGTCGCGACAAGTCAGGATGGGCAGGTGAGCACTCCTTCGATCGGGCCACGCTGCGCCGCGCTCGTCCAGCGCTACCCGGTCGCGCTCCTGGGAGCGACTTTGGCCGGGCTGGCGGTCGGCGGGGCACTGCACATGGCCGGCCTTCCCGCAGGAGGCGACGTGGCGTGGGACGCCACGGGTGCGTTCGGCGCGGTCTACTCCCTGTGGACGATGATCGACAGCCTGCGACGAGCGCGGATCGGGGTGGACCTCATCGCCCTGCTCGCCCTCGTCGGAACCCTTGGGACCGGGGAGGGACTGGCCGCGGCAGTGGTGAGCACCATGCTCGTGACCGGCCGGGCCCTGGAGTCCTGGGCGGCGGGGCGGGCCCGGCACGACCTGCGGGCCCTGCTCGAGCGCTCGCCGCGGATCGCCCACCGCTACACGAGCTCGGGGCTCGAGACGGTTCCCCTCGAGCGGATCACGGTCGGAGACCGGGTCATGGTCGGCTCTGGTGAGCTCGTGCCGGTCGACGGGAACCTCGAGTCGGCAGCGGTCCTGGACGAGTCGGCCCTGACCGGCGAGTCGATCCCTGTCGAGCGCGAGGCGCGCGAGCCCGTCCGTAGCGGGTCGGCCAACGCAGGTCCGCCCTTCGATCTCCGGGCAACCGCGACCGCTGCAGAGAGCACGTACTCGGGGATCGTCCGGCTGGTCCAGCAAGCCGAGGCGGCACAGCCGCCGTTCGTCCGGCTCGCCGACCGCTATGCGCTCTGGTTCCTCGGGCTCACCCTGGCCGGCTCCGGGATCGCCTGGGCTGCCGGGGGAGCGGTCCGAGCCGTCGCGGTCCTCGTGGTCGCCACTCCCTGCCCGCTCATCCTGGCCGCGCCGGTCGCCCTGGTCGGAGGGCTTTCCCAGGCCGCACGCCGGGGCATCGTCGTAAAAGGTGGCGGTGTCCTCGAACGGCTGGCGTCGTGCACGACCCTGCTGTTCGACAAGACCGGCACGCTCACCGCCGGCCGGCCCGAGGTGGCGTCGGTCGTCGCGGCCGAGACCCACACCGCCGACGCAGTGCTGGGGTTCGCCGCGTCCCTCGACCAGATGTCGCCCCACGTCCTGGCAAGCGCGGTGGTCAAAGCGGCCGAAGCGCGAGCACTGCCGCTCGTGCTGCCCGAGGCGGTCGAGGAGGTGGCGGGACAGGGCATCCGCGGCAAGGTCGGCGACCGCTCGGTCGCGGTCGGCAAGGCAGCGTGGGTGGGCATCACGGGCAATCCGTCGTGGGCCAAGGCTGCGCGCCGCCGAGCCCGGCTCGACGGCACCATGACCGTCTTCGTCTCGGTCGACGAAGAACCGGCCGGCGTCCTCATCCTCGAGGACCCGATCAGAACGGATGCGGCCCGGACGGTCCGGGCCCTGCGACAAGCCGGCATCGACCGCATCGTGATGGTGACCGGCGACCGCCACGAGGTCGCCGAGACGGTCGGCGCCGTGATCGGGGTGGACGAGGTCATGGCCGAGCGCTCTCCGGTCGAGAAGCTCGACGTGGTGCGTGAGGAACGGCGGCACGCGCCAACCGTCATGGTCGGCGACGGCATCAACGATGCTCCGGCGCTGGCGCTGGCCGACGTAGGGGTGGCGGTCGGGGCGCGCGGCGCGACCGTCAGCTCGGAAGCAGCCGACATGGTGCTCATGACCGACCGGCTCGACCGGCTCGCCCAGGTGCGCTCGATCGCCGCGCGGACCCGGCGAATCGCCCTCCAGAGCGTCGTCACTGGCATGGCCATGTCGCTGGCAGCGATGGCGGCCGCCGGCCTGGGGCGGCTGCCAGCGGTGTGGGGAGCCCTCTTGCAAGAGGGGATCGACGTGACGGTCATCCTGAACGCGCTCCGGGCGCTGCGGCCCGGGCCCGAGCCCGGACGCCTCGACGAGGAAGGCTCGGCGTTGGCTCGCCGCTTCCGCGAGGAGCACGCGTCCATCCGGGCGGTGACCGAGCGCCTGCGGGCGGTCGCCGACACGCTCGGAACGGTCGACGCCTCCGCTGCCCTGGCGCAGGCGCGCCAGGTGTACCGGCTGCTGGTCGACGAGGTCCTCCCCCACGAGGAGGCAGAGGACCGGGAGCTCTACCCCGCGCTCGACCGGGCGATCGGCGGCGCGAACCCGACCGGACCGATGAGCCGTGAGCACGTGGAGATCGCCCACCAGGTGCGACGCCTCGGCCAGCTCTTGGACGAGGTCGGCGCCGAGGGTCTCGACGAGGAGGACACCGTCGAGCTTCGCGGGCTGCTCTACGGCCTCTACGCCGTCCTGCGGCTGCACACGGCTCAAGAAGACGAGAGCTACCTCTCGCTCGGTGAGGAGAGCGCCGCTCAGGAGCACCGATCGGGTCCAGGTCCTGATCCACGGTGACCGGGGCACCGTCGTCGTCCACCGCGCCCGCATGCGCGCGGTGGCTCTAGCCTCGTGCGCATGGACGGAGCCGTGTGGCCGCGCCCGGTCCCCTTGATCGGTGATCCGACGTCTGCGGCCGAGCGCGCGGCGCACCCTCGAGGATGGTCCTTCGATGCGTCGACGGTGGAGGCCTTGCACAAGGTGGTCGCGGCGCGTCGGGATGTGCGCCGCTTCCGTCCCGACGAGGTACCCTCCGACATCCTGCGCCGGATCCTCACCGCGGGACATCAGGCTCCCTCCGTCGGGCACTCCCAGCCGTGGCGGTTCATCGTCGTGCGAGACCAGGCCACGCGCGACCGAGCGGCGCAGATCGCCGACCGCGAGCGGCTCCGGCAGGCCGGCATGCTCACGGAGGAGCGAAGGTCCCGGCTTCTCGACCTGAAGCTCGACGGCATCCGGGAGGCGCCTCTCGGGGTGGTCGTGGCCTGCGACCGGCGAGTGCCGGCTGCGGGCGTCCTTGGGCGCGCCAGCTTCGCCGACACCGACATGTGGAGCTGCGCGTGCGCGGTCGAGAACATGTGGCTGGCGGCACGCGCCGTCGGGCTCGGCCTCGGATGGGTGACGCTCTTCCAGCCCGAAGATCTGGCAGGGCTGCTCGGCTTGCCAGAGGGGGTCGAGACGCTGGGCTGGCTCTGTATCGGCTGGCCGGACGAGCGACCGCCCAGCCCCGGACTGGAGCGGCACGGCTGGTCGGAACGGCTGCCCCTCGACGATGTCGTCATCGAGGAGCGCTGGCCTGTCACCGGCGGACCCGCGACGCCGGTGTCGCACCTTGCCGGTCCCCACCCGGCAGCGGTCGTCGCCGCGCGTGACGAGGGTGACCGCCGCTTGACCGTCCCAGGATCGCTCGGGGTCCTCGACCTCGCGATCGACCGGGTCCTGGCGCTTCGTCCGGACCCGCCGAGCTCAGGGACCCTCGTGGTCGCAGCCGGGGACCACCCGGTGACGCGGTACGGCATCTCCGCGTTCTCCCCGTCGGTGACGGCCGACGTCCTCGCAGCCACTCGTGCTGGCGTCTCCCTCGGGGCAGCGGCCGCGCGCGCGGCCGGCCTGGCCGTCGAAGCGGCACACCCCACCGCCACCCGCCCTCCGGGCGACATCGTGACCACCGACGCGCTCGACCCCTCCGACGTTGCCACGTTGTTGCAGGCAGGGGAGGAGGTCGGGAGGCGGGTCGCCCGAGATGGCCTCGTCTGCCTGGGGGAGGTCGGCATCGGCAATACGACCGTCGCCGCTGCCCTGGCGTGCGCGTTGGTGGAGATGGATCCAGACCAGGCCGTCGGGCTGGGCGCGGGATCCGACTCGGCGATGCTCCGACGCAAGCGAGACGTCGTGGAAAAGGGGCTGGCGCGCGCCCGGTCCGCTCATGGCAAGGGGCTCTCGAGGCCGGAGGTGGCCCTCGCCGCGGTGGGCGGTCCGGAGCTCGCGTTCCTCGCAGGGCTCACCGTGGCCGCCGCCGGTGCTCGGGTTCCCGTGGTCCTCGACGGGCTGGTCACCTCCGTGGCCGCGCTGGTCGCGATGCGCCTCGAACCGGCGGTCCACAGCGCGTTGATCGCAGGCCAACGCAGCCGGGAGGCAGCACACGAGCGGGTGCTGGTCGAGCTCGGGGTGGAGCCGCTGCTCCAGCTGCGGTTGCGCTCAGGAGAAGGCGTCGGTGCCAGCCTGGCCGCCCAGCTGCTCTTGACGGCCATCCGCGCACGCAAGGAAACCGCCGCGGTCGGGGAGCACGGAGCCTGAGCCGGGCAGTCGACGGGCCCCGCGCGCTACGAGCTGCGGCGCAGCAGGTAGGTGTCCATCACCCAACCCCGGCGGCGCTTGGCCTCTGCCCGCGCCGCCACGATCTCGTCGGCGACGGCATCCAGCTCGCCGGAGATCAGGATCTGGTGCTCGCTCCCGAGGTAGGCACCCCAGTAGATCGTCACGCCGACGTGGTCCACGTCACGGAAGGAGCACTCTGGGTCGAGCATGACGACGACGTCGTCGCAGTCGGACGGGAAGCCGCAGGCCGCCAGGCGACGTCCGGTCGTCACCTGCACGGGCCGACCGACCCGCGTCAAGGAGATCCGGTGGGCAGCGGCCAGCATCTGGATGCTGCTCAGCCCGGGGATCACCTCGACGTCCACCGGGTCGAGGAGCGCGTCGAGAACCCGCAGCGTGCTGTCGTAGAACGCGGGATCCCCCCAGGCAAGCAATCCCCCGCGCTCACCTGGCCCGAGCTCTCGCCTGATCGCCTCACCGAGCGCAGTGGCCCTGGCAGCGATCCAGTCGGCGACGGCTCGACCGTAGTCGGCGGCGCCGCGATCCCGGCGTGGATCCTCCACGTCGACGAACCGGTACGGGTGCGACGTGATGACGCGCCGGCACAGGTCGTGGCGAAGATGGAAGAGCTCGTCGGCTGCGGAGCCCTTGTCGAGAGCGAAGAAGACGTCGACGCTGTTGAGCGCCGCCACCGCCTGGCCGGTGAGGTGCTCGGGCTCGCCCATGCCCACGCCGATCACCGCGATGCCGGTCATCTCGAGAGCCTGGTGGCGGCTGCCGTGCTCATGTCTCGGCCGCACCGGCATCTGGACCCCAGCAGATGAACACCGGGTTCTCGGCGCGCAGTCGCACGCCAGGGCCTCCTGTCGTCATCATCACCCCCCGGCTGACCGCCAGCTGCACCAGGTTGCCGAGCCTCGACGCAGCCGCCGCGGCTCGGTCGACGACGGTGTAGGTGGCAACCACGACGCCCGCGGGCCCGAGGCGGCCGAGGGCAGCGTCGAGAACCTCGATCCCCCCGCCTCCGACGAAGACGCGGTCGGGGTCGGGAAGACCGGCCAGCGCGTCCGGAGCGCTCCCCTCGATCACCGGGAAGCTCACGGCGTGGCGGGCGGCGTTCGCCCGGATCCTCTGCGCCTGCGCAGGATCGCGCTCGACGGCGAAGACCTCGAGACCGGGACGGAGCCGGGCGCACTCGATCCCGACCGACCCACTGCCGGCACCGACATCCCACAGCACCCCGTGCGCAGGCAGGTCGAGCTTCCCGAGCGCCACGGCGCGCACCTCGGCCTTCGTGATCATCCCGGCTGCGTGGTCGAAATCGGCTTCCGGCAGTCCCCACGCAAGGCTTCGAGCCGCTCGGTGACGGCTCCGACCGGTGAGGATCAGCACGGACATCGGGTCGAAGGCTCCCTTCGCGATCGTCGCCAGATCTGCGACCGTGACCGATTCGTCCTCTTCGGCAAGGCGCGAAGCGACCACGGCGCTCCCCTCGGACCCCGTCGGTTCTCCAGCCGCAATCAGCGCCGCAGCGACGGTCTGCGGCGGGTTGTCCGGCGAGGTGAGGACCGCGACGGGCCGGTGAGCCGACGAGCGCACGGCGCCCACCGCGTCGGCGAGCCGTCGGCCGTGGACAGAGACGACGACGGCGGCGTCCCAGCTGAGACCCAGCCTCGCGAACGCGAGCGACACGGAGCTCGGGGCCGGGTGCACGCGAAGGCGCCCGCTCCCCACCGTTGCCGCCAGCACCCTGACGATGCCGAAGAAGCCGGGGTCGCCGGACGCAAGGACGCAGACCCTCCTGCCGGCCTGTGCTGCGTGCGTCACGCGCGTGAGCGCTACATCCATGGATCCTGCCAGGACGACGGTGTCCGCCTCGGGTGCGCGCAGGGGGGCAGTCGAGCGGAGCTGGCGTGACGAGCCGACGACGACGTCGGCGGCGGCAATGGCTTCGACGGCGCCGGTGCCGAAGGCGTGGCCGCCGTGAAGGCCGACGACGGCGATCGGTGCCCCGCCGTCGTCTGGCGGCGGGGTGGCCGCAGGGGTCATCGCTGGGCCGACGACGCCTGTTCGAAGCCTGGCGAGGACCGGGCGGCGGCCGACACGAACGCCTCGGCGATGGCCGGGTAGGCAGCGAGGTGCACGTGCAGGTAGGAAGCGAGCAAGCTCGGGGTGGCGAACCCCCCGGTCGTCGTCCCGTGCCGGCCGGTGAGCACCATGGCGTCGCCGTCTGGGTCGGTCGCGGAGTAGTGGAACTCGTGCCCCCGGATCTCCGTGCCTGCCGGGCCCAGCGGGGACCGGCAGGTCGTCGTCGCCGAACGGTAGCCGAGAACGCGCCCGCCGCCCATGGTCGCGTCCGCGTCGACCACCCCGGCCATCGCGGACCCGTCGAGGCTGCGAGCCAGCCACAGGAGCCCGCCGCACTCGGCCCAGGTCACCCCGCCGCGGCGATGGTGGTCGGCCATGGACCCGAGCATCGGCAGGTTGTCGGCCAGGGCTTCGGCGTACAGCTCGGGGAACCCGCCGCCGGCGAGCACCGCAGACGTTCCCGCCGGCAGCCCTTCGTCGAGGCAGGGGTCGAAGCTGACCAGCTCCGCCCCGGCGGCACCAAGCGCCTCGAGGTTGTCCGGGTAGGAGAAGCTGAAGGCGGCGCCGGCGGCGACCGCCACCCGAGGCGAGCCCTTCTCGCCCACGACGCGCCGAGGCTCGGGCGGCGGGGCAGCGAGCAGCGGAGGAGCCGATCGCGCCAGGCGGACCAGCCCCTCCAGGTCGCAGCTCCCGGCGATCGCCGCGGCGAGACGGTCGAGCGCGCAGCGCACTCCGGCAGGATCCTCGGCGACCGGCCGCAGTCCGAGGTAGCGGCTACGCCACCGCATCGAGTCGTCACGCCGCAGCGCGCCGTACACGGGCACGCCCGACTCGCCCAGCGCGGCCCGCAGCATCGCCTCATGGTCGTCGCTCCCCACCCGGTTCAAGATCACCCCGGCGACGCGCACCGCGGGATCCCAGGTGCGATAGCCGTGGACGAGGGCCGCGACCGAATGGCTCACCGATGCCGCGTCGACGACGAGGACCACCGGGGCGTCGATGCACTTGGCCACCTCGGCCGTCGAGGAAGGGGTCCGATCCGCCGCGCCGTCGAACAGGCCCATGACCCCTTCGACGACCAGCAGGTCGGCACCCTCGCCGGCCCTGGCCGCGAGCGGACCCATCAGCTCCGTGCCGCAGATCCACGGGTCGAGGTTGCGCGCCGGGCGGCCCGTCGCGATCGAGTGGTAGCCGGGGTCGATGAAGTCCGGACCGACCTTGGCGGACGCGGCCTGCCAACCGCGCCGACGGAACGCCGCCATCAGGCCGGTCGCCACCGCGGTCTTCCCCACGCCCGAATGCGTGCCCGCCACGACGAGGCGCGGGCCGAGGACGGTCAATACTCGATCCCCTTGCGAGCGCGAATGTGCTGGTCGAACGCGTGCTTCACCTTGACCATCTCGGTCACCGTGTCCGCCAGCGCCACGATCTCCTCAGGGGCGCCGCGCCCGGTGACGATCACATTGGTCCGCTCCGGCCGCGAGGCGAGAACCGCCACGACATCGGCAACCGGTACCCAGCCGTAGGTCACGATGTAGGTGACCTCGTCGAGGATCACCAGGTCGTAGCGGCCCGAGGAGATCATCTCGGCAGCCACGCCCCACGCGTGCCGGCCCCTGGCCTCGGTCGCGCCGAGGTCCTCGGACTCCCAGGTGAACCCGTCGCCCAGGGTATGCCAGTCGATCCCGAGATGGGCCGCGAGCTTGCGCTCGCCGACCTGCCACTTGTCGCTCTTCACGAACTGGACGACGCCCACCGTCCAGCCCCTCGCCCAGGCCCGACCCATCACCCCGAACGCGGCGGAGCTCTTGCCCTTCCCCTGACCGGTGTTCACGAGGAGCCGTGACGGCTGCGGCACGGGCGCGACAGTAGCGCCCGACGGATCGCGCCGATCCTGGCGTGTTCGGCCTCGCGCGCTATGCCTCTGTGAAGCCCTCGTCAGCACGCCGCAGCTCCTGGCCGGCGTGGTCGCCGCAGCTCCTGGCCGGCGTGGTCGCCGGAGTCGTGGCCGGCGTGGTCGCCGGAGTCGTGGCCGGCGTGGTCGCCGGAGTGGTCGCCGGCGTGGTGGCGGTGCTCGGCGGCAAGGTGCGAGTGGCCGACGCCGAGCGGCATCCCGACGCGATCGGACACGCCGGGGAACGGCCGTCGGTACGCGCAGACGTCGCAGTTCACCACGACTGCGCCCGCAGCGGCCTCGTCGACGCGCGCCCATACCAGCGAGACCAGCTCCGGCTCGACGCCGAAGTACCCGGCGTCGAGCACTCCGACGCCGGTCGCCGATGCGAACGCCTCCCACTCGTCACGCATGCGGTCCAGCAGGACGCCGGTCGCGAGGAACCAGGAGAACACGGCGATGCGCCGAGCGCCCAGCCGTCGCAGCTGCTCGAGCGCACCGGTGACGGTCGGCCACGTCAGCCCCGAGAAGCCGGTCACGACCAGCTGCGTCTCGCTCATGTCAGCCAACAACCGGCTGGCTCGCCAGGCCTCGGCGTTCGCATCGGGGTCCGAGGTGCCCCGAGCCAGCATCGCCAGAGGAAGGCCCTGGGCACCGACAGCCTGGAGCCGTCGCCGCGCCAGCGCCAAGAGCGCGTGGTCGACCCCCAGCGGGCGACCGTAGACGATGCGTGCTCCCCGATGGTGGGCCCGCGCGTCCAGGACGAGCGCGGGCACGTCGGACTTGGCGTGCCCGGCGGCGAAGAGCATGAGCGGAACCACGGTCACGTCGTGAGCACCGCCGTCGAGAAGCTCGTCGAGCACCCTCGACGCCGGCGGGTCGCTCATCTCGAGGAAACCGGTACGCACCTGCGTGCCCGCGCGCGCCGCGGCGACACCGCCCGCCAGCGCGAGCAGCTCGTCGCGCCCCGCGGACGACCGCGACCCATGGGCCACGAGCAGCACGGCCTCAGGCACTGCGGCCTTCCTCGGCAACCCGGATGAGCGCGTTGCAGGCCGCCGCCGCAGCTGCCGATCCGCCCCGCTCACCGACGTTGCTGATCGCCGGCAGCCCGCTGGCCCGCAGGGCCGCCTTGGACTCCGCCGCCCCCACGAACCCCACCGGCAGGGCGATGACGAGCCCGGGATCGAGCCTTCCTGCTGCCGAGAGGGCGATCAGCTCGACCAGCGCCGTCGGTGCGCAGCCGACGACGAAGACCGCCCCGTCCGGATGCGCCGCCGCCGCGAGGCGCATCGCCCGGGCGCTTCGGGTCGCCGGCGCTGCTCCGCCGACGACCGCCGGCGCGTCGAGCGCGCCGGAGGGAGGTACCCGGTCGAGGAAGCAGCGGGCGTCGCGGCCGGTGATCCCGGCCGCCACCATCGTCACGTCGGAGACCACCGGGGCGCCGTCGCGCAGCATCGCGACCGCCGAGCGCAGCTGCGCCTCGTCGAGCACCATGGTGGCGGCCAGCGCGACGTCGGCGGTGGCGTGCACCACGCGGGCGACGACCGCCCGGCTGATCGGCGCCAGGCCGGACAGGTCGAGACGTTCGGCGAGGATCCGATAGCTCTCCTGCTCGATGGGGTGGGCGATCACGTCCGATACCCCCGGGGGGTGACCATACGCCCCGCAACGGTCGTAGTGGTGGTGGATCCGACCAGGACACAGGTCGTCATCCCGACATCTTCCGGGTCGACCTCGGCGAGCGTGGTGCACACCACGCGTTGGCTGGGTCGGGTGGCGTCGGTGACGAGCCCCACCGGCGTCGCCGGCGGCCGGTGTCCCCGCAGGATGTCGAGCGCGGCAGGCAGCTGCCAGGTGCGGCCGGTCGAGCGCGGGTTGTACAGGACGACCACCAGGTCCGCCTCGGCCGCGGCGCGCAGCCGCCGCTCGATCACCTCCCACGGCGTGAGGAGGTCCGACAGGCTGATCGCGACGTGATCGTGGCCGAGCGGCGCTCCGAGCAAGGCCGAGGTGGCGAGCGCGGCGGTGACCCCGGGCACCACGTCGACCTGCACACCTGGCGCCTCGGCGCCGGCCAGCTCGACGACGAGCGACGCCATGCCGTAGACGCCCGCGTCGCCGGAGCAGACGAGGGCGACCTGCCGACCGGCGGCAGCCTGGGCCAGCGCCAGGCGCGCACGGGGCGCCTCGCTGCCGATCGGGGAGCGGACCACGGCCTGCGACGCCGTCAGCAGGTCGCCGACCTGGTCGAGGTACGGCCCGTAGCCGACGACGACCTCGGCGTGGCGCACGGCGGCAACCGCGGCCGGGGTCCGATGCGCGGCACCGCCAGGGCCGATCCCCACCACCGACAGACGGCCGGCCGGCGTCGCGCGCCGGGCTACGGCCACGGTCCCGACCGCCGATCGCTGCTTTGCCACCACCAGCGACGCGCCAGGGCCGGCGGCGAGCAGGGCGGCTGCCTCGGCGACGCTCGGGGTGCCGACCGCGTCGGCGACGGCGGCGCTCGGGTTCGGCACCGCGACAACGCCGAGCTCCGTCGCCGAGAACGCCTGTACCTCGAGGCCGAGAGAGGCGACTGCCGGGTGGTCGCGACGCCGGTCGATGGTCGCCACCGACCCGACGCTGGCCCTGGCCAGTCCTGCACCCCCGAGGGCACGCTCGACGAGCGCGTCGACGTCGGCGGGATCGGCCCTCGCGGAGCACCCCACCCCGACCACCAGCGACGGGGGGTGCAGCACGGCCACCCCTGCCTCGGCGGGGTGCACCGCGTCGGTCACGATGACCCGCTCGGGGCCTGCACCGCCGGCGAGCGCGGCCGGGCCGGGCCACCCGGGCAGGGCCACCTCCACCACGGGCGAACGCCCGTCCAGCAGGGCGGCGGTCACTCCGGCGACGTCGCCCGCTGCTCGGAAGCCGGGGATCAGGTCGAGCGCCGGAGTCCCCGTGGCATCGGTCGCGGTGGTGACGACCGCCTCGGCACCGAGCAAGGAGGCGACCTCGCGGGCCAGCGCGTTGGCACCGCCGTGGCCGCCGACGAGCGCCACGGCCCAGCGCGCCGACTCGTCCACGCAGACCACCGCAGGGTCTTCCCCCTTCCCCGAGAGCAGCGGCGCCACGATGCGCACGGCCGCACCCGCTGCCAGCAGCAGGACGAGGCCGTCGACCTCTGCCCACAGTCGGCGAATCGTCCCGGCTGCGTCGCCGTGGTGGTGAGGGAACGGCAGCCGCCCGGCGATCATCCGGCCCGCCTCGGTGACCGACACGCACGCCACGGTGCCGTTGAGCCGGCGCTGGGCGGTTCGCGGCCGGGTCACGCGGGACGACCCGTCGTGGTCCCTGGAGCGGAGCGGCGGCGGTGGGCGTGGGCGAACGACGGCGAGTAGAGACGGCTCCGCGCTCCGGCGCCCTCGAGCGCCGGCCCCACCAGCACGAGCACCGTCGTGCGGGCGCCGGTGCTCGCGATGGCCTCGGGCAGCGCTCCGACCGTCGTCAGCACCACCTGCTCGTCGGGCCACGTCGCCCGCACCACCACGGCGGCAGGCGTAGCGGGCTCGTAGGCGGAGCCGGCGGCCAGCAGCTCGCGCTGCAGCTCGACCGGCCGGGCCGCCGACAGGAACACCGCGAGGGTCGGGCCCGCGGCGGCGAACGCGGCGACGTGCTCGCGCCTCGGCATGCTGGCGGCGGTCCGTCCTGCGAGGCGCGTGAGCACCACGCTCTGGGCGACGCCGGGAATGGTCAGCTCCCGTCCGACCGCGGCCGCAGCGGCGCCGAGGGAGCTGACCCCGGGCACGATCTCGAAATCCCGCCCCTGGGCCACGCACCAGTCGATCTGCTCTTGGATGGCCCCGTAGATCGACGGATCGCCGGAGTGCAGCCGGACCACCGCCGCGTCGGCGTTGGCCGCGTAGACGGCCAGGACGTCCTCGAGCGTCATGGTCTTGGAGTCGTGCACGGCGGCGTCCGGCCGGGCGTGCGCCAGAACGGCTTCGGGAACCAGAGACGAGGCCCAGATCACGACGTCGGCAGCCGCGAGGCGGTCACGCCCGCGCAGGGTGATGAGGTCCGGCGCACCGGGCCCGGCGCCGACGAACGAGATCACGGCTCGCCCGCCTCGGTGCCAGCCGCCTCGCCGATGCCCGTCTCGGTGCCAGCCGCCTCGCCGATGCCCTCGCGACGTGGTGGCACGAGGATGGAGGAAAGGTAGGCACCCGGGGCGGCTGCAACGAGAGCGAGCGACTCCACCCGCTCCCCGGGCAGGCCGAGGAGCTCGCCGACCACCGCGCCGTCGAGGCGACCCGCCGCACGCAGGCGCTCGGCCAAGGCGGGGAGGTGCCGACCGCCCTTGTACACCACGACCGCGGCCTCGGGATCGGCGAGCGGGGCCTCGACGGCCTCGGGCCCGGCGACGGCGCTGACCAGGTGGAGCCGCTCCACGCCATCGACCAGCACGGTGCCGCTGCGCGCCGCGAGGTCCTGGAACGCGCAGATCCCCGGCACGGTCACCACCGGCGTTCCGGGGCTCCGCTCGAGCACCCGGGCGGCCAGGTGGTGGAAGGTGCTGTAGACGTTCGGGTCACCGAGGGTCACGAACGCGACGCGCTCGCCGGCTGCGAGGCACTCGGCGACGCGGTCGGCCGCACGCTCGTGGGCGGCACGACGAGCGACGGCGTCCTCCACGATGGCGAACACCAGCCGCTCCACCACGACGTCGGGGGCAGCCTGCCGCACGATCGACTCGGCACGCCCGACGACGTCGACCGCCATGCTCGGCCCGAACACGCGGCCGGCAGCACGTAGCTCCGACAGGGCCTTGATCGTGATCAAGCCGGGATCGCCGGGACCTACCCCGACACCGACCAGCGCCGAGCCCATCATCCATCTCCCGTGGAACGAGGCACCTTACCGCTGCAGCCGGTCTCCTGGCTCCCGGATCGGCGCGCACCCCGCCTTCCCAGGCCCGGCGGGTCCAGTGGCGTCGTGGGGGGCGCTCCCCGGTCACAGTGGCGGGACCGCGCCGGGCTCGCACCGGCTTCCCGAGCACTGCAGCGCCATGATGGTAGCGCAGCCCACCGGGAGCACCCCCGCCCGGCGACGGAAGGTCGCGCTACAGTGCGCCGCCGGTGACGGGACACGCCTGGATCGAGCAGCGTGGCATCCAGGCGGTGCCCCCCGACGAGCGCCATGGACGCGCCAGGAGCCTCTTCGCAGTCTGGTTCGCCGCGAACCTCGGGATCCTCGGGGTCGTCTTCGGCGCGATCCTCGCTGCGATGGGCCTCGACCTGGTCCAGGCGCTGGTGACCGCGGCCGCAGCGACGACGGTGTCGTTCCTCTTGGTCGGAGCGGTGTCGGTGGCCGGCCAGCGCGCCGGGATGCCGGCCCTCGTGCTCTCGCGCCGAGCAATGGGGCGGACCGGCAACCTCGTCGCGGCGGCAGTGGGCTGGGTGAGCGTGCTGGGCTGGGAGGTGGTGACGTCGGTCATCGGCGCGTGGGCTCTGGTCGCTGCAGCGCACGCGGTCTTCGACGTGCAGGCCGGAGCGGTCGTGGACGCGTCGGCGCTCGGCGTCATGATCGGCGCGTCACTCGTCCTCGGCGTGCTCGGCCACGGCGCGATCCTGCGCTTCCAGCGGCTCGCGGCCATCGGGTTCGGCCTCCTCACCGTCGCCGTTCTCCCCGTGCTCCTGGTGCACGTCGACGTCGGCCGGCTGGCCGCGGGACACCCGGCGTCGCTGCGAACCGTGCTGGTGGCCGGCGGGATCCTGGCAGCGGGGACCGGCATCAGCTGGGTCAACCTCGCCCCCGACTACAGCCGCTACCTGCCGCTGGACGAGCGGGCCCGATCGGTCGTCGGCTGGGTCACGAGCGGTGCGGCGCTGCCGACCGCGGTGCTGGTCGTCACCGGCTACCTCCTCAGCACGAAGGTCCACGGCCTGGCAACCGCCCTCGATCCGGTCGGGCCGATCGGAGCGGCGCTCCCCGCGTGGATCTCCACGCCCTTCCTGCTGGTCGCGGCCGGCGGCATGCTCGCCGAGTCCGACTTGGCCTGCTACTCGTCGGGCCTGACGCTGCTCGCGCTCGGCGTCCGGATCCGCCGCAGCCGCACCGTCCTGGTCGACGGCGTCGTGGTGTGCGGAGCCGGGCTGTGGCTCATGATCGGCCGCTCCGGGTTCCTCGGCCCGTTCGAGAGCTTCCTGACGCTGCTCGCGACCGCGCTCAGCGCCTGGGCCGGAGTGGTGCTGGCCGACATGGTCAGCACCACGCGAGCATCCGCCCGGCGCTCCCCTGCCGGCACGGTGGCCGCCCGGGCCGTGCATGCCGCCCGGGCCGTGGATGCCACCCGAGCCGTGGATGCCGCCCGGGCCGTGGATGTGCCGGGACTGGCCGGTTTCGCCGCCGGCTCAGCGGTGGCGCTCGTGACCACTTCGTCGCCGCTCTACACCGGGCCGCTCGCCGGCGGGCTGGTGGGCGACGGGAGCTTCGGGTTCGGGCTCGGGCTCGCGGTGGCTGCAGCCGTGTCGATCGCCGGGTGGGAGCTGACCGCGATCGCACGCCGGCGGCGGAGCTGGTCGGCCCCGACGCCTCCGAGCACCTGCAACGATGCGACGGCCGTAACGCCGGCCGCGAGCCCCGCGCCGGAGGCGTACGTCCCCGCCTCCGCTCCCGTCAGCCGGCTGGTACTGGTGGGCAGCATCCTCCTCGACATCCTCGTGCATGTGGACGCGCTGCCGACGCGAGGCGGTGACGTGATCGCCGACGACCGCACCCTGGCCAGCGGCGGAGGGTTCAACGTCCTGAGCGCGGCGTCACGCCTCGGCCTGCCCAGTGCGTACGCAGGGCTGATCGGAGACGGCGCCTTCGGGCGCCAAGTGGCGCGAGACCTCGAGTTCTCCGGCATCCGTGCCCTCATCCCGCCGGCCGCCGGTGAAGACACGGGGTTCACCGTCGGCATCGTCGAAGCCGACGGTGAGCGCACGTTCGTGACCGCCCCCGGGATCGAGTCGCGGCTCGACGCCGGCTCCCTCCGGCAGGTCGTCCTGGAGGCCGGCGACGCGGTCTACGTCTCGGGCTACGACCTCCTCTACCCCATCGCCGGACCCGCGATCGCGTCATGGCTGCGCGGACTGGACCCTGAGCACCTCCTGGCCGTGGACCCCGGACCGCTCGGGGGGTCCCCCGGAGACCCCGTCGGGGCGGTGCTCGGGCGCGTGAACCTCTTCAGCGCCAGCGAGCGCGAGGCTGCCGTGCGTACCGGGGCGCGCACGCCTGCGGCAGCGGCAGCAGCGCTCGCCGAGCAGCTCGCCCCCGGCGGCGTCGCCGTGGTGCGGGTCGGACCTGGTGGCTGCTGGGTCGCCCGTCAGGGGATGGCACCCGCGCACGTGCCCGGGCACCGAGCCGCCGCCGTCGACACGACCGGCGCCGGCGACGTCCACGTCGGCGCCATGCTGGCGCGGCTCGCGGCCGGAGACGACGTGATGGCCGCCGCCCGCCTCGCCAACGTGGCTGCGGCGCTGTCCACCGAGAGTCGCGGCGGCGCAAGCGGCCCGACCCTCGAGGCGGTCGCCGCCGCCGTCAGCGGTCGAGGCGTCGCGGAGGTCGCCGCCGGAGACGCCAGCCGTTCCTGAGCGCGGGCCGAGGCCGTCCCTCATCGGCCGGTCGGAGGCCGAGCGAGGCCCACAGCCACTCGAGCGCATCAGAGACGGTCGCAGCCGACGGGCCGGGCGGTGAAGGAGGCCGGTCGATCACGAGGACGGCAACATCCAGGTGGCGAGCTGCATGGAGCTTGGCGACGGTGGCGTCGCCGCCGCTGTTCTTGGTGACGACGAGGTCGATCCGGTGGAGCTCCATGAGCTCTGCCTCACCTTCGACGCTGAACGGGCCACGGGAGAGGATCACCTCTGCAGGGTGCAGCGGCAGTCGCGTCGGCGGATCGATCGAGCGAACCAGCCACCAGCGTTGCCCGTCGACCCCGGGGACGAAGGCAGCCAGGTCGCCTCGACCGGTGGTGAGGAACACCCGCCGCGCTGGACCAGCCGAGATGGCGGCCGCGGCAGCTGCCACGTCGGCAACCACCGTCCAGCGGTCCCCCCCCTGCGCCTGCCACCGAGGCCGTTCAAGGCGGAGCCTCGGTACCCCGGCCTCGCGACAGGCGTCGTACGCCTCCTGGTGCATCGCCTCGGCGAAGGGGTGCGTGGCGTCCACGACCGCTGTGATGCGCTCCGACCTGAGGTACGCGACCAGGCCGCCAGGGCCGCCGAACCCGCCGATCCGTCGGTGTCCGGGCAGGGCGGTGGGCGCTGCCGTCCGTCCCGCCAACGAGGTCACGACCGACACGTCGTCGCGTGCGGACAGCGCCTCGGCCAGACCGCTGGCCTCGGTCGTCCCCCCGAGCAGCAGCACGCGAAGCGGGGTGGTCACGGCGGCGGGAGGTGAGAGCGGTTTCGCGGGTTCGACCGAGGGCTGGTAACGTCCGGGGCGGCTACAGGGAACGCCGGTGAGAATCCGGGGCTGTCCCGCAACTGTAACCGGGGAGCAACCCCCAGCTGAGGCCACGGTCCATCGGGATTGGAAGGCCGGGGAGAGCGTCGATCCGGGAGCCAGGACACCTGTGCCGGCGGAAAGCTCGACGCGGGAGACGTCAAGGGTGCACCATCGGGCGGGATCGGCTCCCTCATCAGGCGCAGTCATGGTGTGCGGCGCCACGTCGAATGCCGGAAAGAGCACGATCACGGCGGGCCTGTGCCGCCACTACGCACGGCAGGGGGCCCGGGTGGCGCCGTTCAAGGCGCAGAACATGTCGAACAACTCGACGGTCACGCCATCGGGTCACGAGATCGCTCGGGCACAGGCCTGGCAGGCAATGGCAGCCGGCATCGAAACCGAGGTCGCGATGAACCCGGTGCTGGTCAAACCCATGGGGGACAACCGCTGTCAAGTGGTCGTGATGGGTCGACCGCTCGGCACGATGACGGCTGCGGAGTACCACCGGCTCAAGCCGGAGCTCTTCGGCCTGGTCCTCGGGGCGCTCGCCGAGCTGCGCGCACGCTACGACGTGGTGATCCTCGAAGGAGCGGGGAGCCCGGCCGAGATCAACCTGCTCGACACCGACATCGTCAACCTCCGACTGGCCCACGAGGCCGACCTCCCGGCCGTCGTCGTGGGCGACATCGACCTGGGCGGCGTGTTCGCCGCGCTCTTCGGGACCGTCGCCCTCCTGCCCGACGAGTACCGCCGCCGGGTGAAGGGCTTCGTGATCAACAAGTTCCGCGGCGATCCGGCTCTCCTCTCCGGCGGGACGGACGGGCTCGAGGCGCGTGCCGGCGTGCCGACCCTCGGGATCGTGCCGTGGCTGGAGGAAGCCGAGACGGACAGCGAGGACTCGCTCGCCCTCGCGCGTCCGCTCCAGGTGCTCCCCGGAGACGAGGATGGCGTCGCGGTTCACCTCTTTCCCGATCGCAACCTGCTGCCCGGGCCCGGGGACCTGCTCGACGTCGCCGTCGTGCGGCTGCCCCACATCGCCAACTTCACCGACATCGACCCGCTCCGGCTGGAGCCGGGAGTGCGGCTGCGCTGGGTCGCCGACGCCCGCGACGTCGGGCAGCCGGACCTCCTCGTCATCCCCGGGTCCAAGCGCACCGCCGACGACCTGGCCTGGCTGCGGGGCCGCGGGTTGGACCGCGCCGTCGCGGGGGTCCACGGCACGGTGCTCGGGATCTGTGCCGGCTACCAGATGCTCGGCCGCACGATCACCGACCCCGACGGCGTGGAGTCGTCGGAGAAGTCCGTCGAAGGTCTTGGCCTCCTGGATGCGGTGACGACCTTCGGTCCCGACAAGGTCACCCTTCGGCGGCGCGGGCTCCTGTTCGGACGGCGAGCGAGCGGGTACCAGATCCACCACGGCGTCGTCGCCGCGTCGGGGCGGGCCCTCGTCAGCCTCGACGACGGAACCGCAGACGGCGCGATCGGCACCACCCCGGCCGGGGGCACGGTATGGGGCACCACGCTGCACGGCCTGCTCGAGGCCGACCCGGCACGGGCGGCCTTCCTCGAACGGGTCGCAGTGAAGGCGGGAAAGCAGGTGGCGTGCGCGGGATCGTTCGCGGCCGCCCGCGAGCAGCGGATCGACCGATTGGCCGACACCCTCGAGACGCACCTCGACCTCAGGGCGCTCGACCGGATCCTCTCCGAGGGAGCCGTGGCGTGACCATCCGTCTCGAAGAGGTGCTCGCGGCCGTGCGCGCCCGGGTCGACCACTTGCGGGCAACATGCCAAGATCCGCTGCAGGCGGAAGCCGGCTGGCACGAGTGCGACGCCATCGGACCCGAGGACCTTGCAGCTGCGATCGACGAGGGCGCGTCACACACCGCCGGCGATCGAACCGTTGCGGCATCCCTCCTCGTCCAGTCCTACGCCTACCGGGTGACTGCGGTCAGCCTGGCGGCCTTCGCGCTCGGGCTGCCCTGGCCGTCTCCCGCGGCCGCTGCGACGTCGGTGCGCGTCAGCGATGGCCGTGCGACGGCACTGCGCTTCCGATCCACCACGCTCGGCGAGGCAGAGGACGCCCAGGGGATCGCCGAGGCAGCGTTCGCATCGCACCTCGTCGGGTTCGTCTCCGCCGCGCGTGCATCGCAGCGCCTCGGAGAGCGACTGGCCTGGGCCAACGTCGCAGCCTCCTCAGCGGCGGCCTTCCGGGCGGTCGAGGGCTCGGCTCGAGACCGCGGCGACGCCGGCGAGCGTCTGCGAATCCGTCGCCGGGCCGATCAGCTGCTCGCGCACACGCCGTGGCTGGCGGGCACCGGGTGGTTCGACACGCACGGTCCAGACTGGGGTTGGCAGCGCTCCGCCTGCTGCCTGTGGTACCGCACGTCGGGCGGTCGCACGTGCGAAGGCTGCAGCCTTCGCTCTCGCCAAGAGGTGCACGCGTGAGCACGCCGGCCGCAGCCTCGGGTCGGATCCACGTGATCGTGTCCGCGAGTACCGACCTGCTCGCACTGCGTGCCGCGGTCGAGGGCCTGCCGAAGGGCTTCCGCGCGGTGAGCGCCGCGACGACCTGGGCGCCCGACCCGGTCGGCGATCTCGAGGGCGTCAGCTGCGTCCTGGTCCGCCTCCTCGGCGGTCGCCGGGCGTGGGCGGAGGGGTTCGACCGCCTGCGAGCCGAGTGCGCCGAACGGGGGATCGCGCTGCTCGCCTTCAGTGGGGAAGCGGTCCCCGACGCGGAGCTGACTGCGGCCTCGACCGTGCCGAGCGCCACGGTCACCGAGGCGTTCGCCTACCTGGCCTACGGGGGCCCCGCCAACCTCGAGCAGCTGCTGCGCTTCGTGGCCGACACCGTCTGCTTCGACGGGTGGGGCTTCGAGCCGCCCAGCCCGGTCGCGGACCACGGCGTCTGGCGAGAGCCGGAGCCACTGGGAGCAGGGCCGGTGGTGGGCATCGTCTTCTACCGAGCCCACCTGGTCGCAGGGAACACCCAGTTCGTCGACGACCTGTGCGCCGCCGTGCGCGCTGCGGGGGGACGACCGCTCGCAATCTGGTGCTACTCGCTGCGCGATCGGGCTGCCGCGCCGATCGTCGAGCTCCTCCGCCGCCACGGTGCCCGGGTCCTCATCACGACGGTGCTCGCCGCAGGGGGCGCGGCGGGGGCGGCCGGCACGACGGGCGCACCAGGGGGAGCCGAGGGCGAAGGCTGGGACATCTCGGAGCTGGCGGCGCTGGACATCCCCGTCGTCCAGGCTCCCTCCACCGGGCGGTCGAGCGACGAGTGGGCGGCCTCCGACGCGGGGCTCGGCCCCTTCGACGTCGCCTCGGGCGTCGCCATACCGGAGCTCGACGGACGCATCATCGCCCCGGCCTTCGCGTTCAACGAGGTGGTCGACGACGGCGACCAGCTCGGCACCAGCGTCCACGCCTACCGGAGCGTTCCCGACCGAGCGGCCCGGGTCGCAGGCCTCGCGTTGCGCCTCGCGGGCCTGGGTGCCACGCCACCGGCGGACCGGCGGGTCGCGATCGTGCTCTCCGCCTACCCGACGAAGCGAAGCCGCCTGGGGAACGCCGTCGGCCTCGACACGCCGGCTTCCGCCCTCGTCGTCCTCGACGCGCTCGCCCGCGCGGGCTATCGCGTCGAGGCGCGGCCTTCCGACGGCGACAGCCTCATGGCCGCGCTGGCCGACGGGTTGACCTACGAGGCCGAGGACCTCACCGACGAGCAGCTCGACATGGCTGTCGGCAGCCTGCCCGCCGGGCGGTACGCCGAGTGGTTCGCCACCCTGCCCCGCGCAGCCAGAGAGGAGCTCGAGTCCGCGTGGGGCCCGCCCCCGGGTCGCCACCGGGTCCACGAGGAGCGGCTCGTGTTCAGCGGCGTCGAGCTCGGCAACGTGGTCATCGCCATCCAGCCGCCTCGGGGCTACGGCGACGACCCCGTGGCGGTGTACCACTCACCGTCGCTGCCGCCGACCCACCACTACCTCGCCTTCTACCGCTGGCTGGACGAGGTCTGGGGTGCCGACGCGATCATCCACCTGGGCAAGCACGGCACGCTCGAGTGGCTGCCCGGCAAGGCCGTCGGGCTCTCGGCCGGCTGCTGGCCCGATGCCGCTCTCGGTGACGTACCGCTCTTCTACCCGTTCGTGGTCAACGACCCCGGGGAGGGCACGCAGGCCAAACGACGCGGCCATGCCGTGGTGATCGACCACCTCCTCCCGCCCATGACCAGAGCCGACACCTACGACGACCTCGCGCGCCTGGAGCAGCTCTTCGACGAGTACGCCCAGCTGCAGTCCCTCGATCCGGCCAAGCTCCCCGCACTGCGCGAGCGGATCTGGAAGCTCGTGCGCGACGCCAGCATCGACCAGGACCTCGGGCTCTCCGCCGTCGCGCTGGACGATGGGTTCGATGACGTCGTGCTCGCCGTCGACGGCTACCTGTGCACCTTGAAGGACGCGCAGATCCGCGGAGGGCTCCACGTCCTCGGATCGGTGCCTGCGGAGGACGCGCTGATCGACCTGGTCCTGGCGACCACCCGCCTGCCGCAGGGCCGTGTCCCGTCGCTGCGCGAGCAGGTGGCGTCGCGCCTCGGGCTCGACCTCGACGATCCCCGGCACCTCGACCGCATCGAGGAGACGTGCCGTTCCCTTGTTGCCGCGGCTGCCTCCGACGGCTGGGTCGCGCGCGCCGGCTCGACAGCGACCATGGCATGGGTCTGCGACTGGCTGGTCCCGAACCTGCGCCGGACCGGTGACGAGGTCGCCAACCTGCTGGCTGGTCTCGACGGTCGCTACGTGCCCGCCGGCCCGAGCGGCGCGCTCACCCGCGGTGGTGCCCACGTCCTTCCGACTGGCAGGAACTTCTACTCGGTCGACCCGAAGGCGTTGCCGACGCAGCTCGCGTGGGAGGTCGGCACGAAGCTCGCCGACGCGGTGCTCGCCCGTCACCTCGAGGAGGAAGGGTGCTTCCCCGCGACGGTCGGCCTCGTGCTGTGGGGGACGGCGGCGATGCGCACGCAGGGAGACGACGTGGCCGAGGCGCTGGCGCTCCTCGGGGTCCGCCCGGTCTGGGAGGAGCGCTCGCGGCGCGTCGTCGGGATCGAACCGATCCCGCTTGTGGAACTAGGACGCCCCCGCGTCGACGTCACGTTGCGGATCTCGGGGTTCTTCCGGGATGCGTTCCCCTCCATGGTCGACCTCCTCGACGAGGCCGTCGAGCTGGCCGCCAGCCTGGACGAGGCGCCGGAGGACAACTTCGTCCGGGCGCACGGCGCCGAGGACCCGAGGGTCTTCGGCCCGGCGCCCGGCAGCTACGGGGTGGGCATCCTGTCGCTCATCGAGGGTCGCAACTGGAGATCCGACGACGACCTCGCCGCGGTGTACATGACCTGGTCAGGGTGGTCGTACGGCAGGGGAGGGTTCGGGGTACCGGCCGTCGAGGCCATGCAGCGGCGCTTCGCAGCCATCGACGTCGCCGTCAAGAACCAGGACAACCGCGAGCACGACATCTTCGACTCGGACGACTACCTCCAGGAGCACGGCGGGATGGTGGCCACGATCCGTGCGCTCACCGGCCGGGATCCGAAGGCATGGTTCGGCGATTCGGCCAACCCGGCTCGGCCCCTCGTCCGCTCGCTTGCCGAAGAGGCCGCCCGGGTGGTCAGGACCCGGGTGGTCAACCCCAAGTGGCTGGCGGCGATGCGCCGGC
Source organism: Actinomycetes bacterium (assembly GCA_021845725.1). Lineage (GTDB taxonomy): Bacteria > Actinomycetota > Acidimicrobiia > Acidimicrobiales > RAAP-2 > JAJYVT01. The sequence continues at coordinate 37,021 of JAJZVL010000003.1, read as the reverse complement.
ACGGCTACAAGGGCGCCTTCGAGATGGCCGCCACCGTGGACTACCTCTTCGGCTACGACGTCACCGCGCACGTCGCACAGCCCTGGATGTACGAGCGAGTGGCTCAGGCCTACGTCGCAGATCCCGAGAACCGGGAGTTCTTCGAGCGGTCCAATCCCTGGGCGCTTCGCTCCATCGTCGAGCGGCTCTTCGAGGCCGAGGAGCGGGGCCGATGGAAGCCCGACGGCGAGATCGCCGACATGCTCCGGCGAGCGTTGCTCGACGCCGACGGCTGGGAGGAGTCCCGATGAGCACGCACCTTCCGTTCTCCTCCGTGGTCGGCCAGGAGGACGCCAAGCTGGCGCTCCTGCTGGCGGCGGTGGAGCCACGCCTCGGCGGCGTGCTGCTGCGAGGTGACAAGGGGTCCGCGAAGACCACGCTCGCTCGGGGACTGGCTGCGCTCTTGCCCGCTGGCGCGCCGTTCGTCGAGCTTCCTCTCGGGGCGAGCGAGGACCGCGTCGTCGGCGCGCTCGACGTCGCCGCGCTGCTCGGGTCCCGGACCTACGCGTTCCGCCCAGGATTGCTCGCGGCCGCCCACGGGGGGGTGCTCTACGTCGACGAGGTCAACCTCCTGCCCGACCATCTGGTGGACGTGCTGCTCGACGTCGCCGTCTCAGGAGTCAACCGCGTCGAGCGCGACGGGTTCTCCGAGAGCCATCCTGCACGGTTCGTGCTGGTGGGCTCCATGAACCCCGAGGAGGGTGAGCTCCGCCCCCAGCTGCTCGATCGCTTCGGCCTGGCCGTCGACGTACGGGCACCCGAGGAGCCTGCGCTGCGCGCCGAGATCGTCCGCCGCCAACTCGCCTTCGAGTCCTCGGAGCCGCCCGATCCCTCGGCAGACGGCGGGATCCGCGAATCGCTGGCGAGCGCGCGGCCCGTGCCCTGCGCCGATGCGGTGGTCATGGCCGCCGCTCAGCTGGCAGTGGCCGTCGGCGCGCAGGGCCTCCGAGCCGACCTCGCTCTCTGCCGCGCCGCCGGCGCCCTGGCCGGGCTCGACGGAGCTCCGAAGGCCGGGCCCGAGCACCTTCGCCGCGTGGCGCCGCTCGTGCTCGGCCACCGCCGCCGGCGCGATCCCTTCGAAGCACCAGGGATCGCCTCCGAAGAGCTCTCCTCGGCGCTCGACCAGGTCCTGGGGAGCGGCACGACGACCCACGGCGCCGGGCCCGAGCACGGGATGGCACTCCCGCACAGCTCCGAACCTGGGAGCAGCGCGCGATCACGACAGGACCAGCCCCAGGGACCGGAGAGGCACGGCCAGCCGGGCGGGCAGCCTGCGCCGCTCGAAGCTCCGGCGCAGACCCATGAGGTCGCGGTCGACGCCCGGCGGCTGTCGCTCCCTCGGTCCCCCATGGTCTTGAAGGAGAGCCGGGCGAAGGCCGGGAAGGGTACGGTCGTCAAAGACGGCTCCCGAGGTCGCCAGGTCGGGCACGCGCCTTTCGGCGACACGGGGCACCGCGTCGACGGTGCGGCAACGGCGGTCGCCCATGTCGTCCGCGCCGTGCGCGAGAACCGCTCGCTCGGAGACGGGGGCAGCCTGGCGCCGGCAGACCTTCAGGCCGTGGTCGCGGCCGGGCCTCGAGCGACGCTGGTCATCGTCGCCGTCGACGCCTCCGGCTCGATCGCCGGCCGCAAGAGGCTCGACGCCGCGCGCTCGGCGGTGATCTCGCTCCTGGGCGATGCCTACCGTCGACGCGACCGCGTCGCGATGGTGGCCTTCAGGGGGGAGTCGGCCGAGGTCGTCCTGCGCCCGACCGGGTCGGTCGAGGTAGCCCGTGCGCGTCTGGCGGCGCTCCGTACGGGCGGCCGGACGCCTCTGGCGGCTGGGCTGAAGGAGGTGACGTCCCTCGTGCGCGAGACGCAGCGCACCGGGGGACCGCGGCCCGTCGTGGTGCTCGTCACCGACGGCCGAGCCACTGCAGGGGGCGACGACCCGCTCCGAGCCGCCGGCTCGGCGGCCGAGGAGCTGGCCGCGACCGGGGTGGCCTGCCTCGTCGTGGACGCCGAGACGGGCCCGGCCCGGCTCGGGCTCGCAAGGTCGCTGGCAACGACCCTCGGCGCCGACTACGTCCTCCTCGAAGCCATCGAGCAGGGAGGAGAGGCGACGGCGCTGGCCGGAACGATCCGTGCTCACGTCTTGTCGGCTGGGGAAGGGTGATGGGGTCCCGAGACGGCTCCAGGGTCACCTTGGTCCTCGGAGGCACCCGGTCCGGCAAGTCGATGATGGCCGAGCGATTGACCGCGGACCTCGCGTCGAACGGGGGTGGGGCCGTCACCTACGTCGCGACGATGTCGGTCGCCGACGAGGACATGGAGCGTCGCGTCGCCGCGCACCGAGCGCGCCGTCCTTCGACGTGGAGCACCGTCGAGGTGCGCTCGAGCGCGGAGCTGCCCGGGGTCCTGGCACGACTCGACGGCCTCGCCCTGGTCGACAGCCTCGGCACCTGGGTGGCTTCCGCTCCGGACCTGGTGGTCGACGATCGAGCGCTGCTGGCGGCACTCCGGGAACGCTCGGGAAGCACTGTCGTCGTGTCGGAGGAGGTCGGCCTGGCTGTGCACCCACCGACTCCGGCCGGACGCGCGTTCGTGGACGCCCTCGGGCACCTGAACCAGGCGGTCGCAGCCCTCGCTGGGCGGGTGCTCCTCGTCGTCGCCGGGCGAGTGCTGGAGCTCTAGTGCTCGCTGCCTTCGGGTTCCTCACCCCCTTCGGCCCAGCCCGGGCACCCAGCCCGGGCACCTTGCGCTGGTTCCCTCTCGTCGGAGCGGTCGTGGGCGTGGCCGTCGGGCTCATGTGGTGGGCCTCGTCCAAGGGATGGCACGGGCACCTCGTGCCGGCGGCGCTCGCCGTCGCCACCGACCTCGCGTCGACCGGGATGTTGCACGTCGATGGACTGGCCGACAGCGCGGACGGGCTGCTTCCCCACCTGAGCCGGGATCGAAGACTCGAGGTCATGTCGCAGCCCGACATCGGCGCCTTCGGGTTGTCCGCCACGGTCGCGGTACTTCTCTTGCGCTTCGCCGCCTTCGACGCCCTGCGGCCGGACATCGCGCTCGTCGTCGGGATCTGGTGCGTATCGCGCTCGCTCATGGTGGTGGCAATGCTCGTGCTCCCCTACGCCAGGAGGACGGGAGGCCTCGCTCAGGCGTTCCTCGGAGGCAACCGCCTCGGCACGGCACTGGCCGCATCGACCGGGATCGTCGCAGGGGCGTTCGTCGCCGTCTGGGCCGGAGGACCACCTGCCGCCGCGGGCCTCGGTGCCGGCGCGGTCGCCGCGGCAGCCATCCTGTGGCTTGCGCGCCGGCGCCTCGGGGGCTTCACCGGCGACGTCCTCGGGGCAGCCGTCGTCGTCTCCGAGACGGCAGCCCTCCTGGTCTCGGGGGTTCACTGGTGACCGGATGGCGATCACGGGGGGCGGCCGCTGCGGCGGCCGTGGTACTGGACCACCTCGTCGGGGATCCTCGAGACGGGCTGCACCCCGTGGCCTGGTTCGGCCGAGCCATGGCGTGGCGCGAAGCGGTGGCGTGGCGCGATGACCGGTGGAGCGGCGCACGGCACCTCTGCGCCGGTCTCGCGGTGGCCGGGCTCCCCACGCTGGTGTTGGGTGCCACGGCCCGACGCTTCGGCGGCATGGCAGCCGAGCGTGCGTTCGCCGTGGCGGTGGTCGCCACCACGCTCGGCGCCCGGAGCCTCGATCGGCACGCCTCGCAGATCGCCGGGGCGTTGGCCTCCGGACGCCCCGACGTGGCGCGCCGAGTGCTCCCGGCCCTCGCCGGACGCGACCCCGAAGGCCTCGACGAGGCCGAGATCGCCCGGGCGGTCGTGGAATCACTGGCGGAGAACAGTGTCGATGCCGTCGTGGCGCCGCTGTTCTGGGCAGCAGTGGCCGGCCCGATCGGTTCGGCGACCTACCGCGCCGTGAACACCCTCGACGCGATGGTCGGTCACCGCAGCGACCGCTACCGGCACTTCGGCTGGGCGTCGGCACGTGCCGACGACATCGTCAACTTCGTGCCGGCACGCATCGCGGCCGTGCTCGTCGCACTGTGCGTGCCGCGCCGCGCCGCGCACATCGTGCGGGCCGTGCGCCAGCAAGCCCCGAACCACCCCTCCCCCAATGCCGGCGTGGTCGAAGCCGCCTTCGCCGCTGCACTCGCCGTTCGCCTCGGCGGGACGAACAGCTACGGCGGCGTCGCTGAGCATCGTGGGGAGCTGGGCCACGGGCGCGTCGCCGACACCGAGGACATCGCCCGCGCCCGCCGCCTCGCTCGCCGGGTCACCTTCACCGCAGCCACGGCTCTCGCCCTCCCCTCGCTGGTCCGAGTCGTACGTCCCTCGCTGGTCCGGGTCGTACGCCCGAGGGGGGCCCGCCGAAGCCGCCGAGACGTCCCTTGACGCGCTCGCCAGCGCCCGGCGTCTCGCACGCCGGTCGAGAAGTGCACGGTGGCAACGGCGCACGCCTGGTCGCAGAGCTCGGGATCGACCCCGCATCCGTCCTGGACCTGTCAGCGAGCCTCTGCCCCGTGGCGCCCGACCCCACGGGCGTCCTGCGCACGCACCTCGACGCCATCGGCCGCTATCCGGATCCGTCCCGTGCCACGGCGGCGCTCGCCGAAGCAATGGGCGTGGAACCCGAGCACCTCGTGCTCACGAACGGCGGTGCGGAGGCCATCGCGCTGACCGGATCGGTGCTCGGAGGGACGGTCGACGAACCCGACTTCTCCTTGTACCCACGCGCGGGCGGACCCCGGTGGAGGTCCAACCCGAACAATCCCCTCGGGACGCTCGCCCCGGCGGACGCAGAGGCAGGGGTGTGGGACGAGGCATTCTGGCCGATCGCTTCGGGCACGTGGACTCGAGGCGACCACCTGAAGGGGTCCGTCGTGGTGGGGTCGCTGACCAAGCTCCTCGCGTGCCCCGGGCTCCGCCTCGGGTACGTGCTCTGCGCCGACGACCGGCTCGTGCGCCAGATCCGCCGCGCCCAACCCGAGTGGTCGGTGAACGGGTTGGCAGCAGCCGCCCTTCCCGACCTGCTGCGACCGGTCGACCTCCCGGCGTGGTCGCGCCGGACCGCGGCGCTCCGAGAGCAGCTTGCCGATCTCCTCAGCCTGCACGGGCACTCCGTCAGCGCAGGTCAGGGGCCGTGGGTCCTCGTCAGCCGGTCCGGGACGCTCCGCACGACGTTGCTGACCGAGGGGATCGTCGTGCGTGACTGCGCCAGCTTCGGGCTGGAGGGCACCGTGCGCGTCGCGGTCCCCCGCCACGACCAGTTCGCTCGGCTCGAGCGCGCCCTTCGGCGCCACGGCGACATGAGAGCTCCGCAGCAGACCGACGACCCCGAGATGCCCACAGAGAGCGGGGCGCGATGACGGTGTACCTGGTCGGCGCAGGACCCGGTGACCCAGGGCTCCTCACCCTCCGCGGGGCAGAGCTCCTCCGCAGCGCCGATGTCGTGCTCTACGACCGCCTCGTCACGTCTGACGTCCTGCGCCTGGTCCGGAACGAGGCGCTCTGCATCGACGTCGGCAAGCAACCGGGAACCGACAGCGGGGCAGCCGATCACCGCCAGGACGACATCGGACGCCTGCTCGTCGAGCACGGACGAACGGCCGCGATCGTCGTGCGACTGAAAGGTGGCGACCCGTTCGTCTTCGGGCGTGGCGGCGAGGAGATCGAGATCCTCGAGCGTGCGGGGATCGCCTGGGAGATCGTCCCCGGGGTGACCTCGGCCCTCGGCGTCCCGGGCGCAGCCGGGATCCCGGCCACGCACCGGGGCCTCGCCTCGTCAGTGACGATCGTCACCGGCCAGACCCGTCATGCCGGCGAGTCGTCGGGGTGCCGCCACGACCCGGACTGGGCAGCGCTCGCCCGCACTGGCGGCACCCTCGTCATCCTCATGGGCATGGCCTCGCGCGCTGCCATCGCCGCTGCGCTCATCGCCGCCGGTCGATGCCCCGACACCCCCGTCGCCGTGATCCAGAACGGCACCACCCCGGCCCAGCGCACGGTCCGCACGACGCTCGCCGGGCTCGCCGAAGTCGATCTCGGGCCTCCAGCCGTCATCGTCGTCGGCCCGGTCGCCGGCCTCGGTCTGCGCGCACGCGGATCGGAGGGGCCAGGGGTGTAGCCACTCCCTGTCAGCGCCGCTCTGATGCCCGACGTCCGTCTTGGACCTCGGTTCACGTGCGGAACGCCGGCATCACGTGGGCGGCGAAGAGCTCTTGGGCCTTGATCGCCTTCCAATGCTCCACACCACCCGGGTTGGTGGTGATCGCGATCTCCGTCAGGCCCTCGCACACCTCGATCGTCTCTCGTATGCGAGAGACGACGTCGTCGGGCGTCCCGACCCAGACGATGTCGTTCTCGATCATCGCGTCGTAGGGCGTCTTCGCGAGTTTCTCCAAGATCCCCGAGACGTAGAACCCGTAGCCTGCGGCGTTGAGCGCGTCGGCCGGGGGCGGCGTGAAGTCGGTCAGAGGGGATGCGTTGCCCTCGAGATAGCCGCGCATGTGCCGTTCCGCCTCGCGCCTTGCAAGCTCGCGATCCTCATCGATGTAGCACGCGTGGATCCAGACGATGTCCGGCGTGGTCCCGTACTCGACACACTTTGCCCTGTAGAAGTCCAGCTGGTCCTTCAGCGCCGAGTACGGCAGGAGCGGCGGCACTGCCACCCCCCAGCCGTGCTTCGCTGCGAGGTCGTAGGTGCGGTCGGACGTTCCGCCGAGGATCACGCGGAAGTCGTGCCCGCTGAACGGCACCACGTGGCTCTCTTCGATGTTCCAATACTCGCCGTGGAACGACACGACGTCCTTCTGAAGCGCTTCGATGAAGAGGTCCAGCGCCTCTTCGTAGCGAGGTCGCGACGTCGAGTCCAGTGGGAGCCCCGCAGGTGAGGGGATCCATCCATGGCCGCGACCCACGCCGAACTCGTAGCGCCCCTGCGTCAGGATGGAGAACTCGTGGATCATCGCTGCCAGGACGAGCGGGTTGTGATAGGGCAGGATGTGCAGCATCGCTCGGAACTTGATGTTCCGCGTCCTCGCGGCGGCGATACCGAAGAGCCCGAACACGTTCACAGAGGCCGAGAACTTCGGGAAGAACGCGTGCTCGACAGCCAGGTACGCGTCGTAGCCCAGACGGTCTGCATTCTCGATCTGCTCGAGAACCTCGCCGTAGAGGGTGTCGTAGGACTTGCCGGGCCAGCTCTGCAGCTCCGAGTAGATGCTGAACTTCACGCTCCGCTCCTGTCTCTTGTGGTTTGTCTCTGTTCTTTCCTGCTCTTGATCTCTTCCGCCGCGCCCGAGGATCCTGTCGGGCCTTCATCGCACGGCTCGACGAGATCGCCAAGCTGCTTGAAGGTCCGATCGTGGTAGAGAAGCGGCCTCGAGACGTCCTCTCCCACGATGACCTGCTCCACACGCCCGATGACGAGGGTGTGGTCACTGACCTCGAACGTCTGGGCGACCGAGCAGTCGAAGCTCGCGAGCGCTCCGGCGACGATGACGGGACCGTCGGCGCCTCGGCGTTCACAGAACATGTCGATGCGTTTCGGCCCGCCCGGCACAGCGCCGAGCTCAGCGAGTTGTCGATGCTGCGTACCGAGAATGGAGAGGCCGAAGCGCCTCCGGCGCAGCAACGGTTCCCGGCAGCTCGCTCCGTGCGCGAGCGACACGAGCACCTGGGGCGGGCTCGCGGAGACCGAGCAGAACGAGTTGATCGTCAGCCCGAGGACCTCGCCGTCCTCTTGGACCGTGACGATCCCGACACCCGTTCCGAGGGCCCGCATGGCGTCCTTGAACGCCTCCGAGCCCGGCAACGCGCGCTTCTCGGTGAAGGCTTCCGCCCATTCGGTCAGCCCGCCGACGAGCTCGAGATCGGCATAGTCAGTCACGGCACGCTGGATCAGGTGGTCTCAGACCCGGGCGAGCCGGGTCTCGAACGAGTCCCGCACGGACTCCGCGAGCATGTTGAAGGCCAGCACGGTGATCACGATGGCCAGTCCGGCCGGATAGATCTGCCACCAGTACCCCGCGTAGATGTAGTTCAGCCCGTTGCTGAGCATCGCTCCCCAGTTCGCCGCCGGCGGTGCCGGACCCAGGCCCAGGAAGCTGAGGGACGCAAGGAGGAGGATGGCGTTCGCCACCTCGAACGTGCTCTGCACCACGATGGTGCCCAGCGCGTTCGGGATGACGTGGCGCACCACGACGCGAGGCCGCTTGGCGCCCGCGGACATCGCCGCCTGGACGTACTCCCTGGTCCGCAGCGATAGCGAATCGCCCCGAACCAGCCGGGCGGTGATCAGCCACGACACCAGGCCCAGCACGACGATCAGCTCCGGCACCGACGGGGTGAAGATCGTCCCGAGCAAGAGCAGCAGAAGGAGTGGAGGGATCGCAAAGGCCGAGTCGACGACGCGCATCATCAGTGCGTCCACCCAGCCCCCGACATACCCGGAGATCGCCCCCCACAGGGTCCCGATGCAGCTGGCCAGCAGGGCCGCAGCGAACCCGACCTCCAGGGAGGACTGCCCGCCTTCCATGAGCCGCCCGAGGATGTCATACCCGACGTTGTCCGTGCCGAGCGGATGGATTGCGCTCGGCGGCAGGTTCACCTCCGTCAGGTGCGTGTGCACCTGGTCGGTGTGGTAGATGAGCGGACCCACGAAGCTGAAGAGCGTCAGGAGCACGATGACCACCAGACCTGCGAAACCCAGCTTGTGAGACCGGCACCACCGGCCGATCACCCGCAGCAGCCTTGCTGCACGGACACGTACAGGCGTGGTCGCCGACCGCGGGGCCCCGGAGACGTCGCTGGGCGTGAGGGCCGTCGCCTGGCTCATCGCGTGAGCCTCACTCTCGGGTCCACGATGGCGTAGAGCACATCGGCGAGCAATGAGCCCACGACGGTCGCGATGCCGATCACGATCGCGCCGCCCAGCAACGTCGGGTAGTCGCGCGACTGGGCCGCTGTCCACATGAGCAGCCCCATTCCCGGATAGTTGAAGACGGTCTCCACGACGATCGACCCTGACAGCACCAATGGCAGCGTGAGGCCGATCAGGGTGATCACCGGCAGGAGCGAGTTGCGCAGCACGTGGACCAGCACGATCCGTACCCTGGGAGCCCCTTTGGCCGTCGCGGTCCTCACGTAGTCCTCGGCCAGGTTCTCGATCGCTGCCGAGCGCATGAACCGGATCACCCCCGGTGCCTCGACGACGCTCAGGGTGGCAACCGGCAGCACCAGGCTGACCGGATGAGCGAGCACCTGCCCTACCGTCGCGGCTGGAGGCGACTCGGCCGGGAACACGTGGTGCGAGACTGCGAGCAGCCAGATCAGCAGCATGCCCAGCCAGAACACCGGCATCGAATAGCCGACGAAGGAGAGCGACGTCAAGAAGTGATCGTCGAGCCTGTTGCGGCGGACCGCCTGCCAAAGTCCGATCGGGATCCCCACCAAGAACGCGAAGAAGAAGCCGAGCCCGACGAGGAGCAGGGTCTTCGGGGCGTCGTCGGCGATCAGGGTCCGGACCGGAAGGTCCTTCTTGTACGAGAAGCCGAGATTGCCACTGAGAAGATGCTGCCAGTACACGACGAACTGGATGAAGATCGGCTTGTCGTACCCGTTGGCTTCGTTGAACTTCCGGACTGCCTCGGGCGTGGCCTGGATCCCCAGGATCGCCCGGGCTGGGCTGCCGGGCAGCATGTGCGTGATCAGAAAGACGATGAGCGAGACCCCCACCACGACGATGCACGCTTGACCGACTCGCCTAATGAGGAACGCGATCATGACCTGCTCTTTCGATTCCAGCGTTCCCAGACACCCTGGGTTCCGGCACGTGAGGGCAACAGACCGAAGACGTGGCGTGGGTCGCCACCAGCCGATGGCGACCCACGCCGAAGAATGCGGGCCCAAGTTCCATGCGGACCAAGAGCCGTACTCTACTTCACTGCGAAGTCCTGCGGGAAGACGTTCCCCGTCACCGGGTAGAACGTGACTCCCTTCAGCTTGTTCGACACGGCATTCAAGGTGTACGTCTCGATCTGCCAGACCTCGGGGTCGTTCTTGATCACCCAAGAGTCATAGGCCTTCATCGCCGTCGCCGTCTTGGACACCGGAGCGGTCTCCGTGGCGGTGATGAGCGACTCGAGCTTCTTCGGGACCGGGTAGTCCAGCCCGACATGCCCCTCGAACATGGTCGCTCCAACCGGGTAAGGCGAGCCGAAGTTCCACGAGAACCCTGCGCCCCAGTTGGCGATCTGCCACCCGGGACTGTCGCATGTCGGCGTGCCGCAGATGTCCCCGACGATGGAGTTGAACGGCTGCTGCGAGAGGTTCAGCACGATACCGGCCTCGCTCGCGTCACTCTTGTAGTTCTCCATGGTCGCTGTCAGGTAACCACTGCCGCTCACATAGACGAGCGAAAAGGTCAAGGTCTTACCTTTGGCGATCCCGGCGCCACACTCCGAAGGTCCCGTCCCCGGGCGAACGCATTCGGCTGCTCCGTTCGAAGGGATCTTCCATCCGTGGGAAATGAGCAGCTTTCGCGCAGCGGCGATGTCGAACGGGCTCTTCTTCTGGATCGCCGCCATGTACGGGGTCTTCGGCACGGTCGGGATCGGACCGTAGTCCACGTACCCGCCCGACCCGTGCAAGATGGCCGAGATCTGCGCGGGCTGGTCCATCACGTCGTTCAGCGCCTTGCGGATGTAGAGCTGCTCGACCAGCGGCCCGACGACCGGACTGGAGTAGTTGAGCGAGAGCATGTTCACCGCGACGAGCTCGGAACGCACCGGACGGTACCCGGCACCCTGGACCCGCGCCTTCTCTGCAAGGTCATTGAGAGGCACGTAGCCGATGTCCAAGTTTCCGCCCAGCAGCGCGTTGAATTCGGCTGTCGAGGACGTGAACGGCTCCTCTTCGAACTTGGCGATCTTCGGCTTGTCGGGGCCGGAGTACGCCGTGTTCGGCACGAGAGCGACGAACCCGTTGCTTGTGTACTGCTTGATCTTCCAAGCTCCGTCCACCACCTGCCACAGCGGGTTCGAACCGTAGGTCGCAGTGTTCTCGCCTTGCGTGTTCAAGAAGTTGTAGACGGCCTTTGCCCCCGCGGTCGTGAGGTCGTATGTGCCGACTGCCCCTGCAGCCGATTCCTTGTCCCACGCCTGCTGGGGCATCGGGACGATGTACGCGAGCTCGTCATCGGTGAACCAGGTCGGGTTGTATGCCCGGTTCAGCTTGAATACAACGGTATTGGCACCCTTTGCCGTCCAACTGACCACGTTTGTCGGCATATCGCCCGGCGTGTAGTGCGCCCAGCTTGTCTTGTTCGCCTTCAGGATGTTCATGAAGAACGTGACGTCCCGGGCCGTGAGCGAGGTGCCGTCCGACCACTTGTAGGGCTTGAGCGTGACGCTCACCTGGGTGTCTCCATTGCTGTAGACGGGCGGCTCGGCCAGGCTCAAGGGTCCGTTGATCGCGTTGACGTTTCTCGCCGTGCCGATCGTGTACAGCGTGGGCCACATCTGCTCCTGCAGGTTCGTGTTGGCCTGCGAGTTGTTGGCGCCGGACACGAACGGCATGATGTTGTTCGGGGTCCCCTGCGCACCCTCGGCCATGGTGACAACCGCCCCTTTGGAGGCTGTCGCGTGCTTCCTGGTCGCCGCGGATGCTCCCGTCGCGTCGGCCACCGACATGGCGGCCACCAGTGACACGGTGATCGCGGTCGCCGCGCTCGGCCCGAGCCACGACTTCCATCGGCAGAACATTGGCTTCATGGGTAGTCCTTCCTCTCTTCGTGATGTCGTTTCGTGATCAACCTGCATCGAGTCGCTGCGTCGTTACGTCGCCACGTTGCTCGCCGACGGCCGCCCCGGTGCGGCGGATCGCATCGGCGGTTCCCCCGCGAGAAAGAGAGATGAGGGGTCGACGATCTGCCCTCCCTTCACGACCATCGAGATCTCCGTCAACCGAGAGACGTCGGTGGTCGGGTCTCGGTCGACCAGGACGAGGTCGGCCAACTTGCCGGCCTCGACCGTTCCCAGGTGCTCCTCTACGCCCAGGTAGCGCGCCGCGCTCGTCGTCGCGCTCGCCAGGACGTCCCATGGATCGATCCCCGCGTCCTGCAACAGCTCGAGCTCGTGGAGCAGGTCAGGGCCCAAGGAGAGGTCCGACCCGGATGCGACGATGCCGCCGGCCTCCACCACCCTGCGCACGTTCTCCTGAGCGACCGGGGTCATGACGCGCATCCAATCGGCCCACCGGTTCGTTCGCTGCGTCTGGTGCTCGACGGTCCTGAGACGCTCGCGCTCGGCGGGAGAGAGGCAATGGACGTACATGGCGGAGTCGACGAAGTCCGGATGGTCGGCCAGGCGCACGTAGCGCTCTCCGATGGCCAGCGTGCTGGCGATCGGGACCTGCTGGAGCGCCAGACGAGCGGCGAATTCCTCGGTGACCGGGGACTGGATCACGGGATGCGCCAGCGCATCGGCACCGCGGTCGACGGCCTCGCGGGCTCGGAGCTCGTTGGACACGTGGACCGTCGCTCGAAGGCCCGCGTCATGGACGATCTCGATGATCCCCCCGAGGACCTCCGGCGGCAGGATCGCGATGAGGGGACGGATACCCCAGTTGTGCTCGTCGTAGGTGATCTTCACCAGATCGGGCCGGTGGCCGAGGTGGGCCCGCAGCTGCGGCTCGTCGCCTGGGAGGGCGTCGACCGGCACGCTCTCGGCCAGCTCCGACCCGTGACCTCCCGTGCACGTCACGAAGGGGCCGGCACAATGGATACGGGGCGAGAGCAGCCGGCCGCTCCGCTCCTCCTCGCGCAGCGGCCACATCAGGGTGCCGAAGTTCCCCGCGTCGAAGAGTGACGTCACGCCGCAGAAGAGGTAGCCGTGGAGCACCGGTAGGAGGTCACCGACGCTGGGTACGCTGCGACCAACCAGCTGGCGAGGATCGGAGTGCGGTCCCTCGTGCGGCGCGGCCCGCAGGTGCACGTGCACGTCCGTCAGCCCGGGAAGGAGGTAGCGGCCGCCGCAGTCGACGATGTCGACATGCGCGCCGTCCTCTCCCGCGGGACCTGTGCCCGTGCCGGCAAGGTCCCCGCCGAATCCCGGGCCGGTGACCTTCATGATCCTGTCTCCGTGGACGTGCACCGAGCAGCCCCGTACCGTACGGCGGGCGTGAAGATCGACGACGGTCACGTCTCGCAGCACGAGCGTCACTGACCGGCCCCCCGTCCCGGAGCCCTCTGCCATCCAGGACCGAGGGGCACGAGGACGCCGCGGACGACCACGGCGCGCGGCCGGTTGTACGCGTCGACGTCGGTGAGCGGGTCCCCGTCCAACGCCACGAGATCGGCTGAGAGGCCAGGGGTGATCGAACCGGTGACGTCGGAGATGCCGACCGCCTCAGCCGCCAGCGTGGTCGCGGCGGCCAGGACCTCGGTCAGGGGCATCCCGATCTCGGCAAACACCCGGAGCCCTTCGGCGTACAGGTCCGGCGTCGTGGTCGGGATCCCTGCATCGGTCCCGGCCACGAGCCGTACGCCGAGGTCGTAGAGCCGACGCAGATTGGCGAGCGCGACGTCCTTCGGAGCCCAGGGCACCCCCACCGTGAGCCAGTAGTTGTTCGTGGTCGGCACCACGAAGGTCCCACGCTCGGCAATGGCGCGCACGAGCGCCTCGTCGAGCACCGCCTGAGGCTTGGCGGCGAACGTGCAGTGCTCGATGGTATCGACGCCGCCCTCGAATGCCACGGCAATGGCGTCGCGGTTCTGGCAGTGGGCCGCCACGCGCATCCCGAAGCGATGGGCCTCCTCGACGATCATCCGCATCTCAGTCAGATCGAAGAGCGGGAAGAAAGGGGCGTCGCCCTCTGACCGACGGGCGTGGACGAAGCCGCCGGATGCCATGACCTTGACCCAGTCCGACCCGTCCTTCGCAAGCTGCCGCACGGCGCGCCGGAGCTCGCCGATGTCGTCACACTCGAGGCCCATGTGATGACCATGACCACCGGTGATCGTGATCACGCGGTTGGCGGCCAGCACCCTCGGGCCGATCACCAGTCCCGTGTCGATCCCATCGCGCAGGCCAGAGCCCACTGCGAAGGGAGACCCGAGGTCGCGAACCGTGGTCACGCCCGCACGCAGGAAACGCTGGGCGTTCGATATCGCGAGCAGGAGCAGGCGCGACTCGTCGGGAACCCCGCCGAACCTCGGGCCCGAGTCGCTGGCGAGATGCACATGGGCGTCGATCAGGCCGGGGACCAGCGTCGCATCCCCCAGATCGACGTCGACGGCGTGCTCAGGTCCCGCTGGCTCTACAGCGGAGACAAGACCGTCGTCGATCACGACCACGGCGTCGTGCAAGGGCTTCAGCGCGGCGCCCGCAACCACCGTCCGTGCGCGCAGGACGGTCCGCCCGGCTGCCCGCGCGCCGATCGTCTTCGCCGGATCTCCGAAGAGGCGCACGCTCGTGTCTCGCTCCATGTCGACGCCAGTGGCCGTGCAGTCGATGTCCGCTGAGCTTCCGCTCAGCTCCGTCGACCGACCCCGTTCTTCACGAGCGCGGCGAGGGCATCGTTGAACCGGTCGATCTCCTCGAGCGAGTTGTAGTGGGCAAGCCCGATACGCAGGGCGGAGCCCCACGCCATCCGGTCGTAAAGGCCCAGCGCGTAGTAGTTGTCACCGCTCCACACCCCGAAACCCTCTTTCGCCAGTGCGACCGAGAGGTCATCCGACGACACACCCTCGAAGTTGACGAGGAACGTGGGGACCCGGTGGTCCATCGTGGGAGATCCGAAGAGCGTCGCGCCCTCGGGCAGACCGGAGAGCAGACGCTCGCCCAGCTCGCGCTCCCATGCCGCCACCTCCGCGATCCCCCCGATCCCTTCGAGGTAGTCGTAGGTGGCCACCAGGGCGGCCAGCAGCTCGTAGGGGAGCGTTCCCGTCTCGAAGCGGTGCCCCACCGGATCGTTGCCCACCGGCCGAGCCTTGTAGGGGCGCCACGACTCGAGCAGCTCGCGTCGCCCGTATGCGATCCCCAGGTGCGGACCGCAGAACTTGTACGACGAGCACAGGAGCACGTCGGCGTCGAGGGCCCGCACGTCGATGGGGAAGTGCGGCGCGTACTGCACCGCGTCGACCCACGCCAACGCGCCGGCCGCGTGGGCGAGCGCTACCACCTGGGCGGCGTCCACGGTGGTGCCGACCGCGTTGGACGCCAGCGGGAAAGCCACCACCTTGGTCTTCGGTCCCAGGAGCCGCTCGAGATCCTCCATGTCCAAGGTCGTGTCGTCATGGATGTCGACCTCGCGCACGATCAGATCACGGTCGTGCGCCAGCTCCAGCCACGGCGCGACGTTGGCGTCGTGGTCGAGTCGCGTGACCAGGATCTCGTCACCGGGCGACAGGTCCCGGCCGATCGTGCGCGACATCATGAAGTTGAGCGAGGTCATGTTCGCGCCGAAGACGATCTCCTCAGCGCTGCAACCGAGCAACGCTGAGGAACGTTCCCGGGCCTCGTCGACCAATGCGCCGATCCGCTGGCTCGTCTCATAGGGGAAGCCGATGTTGCCGCTCGCTTCCCGAAAGTTCTGCGCGACGGCGGCGCCGACCGAGTCGGGCACCTGCGTGCCGCCCGGGGCGTCGAGGAACACGAAGCCTTGGCTCAACGACGAGAACTGGCTGCGGACTCGGTCGATGTCGAACACGGACAACCTCCTTGCCGACTCCCTCTCGGGATCAGGCATTGAATCGAGCTCTTGATCGTTCACCCACGCACCTCGGCAAGCGGCGGTGTCGTGGAAGCGGACGGCGTGGCGTCGTCGCCTTCGTGTGCGGGAGCGAACGCCCGCCCGAACTTCTTCACTGCCTCGGGTCGCGTGACGAGCAGGACCCCGACGACGACGAGCCCCGCCACCAACCACGCCAAGGCGATCCACACGGAGTAGCTGATGGGCGCAGGCGGCGCCGGGGTGATCGAGGAGTAGATCGTGTAGCCGCAGATGGCCACCGCCCCCAAGGGGAACACCAGATCCAGCAGCACGTTGTACGTGTGTGCCTGGCGGCTGCGAAGGCGCCAGAAGTACACCATGCCCGAAAGCGCGACGAGCACGTACACGAAGAGGATGCCAAGGGACCCCGTCGTCGCCATCATGGCGAAGTACGTGAACACGCCGTAGTGGCGGCCGAGCGTCGCCCCGAGGACCAGCGTGAGCAGCACCGAGATCGTGATGCCGACGAACGGGCTCTTGAACCGCGGCGTCGTGAGCGAGAACAGCGTGGGGATCCCTCGGTCACGCCCCAGTGCGAACAGCGTGCGCGCGGTCAGCTGGACGCCGGCGAGCGCGGCGACGAACGCGTCCACCACGACGACGACGTCGAGGAAGGTGGCGAACCCGTGGTTCACGTAGCGATCTGACAGCGTCGACAGTGCCGTGGCGTCCGATACCCACTGCCCGATGTGGTGCGATCCGAACCCGATCGCCATGGCCCAGGTGACGAAGACGTAGTAGACGGTCGCGACGATCACCGTGCCCAGGATGGCGCGGGGGATCACGCGTAGCGGCCTCGCCGCTTCCTCTCCCAGGACGGCTGCCGCCTCGAAGCCGATGAACCCGGTGAAGGCGAGCACGCCACCGAGGAAGAGCCCGTGGATCGACGGTCCCCTGGAAGGATTGAGCGGCTCGGCCGACACACCGCTCGCTCCCCCGTGCGCCAGGATGGCCACGCACAAAGAGACGATGGCACCAACGCCGATCACGGCGAACACCAACTGGACCCTCGTGGACACCCGGATGTCGACCATCGCCAGCACGACGATGATCGCGAGCAGCACCACGTACCACGTGAACCAGCTCAGGTGGATGCTCGTGTTCGAGTCGAGCACTGTCGCCAGGAAGTCGCTCGAGATGATGAGCACGAACGAGATCCCGACCGCGTAGGCGATCGCGTACAGCCAGCCCGCGACGAACCCGGTCTGGGGACCCAGCCCTCGCACCGTGTACGCGTACAGTCCCCCGGCGTGCGCGATGCGCTTCGTGAACCGCACGATCACCGATGCCAGGCAGAGGCTGCCCACCCCGGCGATGAGGTACGCCCAGGGCGTTGCGAACCCGGCCGACGCGGCAACACCGGCCGGCGCGGCCGAGACACCGAAGGCCAGCGCGAGGAGCGCGAGTGACTGGGCGACCGCGTCGGCGCTGCCCAATACGCCGCGGCGGAGCCCGCCGTGCGTGCCCTCGGAGGTCCCCACGCTCATGACGCGACCCCGGCGGCAGGGGAGCTTCCGAAGGACTGCCCCTCGCTGACCTCGTCCTCGTCGACCAACGCGAGGACCCGCGCCGGCCCGCCGTTCGCCTTGCGCACCTTCAGCGGCGCACAGACGATACGGCATCTGGCCGGAAGCGCGGACAGGGAACGCAGGTTCTCGAGGATCACACGTCCTGCGGAGAGCCAGATCCGGTGCAGCTCGTAGGTGACGCTGTCGACCGGGTCGGCCGACGGCCCGTCGAAGCCGACCCCCGACACCCCGCGGGCGATGAGCGCCCGAGAGGCCTCGGCGTCCGGGTAGCACCACTGCTTCCAGTACGCGGCGGTCCCCCAGTTCCGGTCGTTGCCCGAGCAGAACAGGACGAGATCGTTCGGCCTCACGTCCGCGATGCCCTCGTGGAGATCCTGAAGGGGGATGGGACCCGGCGCGTGCGAACGGACATCGAGCACCGCCGCTTCGGTGACCAAGCGGGTCAGCGGGATCTCGTCGAGGGTGGCTCCTCCGTCGATCTGATGTGCCGGGGCGTCGATGTGCGTGCCACTGTGGTTCGTGAAAGCGTAGCGAGACATGGCGTAGCCGTCTCGCTCGACGGTCGCGAGCTCGGTGAGCTCGGGCGGCGCGATGCCCTCCATCAGCGGCATCGCGTTGTCGTAGTAGTGCGAGCAGTCGACCACTCTCACGGCCGTGCCCCCGCCCGATGCTCGGCGCAGAGCAACCTCGCATCAATGCGCTTGGAAACCTGCATCAGCGTCACGCCTCCCCCCTGCCGCGGTCACCGACCCGTGATGGACGCACCTCGATGTACGTCTGATCAACGATATGTCATGGTTCCGTCACAGTCAAGGTGGGGCGGCCATCGCGGCGCTCGCCGTGACGTCCTTGCTCCCAGAGCTCCCAGATCCTCTCTGCGAGCTGGCTGGCGCTTGCTTCTGTCTCCGTGTCAGATGGGGCGCGCCACAGGAACCAGGCCGTCTTGGTCCAACGCGACCTCGTCCCCCACCTGGGCAGGGCCCTCGATGCGGGCGACCACCAACGGTCCGAGGGCGACGCGCACCAGGCCCACGTGGACCCCATCGCGGGCGTTCACCGTGCTCCCTTCGACGTGGCCACGTTCCACGGGCTCGTATCGCCACGTGGTGCCCGCACATGACGGGCACAGGAACAGCCGGGGAAACGTCGCCTCCCCGCAGGCGGCACATACCGGGATCGACAAGCTCATGGCGCCTCCAGCACGACAGCGTTCGCGCAGCCTCCGTACCGGTACAGGACCATCCCATAACCGGTCACCACTGCGAGGCGCGCGTTCTCCACCTGGCGGCCGCCTGCCCGGCCCGTCAACTGGGCGAACGCCTCAACGAGTCCGATCATCCCTCCCGCACAACCGGCCTGTCCCGCCGACAGCTGGCCTCCAGACGTGTTGACGGGCAAGCGCTCCTCTTCTACACGATGCTCGAGGAACCCGGCAATGTCACCGTCGGGGACGAGGCCAAGGTCATCGAGCTGGGCAATTGCCATCGCGGGGTAGTCATCGTACACGGAGATCACGTCGACGTCTTCGGGGCCGACCCCGGCGTCACGCCAGAGGTCGTCCGCGATCTCGGCAATCCCGCTCCGGAGTCCGTCGCCCCTCTGGCCGTCGTAGTTGTACAGCGACCGCAGGGCTCGGATCTTCACGCCGTCTCCGGATCCCGACACCACCAACGCATCGGCACCGCTCACCACGGGAACGCAGTCGAGCCGATGCAGCGGCTCCGCGACCGCCGGCGCGTCCAGGTACTCCTGCAGGGTGAGCGGGCTGCGGTACACCGCTCCAGGATTGAGCGTCGCCCAGCGGCGTTGAGCGACCACCAGGCGGCCATAGTCCTCGCGCGTGAGGCCCCGTTCGTCCATCTGCTTACGGGTGATCATCGCGAAGAGCGGGTTCGGACCGCCGGTAGGGATCTTGGCCAGATACTGCTCGGTGACGATGTTGTAGCGGTCCACCATCTGGCGAAAGCCGCCCGCGTCGAAGTGGTCACCCGAAAGCAGCACGATCGTCGTCGCGTCTCCTGACTCGATCGCCCGGGCGGCATGCTGCAGCAACTGGATGCCGGACACGCCCCCATTCCCGTCATCCATGAGCCAACGTGCCCGCACGCCGATCTTCCAGGCAAGATCGATTGCCCGGTCGGGGGGGAGCATGAAGGACGCGACCCCGAGACCGTCGACTGCGCTGCGCTCGATCCCGGCATCGGCGAGCACTCGTACGAAGGCGTCGGCGAGCAGCGACTCGGTAGAGACATCGTCTGCAGGGTGCCTGGTGTAGGGCACTTCTGCCGCGCCGACGATCCGAACCTCCGGCATGCCGCTCACGGGGTGCCCCCCAAGGCCCCCTGATCGAGGCACGGTCCGTCATGGATGACGCAGGTAGCGCGTTCGGCGCTCACATGAACCTCCTTCTTCCAGACATTTCCTGAAACCGATCACATTCCACTGAAACGCGCCTCACGTTTCTCCCGAAAGGCTGCAAACCCTTCCCGAATATCCGCGCTCTCGAGAAGGGCGAAGACCGCGTCGCCCTCCCGGTCCAGTCCGGCCGGCAGCTCTCTTCCCCAGCACTCGTAGACCAAGCGCTTCATCTTCCCGATCGCAAGGGTCGGCCCGCCTGCCAGCTGCGACGCGACCTCGGTCGCCCGAGCAACCACTTCATCATCGGCAACGACCTCGTTCACGAGCCCGAACCGGAGCGCCTCCTGCGCATCGAGACGCTGCCCCGTCGCCATCAGCCAGAACGCACGCGCAGTACCCACGAGGCGCGTGAGCCTCTGGGTGCCACCGGCCCCCGGGAACAGGCCCAGCGCGGCTTCAGGGAAGCCGAACAACGCCCCGGCACCCATGATCCGGACGTCGCACGCGAGCGCCAGCTCGGCACCACCGCCAAGCGCAAAGCGCTCGATGGCGCAAACGACGGGCTTCTCGAGACGCTCCAGCGCGTCCTCGGCTTCCACTTCCCGGCGCATCTTCCTGTACGTCTGACGCGAGTGGTCGCTCATGATCTCGATGTCGGCACCCGCGCAGAACCTGTCGCGTCGCCCTCGAATGAGCACGGCCCGAACGGCTGGGTCGACCGCGACCTCGTCGATGGCCCCGATGATGCCGTCGATCAGCTCCGGGGTCATGGCATTCACCGGGGGATGATCCAGCCAGAACGTGGCCACTCCACTGTCCGCGCGCTCGACCTCCACCGCGCTGCTGTTCGTCGAATCCAATCGATGCACCTTTCTCGATAATGGATGTCAATGATGAAATGTGAGATGGACCTGATGTCGGGAGGAAAACGCTCCCCTGCCGGGGAGAAGAGCCGCTTCTTGTTCAAGCGGCGGGGTCGAGCTCACCAACGGACCACGACCCGCCCTCGTGCACGGCCAGCTCGCAACTGCTCGACCGCTGTCGTCAATCGTCGCGCCTCGACGCCGACGGTCGCCACCTGGAGCTCTCCGGTCGCGAACTGAGCGACCAAGCGACCCTCGAGGTCTCGCGGGGACCTCCTTCTCATCATGTTGACAGGCAGAAGCCGCACATCTCGCGCCAGAAGGTTCGGGAGTGTGAAACACGCTTCCTGCCCGGCAGTGTAACCGAGGTACGCGATGCGCCCCCCCGGCTCGACCATTCCGACACGGGAAGAGAGCCGAGGCCCTCCGACGGTGTCGACGAGGAGGTCCACGGGCGTCTCGATCCCGTCGTCACCGACAACGACCTCGGCCCCCGGCGGGAGAGCTCCTCCTCGCTCCCTGTCGCGCACCAGCGCGACGACCGCCCCAGCTCCGTGTCGCAGTGCCAGCTGCACGACGAGCGAGCCGACGGCCCCGCTCGCACCCGCGACCCCCACACGTTCTCCTCGCTGCATCTCGCCGACCTCGAAAAGCGCGATCCATGCAGTGAGGGCGACCGAACCGCACGCGGCCGCCACCTCGACATCCAACGAGGGCGGAACTTCCACCACGACCCTCTCAGGCGCAGCCACGTACTCCGCCCAGGTACCCGGCCTGGACGCGCCCAGACCGCCGCCATAGAGACGGACAAGCGATCCCGGCGCAACCTTGGGATCGACTCCCGCCCCGACCCTGACCACCGTCCCGGCACCTTCGAGGCCGGGAATGTAGGGGACCGCGGGGCGAACGGCGAACCGCCCCCCCGCGACCGTCAGGTCGTGGTGGCTCACGACGCTTGCTGCCATCTTGACCAGCACCTCGCCCTCACCGACTTCGGGCAACGGGAGCCGATCCAACTGTGGAGCTGCTCCGAAACGATGCACGCGCACGGCCGTCATCTCGACGGGAAGCTCTTCGGGCGTCTCGAACCCAGGCGATCGGTCAGCGGCCATACGCTCCTCGCACGTCAAGATGCTCGCGATCTCAATAGGAACGGGGCATACCCAGGTCGTGCTGAGCCAGGTAGTTCAACGTCATTTCATCCGACACTGGAGTGATCCGGTAGAGGCGGAGATTGCGCCAATGACGTTCGACGCCAGATTCGGCGATGTAGCCCGCCCCTCCCAACGTCTGGATGGCAGCGTCAGCAGCGGCAAGGGCCGCGTGGGTGGCTGCGTACTTCGCCAACGCAGCCGAAACCCCGCAATCGCGCCCCTGGTCGTAGAGCCACGCCGCTTCGTACACTTGCAAGCGCGCCGCAGCCAGGTTCACCCGCGCCTCCGCCAGAGGGAACTGGATCGCCTGGTGCGCGGCGATCGGCACTCCCCAGACCTGCCGCCCCATCGCGTAGTCGATCGCCTTCCTCAATGCGAGAGCACCGGTGCCGATCTCGGTCGCGGCCAGGATGATCCGCTCAGGGTTCAGTACGTCGTAGAGCGCTTTCCAGGCTCCGCCCTCTTCCCCCACGATGTTCTCGGCTGGGACCTCATAGTCGGTGAAGTACACGGCGTTCGTGTCCATGAAATTGTTGCCCATCTTCCGGAACGGCCTTGCCTCGACCGCCGGGTCCGGAAGCTCTCCGAGAAGGAGGGAGATGCCCCGGGTGCGTCGCGACGGATCGTACGGAGAGGTCCTCGCCATCACGACGATACGGTTCGCGTTCCCGACGAGCGAAATGAACATCTTCTGTCCATTGATCCGGTAGGTCTCCCCGGAGAGCGTCGCATTCGTGCGGATGGTCGTGATGTTCGAGCCAGAATCAGGTTCGGTGAACGCTCCGGCCCACAGGTCGCCCGAGGTGAGACCGGGCAAGTACGCCTCCTGCTGCTTCCGGCTTCCGTGGCGGGTCAGCAGGCATCCACCGAACACCGGACCACTGACGAACAGTGAGCCTCCCTCCATGCCTGCGCCGCCTTCGGCGAGCGCTTCCACCGCGACGGCCATGTCGAGGAGCCCCTTGCCGCTCCCGCCGAACTCTTCGGGCACAGAGACGCCCAGCAGCTCGCGCTTGGCCAGCGTCTCCCAGAACTCACGTGGGAAGCGGTGATGCTCGTCGACTTCCTGCCAGTAGGCGTCGTCGACGCTCTTGGCAACGTCCATCGCCAGCTCGCGAAGTGCGATCTGGTCCTCGTCGTAGTCGAAATCCATCAGGAACCTCCTGGATGAGGGGCGCTCGGAGCGCGCCGAGGAAGGCCGGCGGGTCGTCGGCCGTCACGAGACATCGGCCGCAGGGCTGCCCACCGCAGAACGTCGTTCCGCCGCGGCTTGGAGCACCGCGTCCACGATCTTGCTGTACCCGGTGCAGCGGCAGAGGTTTCCTGCCAGAGCTTCTCTGATCTCGGCTTCGTTGGGCGACGGGTTGGTGCGAAGCAGCGCCTCGACCGACATGACCATGCCCGGGGTGCAGAACCCGCACTGGGTGGCGCCGTTCGAGACGAAGGCGGCCTGCACCTCGTCGAGCCCGCCCGGAGTCTCCAGGCCCTCGACCGTGGTGACCTCCCGTCCTTGGGCCTGGCATGCCAGTTGGAGGCAGGAGACCACGGGCTTGCCGTCGACGAGCACGGTGCACGCCCCGCAGTCGCCCGTGAGACACCCCCACTTCGTCCCGGTGAGACCCAGGACGTCTCGCAGGAACGAGAGCAGCGTCAGGTCCGGTTCCACGTCGCGCGCATAGTCGTCACCGTTGATCTCGAGCGCCACCCTCATCGCTACTCCCTTGTCCATACGCCGTTCACCGGCGCCGGCGAACCTTCCGGCCAAGACCCCGTCGCCCGCAGCCACGCGATACGCAGGGCTCTGGGGACCAGCACGGACACGACTTGACGCCGGTACTCAGCCGTTCCCCTCGCATCGCTGATGGGAGAGCACGCTTCCGCAGCCCGCCTTCCCGCCTCCGCGAGGGCGTCAGGCGCCAGGCTCGTGCCCATGACGGCGTTCTCCGCCCCGGTCACCACCATGGGAACAGGTGCGACGGCGCAGAGCGCGACGCGGGCGTTCGATACGGCTCCCCCCTCCACGTGCACCGACGCGGCCACGCCGACACCCGCCAGGTCCATCGACCAGCGGACGGTCTGGCGCAGGTAGCACGAGCCAGCTGCCGAGGAGGGCACTCGGGCTCGGACCGAGGTGAGCAGATCTCCGGGTGCCAGAACGGTTCGGCCCGGCGCGACGAAGAAGGCGGCCAACGGGACCGAGTACTGCCCACCCTTCCCGGTGATCTCGGCGACCGCGTCGTGGACGAGCAGGGAAGGGGGCATCTCCGCCGAAGGCGTTCCGTGGCAGAGATTTCCCCCGACGGTCGCCATGGTC
The DNA here is from genome assembly GCA_021845725.1 of Actinomycetes bacterium. Taxonomy (GTDB): domain Bacteria; phylum Actinomycetota; class Acidimicrobiia; order Acidimicrobiales; family RAAP-2; genus JAJYVT01. The sequence continues at coordinate 12,995 of JAJZVL010000003.1, read as the reverse complement.
CGGATCTGCACCGAGCCCAAGACCCTCGCCGCTTCGACGAGCGCAGTCGCCCGCCTCCCCAGCTCGGCGTCCAGCTCGATGGACCGGATGCGGGTGAGCGCACCGACCCGCAACAGCTCCCCGTCGAGCTCGAAGCCCTCGATCCCGCGAAGTCCGCTGAGGTCGACCAACCGCTCCGGACGGGATCGGCCGGTCCGGGCATCGACGAGGAGATCGGTGCCGCCTGCGATCGGCATCGCTGTGGTCGGATGATCTGCGAGAAAGTCCACCGCTTCCTCCAAGGAGCCGGGGATGAAGACATCAGCCATGCTCGGATGCCTCCTTTCCCGCGACCACGTGCGAACGCTCCCCCGAGTCAATCCAGTGCTTCACCTTCCAGGGTCGCATCGGGTACTCGCGCGGCCGGACGCCCGTTGCATCTGCAATCGCGTTTGCGATGGCAGCAGGCGGCGGGATGATCCCTCCTTCGCCGACGCCTTTCGCCCCGAACGGTCCGAGAGGATCGATGGTCTCGACGAGGTTCACCACGGTCCGCGGGACGTCCACGGCAGTCGGCAGGCCGTAGTCATGGAAGTTCGGTGCAGCGATCTGGCCGTCGAACATCACGAGCTCCTCTGACAACGCGAGACCCACCCCCATCGCCGCTCCGCCCTCGATCTGCCCTTCGCACGACATGGGATTGATCGCCCGCCCCACGTCGTGCGCCGTCCAGAGATTGAGCAGGCGCACCATGCCCGTGCCGGGATCGACCTCCACTTCGGCCACATGGGCGCCGAAGCCATATGCCGCGGAGATATTGCCACGGTAGTCCTTGTCCTGATGGTGAGTGGGCGGGTCGTAGAAGGCGGTCGCCATCACTACGCTGCCCTCTTCTCGCAGGAGACGACGCCGGACGGCCCGGCCGAACTCGATCTGTCGGTCAGGTTCTCCGGCGACTTCGACGACGCCTTCTCGAATCCGCAGGTCGCCAGCGCGCGCGTCGAGGAGGTCGGCTGCTGCCTCGAGGATCTTGTCGCGAGCCGCTGCAGCGGCCATGCGGGCGGCATTGCCGGCAACGAACGTCGTGCGACTCGCATGCACGCCGACGTCCCAGGGCTTGATGTCCGTGTTGGAATTCACCACGTGCACCGATTCGATCGGCACGCCCATCTCCTCGGCCACGATCATGGCGAGCGCGGTCTCCGAGCCCTGACCCAGCTCCGAGGAACCCGAGATCAGGGTCACCTGCCCAGATTCGTCCACCTTGACGATGGCGCCGCATCCGTCGGACCCGTAGATGCGCGCGCCCCCGCCGACATGGATGAACGCCGCCGCTCCGAGGCCCCGGTGGCGGTCGCGCATCTTGCCACGGCGCCTGTCCCATCCTGACTGCTCGCGCACGATGTCCAGGCACTGGCTCAGTCCGCAGGACGTGATCTCCATGCCCTGAGGCGTCACGTCGCCGGACTGGTTGGCATTGCGCAGCCTGAGGTCCATGGGATCCATGCCGAGCGCGTCGGCGAGCTCCTCCATCTGCTGCTCGACAGCGAAGGTCGCCTGAGGATTGCCGAAACCCCGCACCGATCCGCCGTAATTCTTGTTCGTGTACACGACAGCACAGCGAATGCGGCTGTTCGGCACCCGGTACATCGAGGTGATCGTGTTCATCGCGACGAGCATCGCGTGGGATCCCCAGGCGTTGTACGCACCGTTGTCGGACACGACCTCCGCATCGCGGAAGAGCAGGTTCCCATCGGCATCAGCCCCGGTGCGCAGCGTGAAGTGGATCGGCTGACGAGTGCGCGTCCCGATGAACTCCTCCTCCCTGCTCATCACCAAGCGAACCGGCCGCCTCGCGTGCCTCGCCAACATCACGGCGATGAAATCATGGGTGTCGATGTCGATCTTTCCTCCGAAGCTCCCACCTACCGGGGGCTGGATGACCGTGATCTTTCTCCAGTCGAGACCAAGAACGTCCGCGAGTGCCTTACGGTACATGAACACCATGTGGACCGGGCTCCATACCGTCAAATGGCCCGAAGGACTGAACGAAGCTATGACCACATGGGTCTCGATGGGAGCTGGTGCAGCCTGAGGTGCGGAGTAGCGACCCTCGACGATCGCTGCAGCGCGATCGGCGACGGCATCGACGTCCCCGTGGTCGAAGTCCCAGCGCATGGAGACGTTGCCATCGACGTCTGGGAGCTCGTCGTGAATGGAGGGCGACGAGTCTTCCAGGGCTTCGAAAGGATCGAACACAGCAGGGAGCACCTCGTACTCGACGCGGATCAGCTCGAGTGCCCTCTTCGCGACTTCTTCGTCGACCGCCGCGACCGCCGCCACTTCGTCGCCGATGAAGCGGACCTTGTCACCCTTGAGCGGAACATTGTCGTTCCCGTACCCGAAGCAGCCCTGCTGCACGTTCCCTGCATGGATCACCGCCCGCACTCCGGGCAGACGTTCAGCATCTGAAACGTCGATCGACAGGATCCGCGCGTGGGGATGCGGACTTCGCAGAATGGCCCCTTCCAGCAGACCCGACATGCGCAGGTCGTCCGCGTAGGCGATCTGGCCCGTCACCTTCTCGGGCGCGTCGAGCTTCGGAATCCGGCGCCCGACCACCTGCAGTTCACTCGCCCGAACCGCTGGCATACCTGCACGCTCCTGTCCTGGTCGCTTCGACCTCGAGCCTGCCACCGGGACCAGCAGATGTCAAGCTCTTGTGACGACCGTCACCAATATGCCATATCGGCTGCCGGGACGCACCTCAGGCCGAATAGCGGCTCAGCACAGTGGAGACGTAGCGCTCGCCCAGGCCGGAGAGCAGGTCGACGAGGTCGAAGAAGATCTCGGCGGCCCTCTCTCCCTCCCACGCGGGGGGAAGGAGCTCGGAAGGCAAGCCCGGATCGAGGTAGGGAAAACGTTGCCAGGCCGACACCACCCGCAGGTAGTCGACGAATGCGGCCCTCCCGTCACCGCCGCTCCTGCGCCAGCGCGCCGCAGTGGCCGAGTGCTCCTCTGCGAACTGGGCGTACTCGGCGCCCAACCGATCGAGGTTCCACCAGCGAGCGACGCGTGCTGCGGTCGTCTCGAACCCCTCGTGGTCGGCACGGAACAGGTCGACGTAGCCGTCCATGCCGAGCCGCAGGACGAGACGTCTCGCTCCATCGGCCAGGCGCCAGGGCGCGATCCACACGCCGGGGGAGACGTTGCCGAAACCCTGCCAGGCGAGCCGGGACCTCAAGAGATGGCGTTCGCCGCGTTTGGACTCCGGGACCGAGAAGACCGCAACGACCCATCCGTCCTCCAGCTTGGCGGGCGGTCGTCTCGCGAAGATCCGCTCGTCCCCCTCCTCGAGGATGTCCTTCGCATAGTCCGTGAGCGCATATCCGATCCGGCCCTGTCGTCGCTCCGGCACGAGCAGGTCGCGTTGCTTCATGCGGGACACCGCCGAACGGGCGGCCCGTTCGTCGACGCCGAGATCCCCGAGGAGCGCCACGAGCCCCGCGATGGAGATCCAGCCGCCGAGTCGCCGACCGTACGCGCCGTAGATGTTCAGAACCATCGACTTCGGTTGCTGCGCGACCACTCTCGCCAGCTCCTTTCCGACCCTGGCACCAGACCCTGTCGAGCATCGCACTGGACGGACAACGCACCAGTCGGCGGGTCGTCTCTGCGGATACCATAGGCTTGTGGCTGGTGCTTCTCCGGTCTCGAGCGAGCCGGGTGCATCCGGCTCTGCTCCGACGGCGGAAGCCCTGGGCCGTCTCGACGAGCTCCTCGGTCCGGGGCAGGTGCTCATCGCGGGCCGCGACGACACCATCCGGTATGACACGGACGTGCTGGGTCGCCGCTCTCCGGCCTCCTGGGTAGCTCGCCCCAAGGGCCTCGAGGACGTGCGCTCGATCGTCCGTTGGGCATACGCCGAGCGCGCCGAGTTCGTCGTCCAAGGCGCGAATACCGGTCCGGTTCTCGCCGGAGTCCCACGAGCCGGCCGCCATCAAGGCGTCGTCTCGATGGAGCTCTGTCGCTCGATGATCGAGATCGATGTGCCGAACAGGACGGTGACGGCCAGTGCCGGTGTCGATCTCGACAGCCTGAATGTTCTATTGGCGCGCAATGGCCTCACCCTGCCGATCGACCTCGGAGCCAATCCGTCGGTGGGAGGAATGGTTGCAGCGAACACCGGGGGGGCCCGCCTCATCCGTCACGGCGACGTTCGGCGTCATGTGCTCGGCTTGGAAGTGGTGCTGCCGGACGCGCATGCCACGGTGCTGCCCTTGCTCCGGCGCCTCCGCAAGGACAACCGTGGTCCAGACCTGAAGCACCTCTTCATCGGCAGCAGCGGCACGCTCGGCATCGTCACGGCGGCGGTGCTCAGCGTGGACCCCTTGGCGCGGCACGTTGCCACCGCGCTGGTCGCCGTGCACGACGGCGACGACGTGCTGCGCTTCTTGACCTTGCTCGAAGCAAGAGCCATGGAGCATCTCGCCGCGTACGAGATGCTGTCGCGGCCGACGCTCGAGGCCATTGCCAAGCATCTTCCTTCTGGAATTCGGTGGCCCTTCGAACCCTCGCGCACCTCCGACCTTCCGCCCTTCCTCATCCTCGTAGAGCTGAGCACTTCCGACTCCGCGAACGACCGTCATCAGACCCTCGAAGACGACTTGACGACGCTCGTCGGCGAGGGATCAGCGCTGGGCTGGGTGACCGACGCATGGTTCGGGCGTCCCGCCACACTCTGGGCTCTTCGCCACGCAGCGATCACCGCCCTTCATCAGGAGGGACCCATGGTGGCGTTCGATCTTTCGGTACCGCGCTCGCAGCTGTTCGAGACGCGTGACCAGATCATCGCGTTGGTGGCAGGCAGCGCGCCGCATGCCCGATATGCCGACTTCGGGCATGTCGGCGACGGGGGGATCCACTCCATCGTCATCTGGCCCCAAGAGATGCATGCCGAACGACGTGACGACGAGCAAGACCGTCTACGTGACGCGATGTACCATCTCATCGCGGCCGCGGACGGCGCGTTCAGCGCGGAGCACGGTCTCGGCCCGGAGAACGAATCGGCTTTCCGACGATCCAGTCCTGACGTCCGAGATGCCCAGGCGGCACTCAAGGCGCTCTTCGACCCCCGAAGAATTCTCGGAGCGGTCGATCTGTCCTGAGAGATCCGACGAACCTGCGGGCGACCGCACGGAGGCGGCGAGGTCGCTGCCCCGCCGCCTCCGGCTGCGCTCGATGACGCTCAGCTGCCTGCGCCACGCCGGGCGGCGCTGAGCACCTTCGTCCCGGTCTCAACCAGCTTGAATCTGCCCCCCTCGACCTTCATCACCGACAGCGAGGACGACAGGACTCCTCCGTGGACCTTCGGGCCGAAGCTGAAGACTCCCGTCACGCCCGGCACCCGCACGACCTTCGTCTGCAGGTACCGCTCGATCGCGGGGCCACTGGTTCCCACGGCTCTCATCGCTTTCACCAGCAACGTCATGCAGTCGTACATGTCCCCGGCGAACCTGTTCGCGCTCCCATAGAGCTTCAAGAAGGACTTGATCACTGCGACCTGGCGGTCACGTGCTGGCAGATCCTGGTACACGTTCAGGTTCCCCCCGACGACGATCGCCCCGTTCGCCGCCGCTCCGACGGCCTTCGGAAATGTCGCGAGCGCAACGCCGTTCCCTTGGAACACCGGGACCTTGATCCCGGCTGCCGCCAGCTCGCCTTGGATGATGAACGCACCCGGAGGAATCCCATAGACGAGGAGCGCTTGCTCTCCAGGGAGGGCCTTCACACGTTCCAGGTACGACGTCAAATTCGTCGATGTCGCCGGGTACATGAGGGTGTCGAGGAGCTTCTGGCCATTCTTCTTCGCGACCTTCTCGAACACCGGCAGACCCGCTTGGCCGAATGCCGAGTCCACCCCCAACCAGGCGATCTTCCTGATGCCATGCTCCTTCATGTAGTCGAGCATGATCTCCGCGACGCTTGTAGCCGACTCGGGTATCTTGAAAAAGTAGGGGGCGACCGGATGGTTGAATGTCCCCCCACCGATGTCTGCCAGCGTCGGGATCTTGTCCTGCTTGACGAGAGGCAGCAGAGCTTCGCCCAGTGTCGTGGTGCTGATCCCGAGCAGCGCCACTGCGTGGTCTTGGCTGATCATCTGACGGGCGTCGAGCAGACCGGTTGTCGGGCTGGTCTTCGTGTCCATGATCTTCAGCTCGATCTTCCGCCCGTGGATACCACCGTGCGCATTGATCTGCTTGGCGTAGTCCACAGCCAGCTTCTCGTCCGCCTGCCCGATCGGCGCCTCGGCACCAGACAGAGCCACCGGCACTCCGATGATGATCGGTCCTTTGGACGAGGATTTCCCGCTCGCATCTGCCACGCCCGCGCCCAGAGCCAGCGTCGTCAGCGCTGCCGTCGTGAATGCCGTTGCGACCGCCAGCGATGCCTTCAATTTGCCTTTGCTCATGTACCCTCCCTAGCCCTAGTTGTTTTCTTCGACTCCATCGATCCGATGCGGCGCTGCTTGGTCACACGAACCTGCTCACCTCTTCTTCGTCGGCCGCCTGCCGATCCGACTCTGAGTCCGCGGGTCCGCCGAGGTAGGCCGCAACCAGCGTCTCTTCGTCCAACTCGGCATCGGCGGCCGTCTGGCGCACGACAGCGCCCTGCTCCATCACGAGAAGGCGGTCGGCAAGTGCCATGGCGAGGCGAACGTTCTGCTCCACGATCAGCAGAGTCATGCCTTGTCGGCGCAGTTCACGCAGTGCGTCGACCACTGCGTCGACGACGACAGGGGCAAGACCGAGGGACGGCTCGTCGACCATTAGCACCCGCGGCGAGCTCATGAGCCCGCGGGCGATCGCAACCATCTGCTGCTCTCCGCCTGAGAGCGTGCCAGCCCGTTGCTCCCGTCGCTGGGCCAGCATCGGGAACAGCTCCTCGACCCGTTCCAGCTGCTCCGGCACCTTCCGCTCCCGGCCGAGCACGTAGCTTCCGAGAAGCAAGTTGTCGCGAACCGACATCGAGGCGAAGAGCTGTCGCCGCTCGGGGACCAGCACGAGACCCCGCCGAACGGTCTCTTCGACTTTCAATCCCCCGATGGCGATGTCGTCGAGCGAGACCCTCCCACCAGAGGGACGAACAAGTCCGCAGATTCCGGCGAGCAGGCTCGTCTTCCCCGCTCCGTTCGCACCGACGACGCCCAGGCACTCACCTTGTCGGAGCGAGAGCGACACGCCGCGAACCGCGCGGACCGCCCCGTACGCCACGGAGAGATCGTCGACCTTCAGCGCCAGAGGCTGATCGTTCGCGGTGGTCATGGTCACGAGTCGCCCTGCGGCACGTACGAGACGTCTTCGGACCGAGGGCTCGCACCGGGAGCACTGGGAGCACGCGCGTGGGAAATGTCGAGATGGCTCGTGCCAAGGTACGACGCGATCACGACGGGATCCTTGCGGACCTCCTCAGGGAGCGCCGTCAGGAGCTGCCGGCCCGAGTCGAGCACGGTCACTCGATCTGCCACGTTCATGAGCGCCCGCATGTTGTGCTCGACCATGACGATCCCCAGCGATTCGCTGGCCAGCGCTCGCACGAGCTCGACGAGCTCCTGCGCTTCCGACGCGCTGAGCCCAGCAGCAGGTTCATCGAGGAGCAGCACATGGGGCTCCGCAGCCAACGCCCTGGCGATCTCGACTCGGCGCTGCTGGCCATAGGGGAGCGTACCGGCAGCGCGCGGCGCATGTCGTTCCATGTCCACGCGCTGGAGGGCGTGCGTCGCCCGTTCAGCCAGAACGCGCTCGTCATGCCAATGTCCGGGAAGGCGAAGGATGGCCGAGACCGCTCCGGCGTGCGCGCAGAGATGCGCTCCGACCATGACGTTCTCGAGCACCGACATGTCCGGGAACAGCTCGATGTTCTGGAAGGTCCTCGCAAGCCCATGACGGGCGATCCGATATGGGGGCAAGCCCGTGACGTCGGTGCCTCCGAGGCGCACCACGCCCGAAGACGGTTGCACATGCCCCGACAGGCAGTTGAAGAAGGTGGTCTTGCCGGCTCCGTTCGGTCCAATCAGCCCGACCACCTCTCCCGCGTGCAGCTCCAGGCTCACCCCGTCCAATGCGGTCAGTCCTTCGAAGTGGCACGTCACCGCGACGGCTTCGAGAAGAGCCTGGGGATCCGGATCGACTCGACCCCTCGTGTGACCCGAGGCCCCCTTCCTCAGCCCGACCGCCACCGCGGGCTGCCCGCTGGCTGACGGCTCTCCGGGACCCGCGAGCGAAGCGGCGACGGACCGCGCCGCCGAGGTTCCCACGTTCGCATCGTCAGGATCGGATCTCGAAGACCCGACCATGCGAGCAAGCCTGTCGCCGACGCTCCCGAGCCCGCCGGGCAGCAGCAGGAGCACGAGGATGAGCACTACGCCGAAGCCGATGGTGGTGAAGTAGGACGAGTTGATGTGGATCAAGTCCGGACCGTATGACTGAAGCGCCGCCTCGAAGACCACTACGGCCAGGACCCCGAACGGAACCCCCCAGATCGAGCGCAGCCCTCCGACGACTGCCATGAGAAGGACCTCGATGGTCACGAGAATTGTGAACGACGAGGCGCCGACCACGCCGACGTAGTTGGCGTACAGGCTTCCCGCGACGCTGGCGATGACCGCCCCCACGACGAATGCGACGACCTTGTAGTGGGTGGCATTGACACCAGCGGAGCCTGCAGCCGCTTCATTCGCTTCGACGGCTCTCAGTGCCCTTCCCGTGCGGCTCACCACGAGGTTCCGGGCGACGACGATCGAGATCAACGCGGCTGCAGCGCAGAGGTAGAAGAAGCTGTTCTCTCCGCCGGAGAAGACCGCACTGCCGATCGCCAAGCTGGGCCCGACGCTGATGCCGCTCGCACCGCCGGTGAGAGATGACGTCTCGAAGACGATGAACGCAATGTAGCCGATGGCGAGCGTGACGAGGCCGAGGAGGTGGCCGGTCAAACGGAAGACCATGATGCCGATGAGCGCCGCCCCGGCACCGGCTGCAGCGGCCGAGACGGCCATGCCTGCCCACGGGTTCAGGCCGTCGTGGAGCGCGAGAATCGCCAACCCATACGCCCCGACTCCGAACACCGCGTTCGTGGCGAGCATGAGCTGTCCGCAGTACCCGAGCACGAGGACCATCCCCAGGGCGAGCATGGTGTAGATGGTGACCGTGACTCCGTCCTCGACCGACAGGAAGCCCAGGGCCGGCATCCACATCGGCATCGTGAAGAACATGGCCCCCACCAGCGCCAGACCGCCGACCGGCGCCCACCACCGGTCCGCCAGCAGCACAGACACTGGAGCGGCAGCTCTCGATCGCAGCCGATCCAAGGCTGGCAGACCGACCGTGCTCATACGCGCGTCACCGCCATCTGGCGAGTCAAGCCACGCCGACGGATGACGAGAGCCACGATCAGCAGCAGGAGTGGCACGGCGTCTCCGTAGTTCGCCACTGATGCCGGGGAGTACCCGAGCACCACTGCCTCGAGCACGCCGAAGCCCACGCCGCCCGCCACCGCGCCGAGCGGCGACTCCGCGCCGCCCAGGATCCACGCGACGAAGGCTTTCAACGTGATCGGAATTCCCATGTTGTAGGTGGCATACGTCACGGGAACCAGGATCGCTCCCGCAAAGGCCGCCAGGAGAGCCCCGAGCGCGAATGCGATGGTCCAGTACCTGTCAACCCGGATCCCGACGAGTCGAGCCGCGGTCGGGTTGACCTCGCACGCCCGCAACGCCTTGCCAATCCTCGTCCGAGTTGCTCCGTACCAGAGCAGACCCATCACGATCAGGGTGGACCCGACGATCCAGAAATCCTGCCGTGGGATCAGGACGCCGGCGACCGACAGTGCGGGCCCGGACGTGAACGGGCGGAGCCCGTAGGTGAGGGAGCCCGTAGGGATGAGCGCACCGCCCTCGAGCACCGACGAGATCCCGATCGTGAGGATGAGCAGGAAGATGGTCCCGTACCGGCGGCGGGGATGGATCACGAGGAGCTCGAGCAGTCCTCCCAGAGCCGTCACGATGACCACCGCCAAGAGCACGGCCAGCGCGAGTGGCAGCCGATGCGGATCACCGTTCGGGCCGGCGAACAGGAGCGTGAGCATCGCGCCCGCCATGAGGAAGTCCCCGACGGCGAAGTTGATGACGCCGGTGACGTTGTAGACGACGAGCAGGCTCACGGCCGCCAAGGCGTAGATGCAGCCGTTGACGATGCCGCTCACCAGGGTCTCTGGGAGTTGACCGATGCCGGTCGCAAAGAACGTCGGCATCCAATCCATCATGGGCGCCCAGACCAGTGCGCGGCCGCTCGCGCTCCTGTGCGCAGTGTGCTCGTCCCTATCCTCGCGGAGGAACACCACCCGGAGTCGTGCTCATGCGGTGATCGCATGCACATCACACGGCTCCGTCACGATACATTTCCAGCGTCCTCAGGGGACCGCTCGTCGACGACGCGCCGACTTTTCCCCTCGCTGCGCGGTAACGTCCCGTAGCTCACGATCTCCACTTCCACGCGCACCCCCATCGCCTCGCGAAGACGCTCCGCCACGACTGTCCCCGCGCTTGCGTCACCGTCTCCTTCGACCAGCACGACCACCTGGTCACGTCTGCCATCGGGCCGCGAAATGCGGATCTGGTATTCGGGACCGAGCTCCTCGAAGGTCGAGAGCACCGAGTCCACCTGCGCCGGAGCGATCGCGACGCCTCGTACTTTCACGACGTCGTCCGTTCGGCCGAGAATTCGACCGATGCGAGGGAACGGGCTACCGCACGAGCACGGTTCTTCGTACAGCCAGGATCTGTCGCGCGTCCGGTAGCGGATCAGGGGCATCGCCTCCTTTCGCAAGGTCGTGACGACGATCTCGCCTTCCTGACCCGCAGGGAGAGGTTCGAGAGTCTCCGGATCGATGATCTCGACCACGTAGTAGTCCGACCATACGTGGATCCCGTCGTGACGGCTACAGTCGATTCCCACTCCGGGGCCGTAGAGCTCGGTCAAACCGTAGATATCGAACGATTCGATGTTCAACAATTCGTCGATACGGGACCGCATTCCCGAGCCCCATCTCTCCGAGCCGATGATGCCGCGGCGGAGCTGAAGCGAATCGCGCATTCCTCGTGACGCAATCTCTTCGGCAATCAGCAGCGCGAACGACGACGTCGCACAGATCGTCGTGGTCCCGAGATCTCGCATCATGTCCAATTGGAGCTCGATGTTCCCCGGCCCCGTCGGCACCACGGTCGCTCCGACGCGCTCCGCCCCGGCTTGGAAGCCGCTCCCGGCGGTCCAGAGCCCGAAGCCGACCATCACCTGGACCTTGTCAGCCTCGGTCACCCCGGCGTACCGGTAGCAACGCGCAAACTGGTCGGCCCAATCCTGGAGGTCCCGAGCGCTGTACGCGCAGAGCGTTCTCTTTCCCGTCGTACCCGATGAGGCGTGCACGCGGCGGATGTCACGGTGTGGGATGGTGGCCCATCCGAGCGGGTACGCGTCTCTCAGGTCTTGCTTCGTGCTGAACGGAAGCAGGGGCAGATCCGCCCGGCCACGCACCGAAGAGGGGTCGACCCCGGCATCATCCAGACGAGCGCGCCACCATTCCGATCCCTCGTACGCCTTCTCGACCGTCTCACGTATCCCCGCATCGATCGCCTCTCGAGCAGGAGACGACTCGGCGGCGCGAGCGCGTGGCGCCGGTGTTGGCTCATGCCGGACCGTCACACGGCCCATTGGCCAGCCCTGCACGATGCGCGTGGTTCAGGAGCGCTAGGCCGGCAACGCGCATGTGACGTCACGAGACCACCGAGTAGTCCACCGGCAGCGTGACGAACGTGCGTACAGGTCATTGATCACCCCCTAGGTGACGTGTACTCCTTCACTATACATACGGTTGATCAACTGTCAAGTCTCTGCGAGCGGCGCGGCCGGGCGCGCCCAGACCCCGCGCTCCTGTAGCAGCTCGACCTGCTTACGGGTCACCTGCTCGCGGTATTCCGCGTGGCGGTACGGCTTGCGCTCGAGATACAGGTTCTTCGGGTACACCGGTTGCTCATAGATCATCCGGTACTGCTCAGTGAGCAAGTCTTTCATCCAGTTGTCCCACTGCACCGTCTGCCTGAACTGCCGCAGTGCTTCGATGGCAATGGTGCCGGCGATCCATGACGAGCCGCCCCCGTACGGCACCTCAGTCACGATCTGGCCGCGGTAGTCGACGATCTGCGAGCCACCAGCGAACGTGTCCACCGGGGTATCGGAATCCGTGTGCAGGTAGTACGTGCCAAGGTTCACGCCGATCACGTACATGTTGTTGTCGAGTGCTCGGGCTCGGTTCTGCACCGCGAACATGCCGCTCATCACACCCGGGGCGGGGAACGGTCCACGGTACGCAATCTCGCACCCGTTCATCGCAAGACCGCGGGCGATCTCCGGGTACGACGCCTCGTTCGCCATCATGATCCCGATCCGGCCGATGGCGGTGTCCGCCACCGGGTAGAAGGCGTCGAGACCACTGCCGTACAGTTCGATCCAGCGATCCCACACGTTGTGCGGCGTCAGGCAGTGCTCCACGGGAAAGAGCGGCGCGAGCTTGTGGTGCTTCAGGATCACCGTCCCGTCCTCGGGCTCGATCACGATCCCCACGTTGAAATATCGTCGGGGAAACTCCGGGTGCCGCGCCTTTGCCTGAGCGACGACGAAGGCGTTCCAATTCCGCGCCAGCCTCCCGAGCTCATCGGTCTCCGGCCCCGGGATGTCGATCGCGCACTCCCGCGCGTACTCTTCGTGGTCGAGATCGAACACCTCGTCGGTGAACCCTTGCAAGCCGCCCTCGGGGATGCAGATCAGCCTCACCGGCAGCTCCATGCTCGACAGCCACGATGCGGCCTTGACCATGTCCGAGATGTGCTCGAGGTTCCGAGCGATCTCGTCTCGGCGGCGGATCCCGCGCACGGTCTGGATCAGACCCACAGCCTGGTATGGCTC
>JAJZVL010000046.1 GCA_021845725.1 Actinomycetes bacterium | reverse complement strand
CCTTGGCCTCGTCGACCCGCGCCCCGAGCTCCTCGATCTCAGCGGCGAGGTCGCGCCCCTCAGGCGGCGCCATGGCAGAACTTGTACTTCTTTCCGCTCCCGCACCAGCAGGGATCGTTGCGGCCGACCTTCGGCGCCTGGGTGGCACCAGCAGCGCTGCCGGGTCGTGGAGACGCGGGCGCGCTCGCGTCGGGGACTCGGGCATCTCCCCGCCCTGCCGGCTGGGACGGCTGGGACCGTTGCGCCGGCTGGGGGGAGCGCTGGGCTGGGACCGCAGGTGCAGGTCCCAGAAGAGCGGGGGCGCCGAAGCCCTTCCCGCCGCCCGCGCCGGCTGCCGCCACCGCTGCCGCCCGACGCTCGGCGACCTCGAGCGCGGCGACGTCGACTCCCTGGTCTGCCAGCAACGTCGACGCGAGAGCGACCGTCCCGGCCACGGGATCGTCGGCCGCCTCGTAGACGGCACGACCGAGGTCCAGCTCGATGACCGGCTCGGGAACCGCCTCGACGTGCAGCACGAAGCGCAGGTAGTCGTCCTCGATCGCATCCATCAGCTGGCCGAACATCTCGAAGCCCTCGCGCTGCCAGGCGACCAGGGGGTCCTGCTGCCCCATCGCCCGGAGGTTGATGCCCTCGCGCAGGTAGTCCATCTCGGCGAGGTGGTCACGCCAACGGCGGTCGATCACGTGCAGCATGACCTCGCGCTCGACCTGCCGAGCCTGCTCGGCGCCCCCCGGGAGCGACGCGGAATGCCGCTCGTAGTAGTCGAGCGCCTCGGCGAGCACGCTCTCGGCGAGGTGGGCGGCGCTCGTCCCCTCCACGAGGTCCTCGACGGTGAACTCGGTCGGGTAGTACTGGGTCAGCTCTTTCAAGAGGAGCTCGAGGTCCCACTCCTCGGGGTAGTCGCTCGGACAGGCCGCCTGCACGATGCCCTCGACCGTCGCCGCGAGCAGCTCGCGCGTGTGCTCCTCGAGATCCTCGCCGTCGATCACCTGCAGGCGCCGCGCGTAGATCACCTTGCGCTGCTCGTTCATGACCTCGTCGTACTTGAGGACCTCTTTTCGGATCTCGGAGTTCCTCGCCTCGACGGTGGTCTGCGCGCGCTCGATGGCCTTGGTGACCATCTTCGCCTCGATCGGCATGTCCTCGGGCAGCGTCCTGCCCATCACCCAGCTCATGGCACCGGTGGCGAAGAGCCGCATGAGATCGTCTTCGAGCGAGAGGTAGAAGCGGCTCTCGCCGGGGTCCCCCTGGCGCCCGGAGCGGCCTCGCAGCTGGTTGTCGATCCGGCGGCTCTCGTGGCGCTCGCTGCCGAGCACGTAGAGGCCGCCGGCCTCGCGCACCTTGTCCGCGTCTGCGGCGCACATCGCCTCGATCTCCGCCCGCAGCCGCTCGTAGGCCTCGCGTCCCTCGTCCGTCTCGACGTCGACGCCCTCGGCCGCAGCCCGCTGGGCGACGAGGAGCTCCGGGTTGCCTCCGAGGATGATGTCGACGCCACGTCCCGCCATGTTCGTGGCGACCGTCACCGCACCGGGCCTCCCTGCCTGCGCGACGATCTCCGCCTCGCGGAAGTGCTGCTTCGCGTTCAGCACGCTGTGCACGACGCCCCGCTTCTCCAAGAGCCGCGAGAGCACCTCGGACTTCACGACCGAAGCGGTGCCGACGAGGACCGGCTGGCCTCGTTCGTGACGCTCCACGATGTCGTCGACGACCGCATTGAACTTGGCGTTCTCCGACTTGAAGATGAGGTCCGGCTCGTCGATGCGGATCATCGGCTTATTGGTCGGGATCGGGACGACCGGGAGGTTGTAGGTGTTCGCGAACTCGGCTGCCTCGGTCTCCGCGGTGCCCGTCATCCCGGCCAGCTTCTCGTAGAGGCGGAAGTAGTTCTGGAGGGTGACGGTCGCCCAGGTGTGGTTCTCCTCTTTGATCCGTACCCGCTCCTTGGCCTCGACGGCCTGGTGCAGTCCGTCCGACCAGCGGCGTCCTTCGAGCGTGCGGCCGGTGAACTCGTCGACGATCTTCACCTCGCCTTGGTCGACCAGGTACTCCTTGTCGCGGTGGTACAGCTCCTTGGCCTCGAGCGCCTTGATGAGCTGGTGCACATAGTTGACCGACAGAGCGTCGTAGAGGTTCTCGAGCCCGAGGGCGCGCTCGACCTTCTCGATCCCCGACTCGAGGGGAACGACATGCCGCTTCTCCTCGTCGACCTCGTAGTCGACGTCACGCTCGAGGGTACGTGCGATGCCGGCGAACTGGTAGTAGAGACGGGCGGCCTCGTCCGCCGGGCCCGAGATGATGAGCGGGGTCCTGGCCTCGTCGATGAGGATGGAGTCGACCTCGTCGACGATCGCGTAGACGTGCCCCCGCTGGACCATTGTGTCGCGGGAGGTCTGCATGTTGTCCCGCAGGTAGTCGAACCCGAACTCGGTGTTGGTGCCGTAGGTGACGTCCGAGTGGTACGCCACGCGCTTGTCCTTCGGGTCCGTGATGTCGGGTCCGACCCGCCCGACGCTCAGCCCGAGCCAGCGGTAGACGCGACCCATCCACTCGGCGTCGCGGGTGGCCAGGTAGTCGTTCACCGTGACGACGTGCACGCCTCGACCGGCCAGTGCGTTCAGGTACACCGGAAGCGTCGACACGAGGGTCTTGCCTTCGCCGGTCTTCATCTCGGCGATCCACCCGAAGTGGAGCGCCATCCCCCCCATGAGCTGGACGTCGAAGTGCCGCTGCCCGAGGACCCGCCATGATGCCTCCCGGACGACGGCGAAGGCCTCGATGAGGAGGTCGTCGAGTGTCTCTCCGTCCTCGAGACGCTCGCGGAACTCCACCGTCTTGTGCCGGAGCTCCTCGTCGGAAAGGGCCTCGATCTCGGGCTCGAGGCCGTTGACCAGCGGCACGAGCTCGGCCAGGCGACGGATCTTCTTCCCTTCGCCGGCACGCAGGACCTTGGTGAACACTGACATGGCGCGTCAATGCTACCGGCCACCGGCCACCTGGAACCGTGCACGGAGGTGCTGCGTGCGGCTGACCTGGTCTTTGGCCCCACACTCGCCTGCTGCAGGGGTGGCGGCCAGGCACCGGCGACCTCGCGTCCTACGGCACCCTCCTCGGCTCGCATCCCCCCGTCACCGCCCTCCCCCGCGCGTCGGGGGAACGGGGCGGGCAGGGCTTACTCCTAAGCCGCACCATGCTCAGCAACCACGAGTTGCCTTACGTGGGTCGTTTCGCCTGCGACTGGCATCGACTTGCAACCACAGACCCGCACGCAGCGCCGCCCATGCTAGGCCCGATCGCCACCTCGACCTGCCACCCGAGATGTGACCGTCTCCCGTCGCCGTCGGATTGCCTCGTCGGTGAGCGCCATCCCGAGGCGCAGGCCGAGGGCTGCTGCCGCGGCGGGAAGGGCGAGGCGCTCGAGCCCTTGCGACCGCCGGGAGGCGAAGCGCAGCGCGGACCTGTGGTGCGCGGCCAGCATCCGATAGGGGTGGTGACGACGGGAGACGCCGTGAACGTGGGTGACCTCGGCGCGCGGCTCCACCCCGACCCCCCAGCCGGCACCATGCGCTCGCCAGCAGAGGTCGATGTCCTCGGCGAACATGAAGTACGCCTCGTCGAACCCTCCCAGCTCTTCGAGCGCAGCCCGGCGCGCGCAGAAGCACGCACCCGACACCCAGTCGACGGCGCGCAGCTCCCGGCCGACCGCGTCCCGGTACCGGCGGCTGAAGCGATTGTCGGGCTTCACGAGGGCGAGCAGCGCATGCCCGGCAGCGTCGGTCAACGAGGGGAACCGCCGCACGGACGGGTACTCCACCCCGTCGGGGTCGACGATACGAGGACCTACGATCGCCCATTCGGGGTGCGCGTCGAGGGCGGCGACGAGCCGCTCGGCGGCGCCCGGGTGCACCTGCAGGTCGGGGTTGCACACCAGGACGTGCTCGGAATCTCCGCTCGAGGCGATCCCCCGGTTCGCACCAGCTCCGTAACCGAGGTTCCGTCCCGTGACGACGAGCGGCACCCGCAGTCCACCGAGGGCGCGCCGAGCGATCGACGGGTCTCCGTTCTCCACGACCACGATCTCCCGGACGCCGTCGTCGAGCAAGGAGCGCACGCACGCGCCGAGCACGTCGCCCGCGTCGTAGTCGACGACGACCGCAGCCAGGCGGCGTGCGACCCCCGCGCCTGCGCCCGACGTCACGAGAGCGCCTCGACGAGCCGAGCCAGCCCGTCCTGCCACTCGGGGAGGAGCGGCAGCGCCGCGAGCCGGAGTGCCGCGTTGTCGAGCACCGAGTTGGCCGGGCGCGGGGCGGGGCGCGGCGGAACGAGGTCCGCGGTCGAGATCGGCTCGACGCGGCCGGCGTCGTGGCCCGCGGCCGCCAGGACGGCCTGGACGAAGCGGAACCAGGTGGTCGACCCGGTGTTCGTGACGTGGTACGTCCCGGGCCTGCGATCGAGGCCGAGGGTCACGATCGCCGCCGCGAGGTCCGCCGTGAACGTCGGCGAGCCGAGCTGGTCGTCGACGAACCGGAGCGGACCGTCTTCGGCCGCGAGGTGGAGCGCCGTCTTCACCATGTTGCGACCGGACACGCCGCAGACCCACGAGGTCCTCACGACGGTCGCGTCCGGCGGGCACTCGCGTTCGCCACCGAGCTTGCTGCGTCCGTACACCGAGAGAGGGTTCGGCTCGTCCCACTCGACATAGGGGCGTGGAGACCTGCCGTCGAAGACGTAGTCGGTCGAGACGTAGACGAGGTGGGCGCCCACCATCCTGGCGGCTTCCGCGACGTGACGAGTGCCGAGCGCGTTCACCTGGAAAGCACGATCGGGATCTCCCTCACATGCATCGACCGCCGTCCACGCTCCCGCGTGCACGACCACATGGGGGCGGATCGCGAGCATCGCCTCGAGCACCGCGGCACGGTCCTCGACCCGGAGCGAGCCGTGGTCGGCTCCGGTGACGTCGACACCCGCGCCAGCGCCCTCGGGCCCGAGCAGGGCGCGGCGACGGCCGCCGCGGGGCACCGCGCCGGAGAAGGCGGCCACCAGGTCACTGCCGAGCTGCCCCCCCGACCCGGTGACGAGGACCCGCACCCTCATTTGCTCCAGGCGGTCTCGACCACCGGGGCACGACCGCGCAGGGGCTCCCACCACGCGCGGTTCGCCGCGTACCACGCCACCGTGTCCGCCATGCCTCGATCGAAGTCGACGAGCGGTCGCCACCCGAGCTCGGTGCGGATCTTCGTCGTGTCGAGGAGGTACCTGCGATCGTGCCCGGGGCGGTCCGGGACGATCTGCTTCAGTGTCGCCGGCTTACCGAGCAGCGCCAGGACCAGGTCGGCGATCTGCTCGATGCTGGCCTCCACCCCGCTCCCCACGTGGTAGGTCTCCCCCACGCGTCCATGCCGGAGCACCGCGTCGATCGCCCGGCAGTGATCGCGCACGTGCAGCCACTCCCTGCGGTTCTGGGTGGACTCGTACAGCGGAAGCGCCTGGTCGTCGAGCGCCCGCGTGGCGAACAGGGGGATCACCTTCTCGGGGAACTGGTACGGCCCGTAATTGTTCGAGCAGTTCGTGATCGTCACCGGGAGGCCGAACGTCTCGGCGTACGCGCGCACGGCGTGGTCGGCACCCGCCTTGGACGCGTTGTACGGCGTTCGCGGGCGGTAGGGGCTCTGCTCGTCGAAACGCTCGTCCGTCTCGAGGTCCAGGTCGCCGTAGACCTCGCAGGTCGAGATGTGGTGGAACCTCGACACCCCGTGGCGGCGCGCCGCCTCGAGCATCGCCTGGGTCCCCAGCACGTTGGTGCGGAAGAAGCGCGCCGGGTCGAGCACCGCGAGGGAGTTGTGAGACTCGGCGGCGAAGTGCACGATCGTGTCGATCTGCTCTCGCTCGAGGGTGGAGGTCGCGAGCTCGACGTCGCAGACGTCCCCATGGACGAAGCCGACGTCGAGCCCCTCGAGGTTCGATCGTGTGCCCGCGTACGTGAGCGCGTCGTAGACCACCACTCGGTCCCCAGGGTGCTCCTCTTCCCAGTAGCGCACGAAGTTGGACCCGATGAACCCGGCGCCGCCGGTCACGAGAACGCGCATGGCCCGTGGAGCCTACCCGGCCGGCGGGGTGGCGGGCCGCAGGTGCACCACGTCGCCGACCGCCACCACGACGTCGCTTCCCGCCGCCGACACGGCGAGACGCCCGTCGTCCCCGAGCGCACTGGCGTCGCCGACCACCTCGCGCCCGTCGGGCATCTCGACGCGCACCCTCCGTCCGAGGGTCACGCAGCGGGCGCGAAGCTCAGCGACCGTCGCGCGTCTCCCCTCCTCGGTGTCGAGGAGCGCCTGGCGCGCCGCCAGCCGGTCCAGCATCACCTCCAACAGGTCATCACGGGCCACCGGCACCGTCGCATGGGCGTTCAGGGAGGTGGCACGGACCCCCGGGGGTCCCTCCCAGTCGACGTTGCATCCGATACCAGCCAC
Source organism: Actinomycetes bacterium (assembly GCA_021845725.1). Classification (GTDB taxonomy): domain Bacteria; phylum Actinomycetota; class Acidimicrobiia; order Acidimicrobiales; family RAAP-2; genus JAJYVT01. Next base: position 15,876 of record JAJZVL010000046.1, on the reverse strand, counting down.
GACGGCGACGCTGCCGGACCGCCCACCGGGTGCGGACGCGTCGGACTCCGCGAGGATGCCCGCGACCTTCTCGTCGCCGATGACCAGGTCGTTCGGCCACTTCACCGCCAGCTCGACGCCGCCCAGCTCTCGGCAGGCGTCCGACGCGGCGAGCGCGACGGCTGCGGTGCACGCGAACAGCGACGTGCGCGGCGCGGTCGGTCTCAGCAGCACCGAGGCGAGCAGGCAGCGGCCCGGAGGCGCTTCCCAGCGGCGGCCCATCCGCCCGCGACCCGCCTCCTGGTGATCGGCGAGAGCGACGAGCCCGGCGGGTGCGCCCTCCCTCGCCCTTGCGAGAAGCCAATCGTTCGTCGAGGGCAGGCTCCTGAACCGCCGGACGTGCCAGGTGGCCACCGTCATGGCGGCCACCCTATGCCGCGTGCAAGTGTGGACCCGTGCTCGAAAAAGTCCTCGTCGCCAATCGGGGGGAGATCGCCGTCAGGGTCATGCGAACCTGCCGGGAGATGGGTATCGGGACCGTCGCGGTCTACTCGGACCTCGACCGGGAGGCCATGCACGTCCGAATGGCCGACGAGGCGTACGCCCTCGGCGGCCAGAGCGCCGCGGAGAGCTACCTGAACACCGAGGCGATCCTCGAGGTCCTGAGGCGCAGCGGTGCCGACGGCGTGCATCCCGGCTACGGCTTCTTCTCCGAGAACGCCGACTTCGCCCGGGCAGTCACCTCCCTCGGGGTCACGTTCGTCGGGCCGCCGCCCGAGGCGATGGAGGTGATGGGCGACAAGATCAGTTCGCGGCTCGCGGCGGCTCGCGCCGGCGTCCAAGGCGTGCCAGGGCGCTCGCAGCCGATCGAGGCCGTTGACGAGGTGCTCGAGTTCGCCGAGAGCCACGGGTGGCCCGTGGCAGTCAAGGCGGCCTTCGGTGGAGGCGGGCGCGGCATGAGGGTGGTGCGCGCACCGGAGGATGCCGCCGAGGCGGTGGAGTCCGCCCGGCGTGAGGCACAGGCCTCGTTCGGGCGCCCCGAGGTCTACTTGGAGCGCTACCTGCCCTGGCCCCGCCACGTGGAGATGCAGGTGCTCGCGGACGCCCACGGCAACGTCCTGTGGCTCGGCGAGCGCGACTGCTCGGCCCAGCGTCGACACCAGAAGCTCATCGAAGAGTCGCCGGCTCCCGACTTCCCCGACGAGGTGCGCCGTGCGATGGGTGCCGCGGCGGTGGACGTCTGCCGGGCCTGCGGCTACGTGAACGCCGGTACGGTCGAGTTCCTCTACGAGGACGGCGAGTTCTATTTCCTCGAGATGAACACGCGCTTGCAGGTCGAGCATCCCGTCACCGAACTGGTCACCGGTCTCGACCTCGTCGCCTGGCAGCTGCGTATCGCCGCGGGGGAGCCGCTGCCCTTCGGCCAGGACGACGTCGTGCGGCGCGGCCACGCGATCGAGGTCAGGATCAATGCCGAAGACCCCTCGGGCGGACGCTTCGCCCCCTCCCCCGGGGTCATCACGGCATTCGACGCCCCGGCGGGGCCGGGGGTCCGGCTCGACGCCGGCTACGCGGCAGGGGACACCGTCAGCCAGTACTACGACAACCTCGTAGCCAAGCTGGTCGTGTGGGCCGAGGACCGCGACGCCGCGCGCCGCAGGATGCTGCGAGCACTCGAAGAGACGCACATCTCGGGGATCGCGACGACCATCCCGGCCGATATCGCCATCCTCTTGCATGCCGACTTCGCCGAGGCGCGCCACTCGACCAAGTGGGTCGAGGAGCGCTTGGACCTCTCCCGCGTCACGGCCGTGAAGGCAGAGCCCGAGCGCAGCGAGACGTCCACGGCCGCCGCGGGATCGGAGGAGCTGGAGCTGAGAGAGGTCACCGCCGAGGTCGACGGACGCCGCTACCGACTGAAGCTCTGGGTACCTTGCGCAATGACCGCGTCGACGCGCGCGCCCTCGACGAGAGCCCCGAAGACCCGCGCCGCGCGGCCAAGGCCAGAGGCAGGGCGCTCGCCGCGCGCCGCGTCCGGGCCCGACGCGGTCACCGTGCCGATGCAGGGAACCATCGTGAAGGTCCTCGTCGCTCCGGGCGACACGGTGCACGCGGGCCAGACCGTCTGCATCCTCGAGGCGATGAAGATGGAGAACGCCATCAGCGTCGAGCGGGACGGCGTCGTGAGGGAGGTCCATGTGGTCGCCGGTGACTCGGTGGGCGGCGGCGACGTGGTCGCGATCATCGAGTAGCGCGGTCATGGACCCCAAGCTGCGAGCCGCGTCGGTCATCGACCGGCGCATCGGAGACCTGGTCGCGTTGAGCCACGACCTCCACGCCCATCCCGAGACGTCGTTCGAGGAGCACCGCTCCGCTACGGCGGTCGCGAGCATGCTGGACGGGTTCGAGGTGACCATGGGCGCCTACGGGATGCCGACCGCCTTCTCGGCGCGCGCCGGGAGCGGAGAGCTCGTCGTGGCGATCTGCGCCGAGTACGACGCCCTGCCCGACGTCGGCCACGCGTGCGGGCACAACGTGATCTCGGCTGCTGCGGTTGGCGCTGGCCTCGCGCTCGCCGAGATCGCGGACGAGGTCGGGCTCACCGTCCTCGTCCTGGGCACTCCCGGCGAAGAGGGCGGCGGAGGGAAGGTGCTCATGCTCGAACGGGGCGCATTCGACGGCGCCCATGCAGCGATGATGGTGCACCCCTGGCCGGTAGACCGCCTTGCCGGGCAATGCCTCGCGGTGTCGCACTTCGACGTGGCCTTCTCCGGGCGTGAGGCCCACGCGTCCGCTGCGCCGTGGGAAGGCGTCAACGCGCTCGACGCGATGACCGTTGCACAGGTCGGGATCGGGCTCCTGCGCCAGCAGCTCCACCCCGGCGACCAGGTGCACGGGGTGGTGCTCGAAGGCGGCGTGGCGGCGAACATCATCCCCGAGAAGGTCCGCGGCCGCTTCATGTGCCGCGCCACGACGCTCCCCGACCTCCAGCGGCTGGACCAACGGGTTCGTGCGTGCTTCGAGGCGGGAGCGCACGCAACGGGCGCGACCGTCTCCTTCGAGGAGTGCTCGCCGGTGTACTCCCATATGCAGAGCGACGCGCCGCTCCTCGCCGCGTACCGCGCCAACGCCGAAGCGCTGGGGCGCAGGTTCACGTTGGACGACGAAGGGGCGCCGCTCCCGACCTTCTCGACCGACATGGCCAACGTTTCGCTCGCCGTCCCGACGATCCACCCGCTGATCGGCCTGCACACCGGCGGCGCCGTCAACCACCAGCACGCGTTCGCCGCCGCGACCGTCACGCCATCTGGCGACGTAGCAGTGCGCGACGGAGCGACCGCGCTCGCCTGGACGGCGATCGACGCCGCGACCCAGCCGTCCCTACGCGAGCACCTGCTGGCGTGAGCCGCTGCCCGGGGGATCAGCCTCCCGGGCTGTATGGGGATCAGCCTCCCGGGCTGTACGGGGATCAGCCTCCCGGGCTGTAGACGCCCCACTCGGCACGCAGGGCGTCGGAGACCTCGCCGAGCGTGGCCATCCGGCGCAACGCCTCTTTCATCGGGACGAGAAGGTTCTGCGTGCCACGTGCCGCAGCGCGCACGTCTTCGAGCGCGGCCTCGACAGCGCCGGCATCTCGCTCGGCGCGCACGCGCTCGAGGCGTGCCACCTGCGTGCGCTGGAGCTCGGGGTCGACCGGGAACACCTCGGCAGGCTCGACCTCCTCGTCGACGAACCGGTTGACGCCGACCACGACCTTCTCGCCGTCGTCGACCGCCTTCGCGTACGCGTACGCGGCCGCCTCGATCTCGTCCTGGGGGAAGCGTGCCTCGATCGCGGCGACCGCCCCTCCCATCTCGTCGATGCGCCGCAGGTAGTCGATTGCTCGCCGCTCCACCTCGTCGGTGAGCGCCTCGACGTAGTACGACCCGGCAAGCGGGTCCGCCGTGTCGGCGATTCCGGTCTCGTAGCCGACGACCTGCTGGGTGCGCAAGGCAAGCTTCGCCGCCCGCTCGGTGGGAAGGCCGAGCGCCTCGTCGAACCCGTTGGTGTGGAGGCTCTGGGTACCTCCGAGGGCCGCGGCGAGCGCCTGGACGGTCACACGCACGATGTTGTTCTCCGGCTGCTGCGCCGTCAACGTCGATCCACCCGTCTGCGCATGGAAACGGAGCATCTTCGAGCGCTCCTCCTTGGCCCCGAAGCGTTCCGTCATGATCCTCGCCCACATCCGTCGCGCCGCGCGGAACTTCGCGACCTCTTCGAAAAGATTGTTGTGCGAGTTGAAGAAGAACGACAGTCTCGGCGCGATCTCGTCGACCTCGAGCCCCGCTGCGAGCGCGGCCTCGACGTACGCGATCCCGTCGGCGAGGGTGAAGGCGACCTCCTGCACCGCCGTCGAGCCCGCCTCCCGGATGTGGTAGCCCGAGATCGAGATGCTGTTCCAGCTGGGCAGGTGGTCCCGGCAGTACGCGAAGGTGTCGACGATCAGGCGCATCGAGGGGCGAGGCGGATAGATGTAGGTGCCGCGGGCGATGTACTCCTTCAAGATGTCGTTCTGGATCGTGCCGCCGAGCTGGGCTCCGCCGATCCCCTCCTCCTCGGCCACGAGCTCGTAGAGGAGCAACAGGATGGCCGCCGTCGCGTTGATGGTCATCGACGTGGTGACCTGCTCGAGCGGCAGCCCTGCGAGAAGGAGCCGCATGTCGGCCAGCGAGTCCACGGCGACGCCGACCTTGCCGACTTCGCCGTCGGCCCGAGGATGGTCCGAGTCGTAGCCCATCTGGGTCGGCAGGTCGAAGGCGCACGAGAGCCCGGTCTGGCCGTGCTGGAGCAGGAACTTGAAGCGCTCGTTGGTCGACTCGGCGGTGCCGAACCCTGCGTACTGGCGCATCGTCCACAGGCGGCGCCGGTACATCTCCGGGTGCACCCCTCGGGTGAAGGGGTACCGTCCGGGCTCGCCGAGCTTCTCCGCAGGATCCCAGCCGCCGAGAGCGCCAGGACCGTAGACAGGGAGGATCTCGATCCCCGAGTCGGTCCGCCGCGTCGTGTCGTCACGCGATGCCACGGACAAAGGCTACGGCGCGATCCCTCGGACCGGCCACGTGGATGCCGCGGCCGCGGCAACACGCGCGCCCGCTACCGTCGCTCCGGTGCGAGGTCCCGGTCCCCAGGCCCATCACGGCCCCGACGCGTCACACCGCGCGGCTCGCGTCCTCCTCGGCGCGGTGCTCGCGACGACCGCAGCCCTTCTGAGCGCCGTCCCCGCGGGCGCGGCCACGCGCACGTCCGGCCGGTCCGGCCCCTACTACGTGGCGGTCGGGGCGTCCGAGGCGGTCGGCGTCCAGCCCGTGCCGCATCACCCCCATGGCGCGCGGACCGACCAGGGCTACGCCGACGATCTCACGGCGATGGAGCAGCGCCGCTGGCCGGGGCTTCGGCTGGTCGACTTCGGCTGCCCGGGCATCACCGCGCAAGGAGCGCTCGATGGCGTGGGGGCGTGCCGGTACCCTTCGGGGTCGGAGCTGAGCACAGCGGTGCGCTTCATCGAGGCACACCCCGGCGAGGTGGTCCTCGTCACCGTCGACTTCGGCTTCAACGACATCTGGCCGTGCCTCGCCTACCACCACGTCGACGAGCGCTGCGTCAGCACCGCGATCGGGCGCGTCGCGCGGGCAGTCCCCGAGATCCTCGCTGAGCTCCGCGCCGCGGGCGACCGGAGGCTGCTCATCGTCGGGCTGCAGCACGGCGACCCTTACGTCGCCGACGCGCACTTCGGGCAAGTGGCGTTCGCCGACGCGACCGTCGCGGTCTTCGACCGGCTGAACGACGTGCTCTCGGCTGCCTACGCACGAGCCGGTGCTGTGGTCGCCCAGGTCCCCGACACCGGGGCGAGAGCCGCCGCACCTGACGCGGTCGAGACCGCATGCGCGCAGACCTGGATGTGCACCGACCGCAACATCCACCCGACCCCGGCCGGCTACCGCGTGATCGCCGGGGCGATCGCGTCGGCCATCGCCCGCGGTCGCTCCCGCGCGGGATAGACGGGCAGCGCAGCGCGCTCCTTGCGTCGATCGGGCCCGGTCAGGACCGCCCGCAGCGGCGTCCGCAACAGCACCGCCACAAGGGCGCCGGTGGCGAGCAGCGTTCCCACGAACAGGATCGCACTCGCAACGCCCCAGGTGCCCGGCTGCGTGAGCCCCGCGTGCGACAGCCCCGTGAAGATCAGCTGGAGCACGAGCACATGGGCAAGGTAGTACCCACCCGATGCATCGGCGCCCCACGTGACCAGCCGGTCGACGGGCGTCGGCGCACGTGCCGCCGCCCTCTCGGCCCAGCGCCAGCCGAGCGCCCAGAGCCCTGCGCAGGCGGCCAGGAACCAGACGGCGGCGACCGGCTGGAACAGGTCCGACGCGTGACCCGGAGTGTTCCCGATCTCGAGCCCGAGCGCGTAGTACCCCTCCGCGACAAGGCCGACCCCGAGCACTCCCCACAGGATCCGGGCGGAGTGCCGCTCGACGAGCCCCTGCAGCTCGCCGAGATGGTCGGCGGCGAGCACGCCGCTCACGAAATAGAGCTGGTAGCTCGTGACGTAGCGGGGTGTGATGATGCGCAGGTCGACGGCCCGCAGCGCGTGCAGCGAGCCGCCGTGCCAGAAGAAGTAGTGAGAGACGGTCATCATCGCGAGCTGCAGCACGAGGCTCGTGCCGAACACGATGCCGTGATGACCTCTGGTGCGGCGAACGAGCCAGACGAGCCCGGGAAGCACGACGTAGAACTGGAAGAGGACCACGAGGAAGTACAGCTGGTAGTAGCCGTTCAACAGGTCGTGGACGATCGTCGAACCGGCTGTGACCGGACGGGCGGACGACTCGAGGGTGTAGACGACGTAGATCCCCGTCCAGATGAGATAGGGCACCAGCACTGCACCGAGGCGGTGGACCCACAGCCTGACGACCGGACGCCGTGTAGCGAGCTGGCTGTAGCCCGCGACCAGCGCGGAGAGGAAGAAGAACACCTCCCGCGTGGCGTGCAGCACCATCACGAGGCTCCAGCCGACGTCGCTCCCTGCCGGGACGGGCCAGAGGACCGCGTGCTGAGCGATGACACCGACGAACGCGACGACTCGGTAGAGATCGAACTGCCTGAGGTAGGCGCGGTTCGGCTTCCCGTCTTCGGCGAGGACGCCGTCGCTCATCCGAGCTGCGAGACTGGCTCCCGCCGCCCGCCCTGCCCATCCCCTCGGAGCCCCTCGGGAAGCCAGCTGGACCATCGCTCGCGCTTTCGCCCGGTGAGCGCGACGGCGAGCGGCGTTCGCGCGAGCACGCTCGACATCAGCACGCAGGCGAGGAAGATGATGGCCACGGCGGCCGCGGTCACCAACGGCCACGGCACGGCGCGGTCGAGCGAGTGCCAGCCGAGGTCTGCGAGCGCGTAGACGAAGAGCATCTGCGCGAGGTAGACGGTGTAGGAATTGTCCGAGCCTGACATCGCCATGGACCGGATGCGGCGCGACCGACCAGGGGCGACAAGCCACACGCCGAAGAGGTAGACGCAGGCGATCGCACCGATGTTGAAGGGAATGACGATCGGTTGGAGCGGGTCCGACGCCGAGCCCATCCACGAGACGGCGTGCCGGGCGGCAGCGATGTACCACCCTTCGGCAATCACCGCCGCGAACACCGTCGCGGCGAAGATCCTCCAGCCGTTGCGTAGGAGCCAGTCGTGCACGGCACCGAGGTGCAGCGCCACCACCATTCCGGCGACGAGGTAGAAGAAGTACGAGGTGATCTCCCTCGTCGCGTAGTACCCGCGCATGTAGACAGGCGCCACGTTCCAGTGCATCAACGTCGTCATGGCCACTTGCACGCCCAGGGCGACCCCGACGACCGCCCAGGGGTGACGCGCGAAACGGCGCACCAGCCAGAACATCGCAGGGAAGAGGATGTAGAACTGCATGATGACCACCAGGTAGTACAGCTGGTAGTACCCCGTGCCGAGGAGGAAGCCGAAGTGCTGGAGCCCGCCCAAGACCCCCAGGTCGGACCCGGGTAGCGAGACGAAGAAGTAGATGGTCGTCCAGCACAGGTACGGCACTCCGACTGCGATGAAACGCCTTCGATAGAAGTAGCGGTAGCCGATGCGGTGAAGGTCCGAGTACCCGTAGGTGAGCATGCACGCCGAGATGAACAGGAACGCCTCGCGCGTGACATGGAGGAGCATCAACGCGCCCCCCACGGAGATTGCTGCGCCCGGGGCGAAGAAGAGCAGCGCGTGCGTCGACACGACACCTGCCTGCTTGACCGGCCGCATCGCATCGACATGATCGAGGCGCGGCTTGGCGGCGCGCGAGGTCACCGCACGAGCAGCGAGTACACGACAGAGGCCCCGGTCAGTGCCGTCCTTCGGACCTTGCCCGTCGCGCCCTGGGGCAAACGCTCCACGACGTGGTACGCGACGGGACGCTTGGACCGAGAGAGCACCTGTCCGCAGCGTTCGTGCGCTCGAGCCACGACTCGGGCTGCGATCTGCTCATCCGACCACGATCGGACGCCGTCGACCACGAGGTACGCGACGGGCACGCTGCCGAGCACCTCGTGATCCCACCCCACGACGGCTACAGCGGTCACTGCCGCGTCGTCGAGGACCACGTCCTCGACCTCCTTCGGGTAGATCTTCTCGCCTCCCCGGTTGATCACGTCGTCGGCACGACCGACGAGGAACAGGTAGCCGTCATCGTCGACGTACCCGAGGTCGCCGGTCTCGAGCCAGCCGTCGGGGTCGATCCGCTCCTCGTACCCCGGCGACGAGTACGCCCGGATCACGCTCGGACCACGGATCACCACGTTCCCCACGTCACCGGAGGGGGCCGGAGAGCGCTCGGGCGTGACCACCCGCAGCTCGGTCCCGACGGGCACACCGGCGGAACCGGGCTTTCGCGGACCGCGTAGCGGGTTGGCGGTGATCTGGCTGGCCGCTTCGGTCATCCCGTAGGTCTCCACCACCGGGATCGAGGTCACCCTCTCGAACCGCTCCAGGACGGGCACGGGCAGCGGGGCGGACGCGGACCTGGCGAAGCGGACACGCTCGGGCACGCGCTCTTCGCCTTCCAGAGCGGCAAGCCTCGCCAGGATCGCCGGCACCGCGTTGATCCACGTGACCCCACGACGCTCCATGGCATCCCAGAACCCGCGCCGATGGAACCGGTCGTCGAGCACGACCGTCGATCCTGCGACGAGCGTCGCAAGCAGCGCGACGACCTCGGCGTTGATGTGGAACAGCGGGAGCGGATTGAATCCTCGGTCTGCAGGGGTGAGCTCGAGGTGCCTGGCGACCCACATCGCCGTGTGGAGCAGCTGCGACTCGTCGAGTCGGATGACCTTGGGCGCGCCGGTGGTGCCGGAGGTCGAGAGAACCACCCCGCCGCGGCCGGGGGGTGGCAGCAGCCCGATCGTCGACGAGTGTGTGCCCGAGAGGAAACAGCCTCCGGGGGGCATCGTGACCCATTCTGCTCTCCCCCGCGCGGGCGGGCGACGATCTGCGACGACGAGGCTCGGTCCGGTCCGCAGGCATGCACCCGCGAGCTCGGCGTCGGTCGAAGAAGGGTCGAAGGGTGCTGCCGTGCGCCCTGCCGCGAGGACGCCCAGAAAGACGACGGCGAGCTCGAGCGGGTCGGACATCGCGATCCCGACCGTCGCACCGGGAGGCACGTCGAGGTCCTCGAGGAGCACGGCCCACCGTGTGGCGGCACGGAAGACATCACGGTAGGTGAGCGGACGCCCCTCGGCCGCGGGCTCGAGGTACGCGCGACGGCCTGCGGACGTCGAGCGCAGCCACAGCAGCCCGGACACCGAAGTGCTGATGCCGCTCGGAGCGCCCTCAGCGGAGCGCGCGGCGAAGGTCACCTCAGTACGCCATCCTCGGATCGCGGTAGTGCTTGAACTCGATGAGGTTGTCGAACGGGTCCTGGAGAACGAACGTCTGATGCGCTTCCGCCGTCCCTTCGAAGCGGGTCGACACGTCCTGGAAGAACTCGATCTTCCGCAGCTTGGCGAGCTCGTGGAGAAGGTCGAAGTCCTTCTTCTTGTAGAACGTGACGCCGAAGTGGCGCGGGTAGAGCGAGAGCGTCGACGAGCGCGCTCCGGGCGACGAGAGGTGGCAGACCACCTGGTCGCCGAAGAAGTCGAGCGTGATCCTGTCCGAGTAGGTGCGCGCGAGCTTGCATCCGAGCCCTGTCACGTAGAACCGGCGTGCCGTGTCGAGGTCGGAGACCGGGATCGCGAGATGGAAGAGGTGGTCTCTCATTGCGCAGGCCCTTCGAACTGGGTGAGCGTGTCAGCTCGCAGACCCAGCCGCAACGTCTCGAGGGCCAGCACGCCGCCCGGCGCAACGTTGCCCAGGTTCACGTCTGGGCCCACCCTGCGCACCATGTGCGCCTGGAGCGCCGTCGTCGGAGCCTCGAACAGAAGGGAGTCGACAGGCAGCTCGCTCACGACCTCCTCCACGAGACCGACCCTGAGCTGGCCGTCGGCATGGCAGATCCCCGCGCTGCCGCTCTCGCGGGCTTCGAGCGTGACGAGCTGCGCCCCGGCGGCAAGGTCCTCTTCGACGTACTCGATCCATCGTCGGGGACCGAGGCGGTCGGAGCGGCCCGCGTCCTTGAACCCGACCTCCGAGATCACGGTGAACTCCCCAGCCAGCTTTCGGACATAACCCGTCTTCTCCACGTTGGAGAGCGGGATCGTCCCGTTGGAGACCTCGACGAACCGACACGACCACTCATGGCATAGGACGCAGAAGTCGTCGAAACGATCCTGCATGACGTGCTTCTCGAAGAGGGTGCCACCGAAGTAGAACTCGATGTCGTTGTTCCGAAGCAGCTCGATCTTGTCGCCCAGCTCGCGTGACACGAGCGCCGTTCCCCATCCGAACTTCACGAAGTCCAGGTACGGGCCGGCGCTGGAGACGATGTCGCGGAGCGCGCCGAACGGGACGCCCCCGTCCACCACCATCGTCAGTCCACTGCGGCGAGGCTTGACCGAGCGATCTGGCAGCGTGAGGGTCGTCGGGTGCATGTCTCATCCCCTCTCAGGCGCACGCGGGCGTGCGACGCAGGTCCCGCTGGATCAAGAGCGCGTTCTCGATGACGGGCCAGGTCATGTCCTCAGGGGCGATCCCGTCGAGCCAGGCGAGCACGACTCGCACCACACCGCCGTGACAGACGAGGACGACGTCCCCTCGGTGGGCGGCCAAGATCTGCGCGACGCACGCTGCCACTCGCCCGTAGAGCTGGCGTACCGACTCGCCACCCTCGGGCGCCGCGTCGGCATCGGCCACCCGAGCACGCTCCACACCTGAGCACCGGGGACCGAGCAGCGCGCTGGCGATCCCCTCGGCGTCACCGAGCGACCGCTCCCGAAGTCGCGGCTCGATGCAGATCGGAAGCCCGAGCGCCTCGGCGATGGGTGCCGCCGTCTCGACGGCACGGCGCAGGTCGCTCGAGTAGAGCACTTCGGGCCTGGTCTGTGCCGCGAGCAGCGTGGCGCAACGCGCTGCCTGCTCGCGCCCGGCTGGGCTCAGGCCCGGATCCCGCTGCCCTTGGACGAGGCCGGCGGCGTTCCAGGTGCTCTCGCCGTGGCGAACCAGCCAGAGCCTGCGATCGAAGCCGCACCCCTGCTCCGGCACGGCAGGCACGCTGGCGAGCACACTCACGGCAGCATGGTGCCACGCGAACCTTGGGATCGTATTGGAATTCGATGAGTGCTGGCTGAACGGCGCTGAGAACTACCCGAGAAGCCGTGTGCGGCGGCTCGCTCAGCGCGCGTGGGGCATGCAGAGCTCGTCATACTCCGCGATGACGATCTCCCCTGCGTTCTCCCCGCACGCGGGGCACGCTGGGTCGCGGCGCACCTTGAACGTCCGAAAGCTCTCCTCGAGGGCGTCGTAGGCGAGGAGGCGCCCGACCAGCGGGTCGCCGAGGCCGAGGATCATCTTGATCGCTTCCACTGCCTCGATCGACCCGATGATGCCGGGAAGGACGCCTAGCACCCCCGCCTCGGCGCACGAAGGTGCGAGCTCCGCGGGCGGCGGCTCGGGGACGAGGCAGCGATAGCACGGTCCGTTGTAGGGGTCGAACACGGTGACCTGGCCCTCGAACCGGAAGATCGACCCGTGCACGACGGGGATCCGCTTCAAGAGAGACGCATCGTTGACGAGGTAGCGCGTGGGGAAGTTGTCGGTGCCGTCGACGATCAAGTCGTACCCGTCGAAGATCTCCAGGACGTTGTCGGCGCCGAGCCGCACGTCGAAGGTCTCGACGACGACGTCGGGGTTGAGCGCGGTGATCGTTTTCTTCGCGGAGTCGACCTTGCGGTCCCCGAGCCGGTCCATGTTGTGCAGGATCTGACGCTGGAGGTTCGACGCGTCCACCACGTCCATGTCGATGATGCCGATCGTCCCCACGCCGGCAGCAGCCAGGTACAGCGCAGCCGGGGAGCCGAGACCGCCGGCCCCGAGGAGCAGCACCTTGGAGTCGAGGAGGGCCTGCTGGCCCTGCTGGCCCACCTCAGGGAGGAGGAGGTGGCGGTGGTACCGGTTCCGCTGGTCACTCGTGAGGGTACGCGGCGCGCTCCAATCGCGACCTTCGTCCTTCCACCGGTTGAACCCGCCGGCCATCGACACCACGTCTTCGTAGCCGAGGTCGACAAGCGTCCTGGCGGCGAAGATCGACCTCGCGCCACCGGCGCAGTAGACGACCACCGGACGGGCCTTATCGGGGATCCGCCCCTCCACCACGAACTCGAGGTTGCCTCGAGGCAGGTGGACGGCGCCAGGGATCGCCCCTTGCTCGTACTCGTCAGGCTCTCGCACGTCCAGGAAGATGGCGGAGCCGAGGCGGCGGTGCGCCTCCTCCGTGTCCACCTCGGAGATGGCGGCCTTCGCCTGGGCCAGAAGCTCGCGGGTCGTCGTCATACCCGAATACCCTACCAGTCAAGTCAACAATTGACGACTCCCTGCTTCCCCGGAGATGACCGCACGACCCCGTGGATGCATCAGACTTTCGCCGTGGACGTGCACGAGGCCCTGCGAACGCGACGAATGGTGCGGACCTTCTCCGAGCGCCCCGTGCCGGCGACGCTCCTCGCGCGGCTGCTAGGCGACGCGCTGCACGCTCCGACTGCGGGCAACACGTGTGGCACGGCTTGGGTCGTGCTCACCGGTCCCGATGACACGCAGCGCTACTGGGAAGCTGCGACGACCGCTTCGTGGCGGCGTCGAGCGCGGCGATGGCCGGGGCTGTCTCGCGCGCCCGTCGTGGCGGTCGCCCTGGCCTCCCCTGCGGCCTACGTCGCCCGCTACGCCGAGCCGGACAAGGTCCAGAGCGCGTCCGACCGCGGTCTCGGCTGCTCGGAGCGTGCATGGCCGGTGCCCTACTGGTTCGGCGATGCGGCCTTCGGCGTGATGTCGCTGCTCCTGGGCGCCACGTCGGAGGGGCTGGGGGCCTGTTTCCTCGGCAACTTCCGATCGGAGCACGCCGTGCTCGACGTGCTCGGCGTGCCGCCGGGCTGGCGGCTCTTCGGCACCGTTCTCCTCGGCTACCCCGCGGGTGACGACCTGCGCTCGCCCTCGCTCGACCGGCCCCGTCCCGACCACGCCCGGCTCCACTACGGACGATGGGCCAGCGAGCCACCGTCCCCTCTTGACAAGTGAACCGGTCGACAAGGGGCACGGCTGTCGAGGGACACTGCTGCCGAGGGACACTGCTGCCGAGGGACACTGCTGCCGAGGGACACGGTTGTCGAGGTGCTGGGGCCGCCAGAGACGAGCTCCGGGCCGCCACGGGCGCTACCAAAGAGCGCGACGCACGCCTTCGGCGATGCGCGCCACGGACGGCAGCGCCGCGTCCTCCAGCGCGTCTGCAGCGGGAAGCGGCACGTGCGGCGTCGTCACCCGCACGATCGGACCGTCGAGATCGAACAGGTGCTCTTCAGCGATGATCGACGCGACCTCCGCCCCCCAGCCACACAGCCGGGGGTTCTCCTCGACGGTCACGAGGTGGCCGGTCTCGGCCACAGACGTCGCCACGGTCGTCACGTCGAGCGGGACGAGGGAACGCAGATCGATGACGGTCACCTCCACGCCCTCTTTCGAGAGTACGTCGGCGGCGTCGAGGGCGCGGGGCACCATCGCGGCCAGCGCCACGATGGTCGCGTCCTTACCGTGCCGGCGAACGGCGGCCGTGCCCAGCGTGTCGACGATCTCGCCGTCGGGCACGTCGCCCTTGGTCGGGTACAGCGACTTGTGCTCGAAGAAGAGCACGGGATCCGGGTCCCTCACGGCAGCCGAGAGGAGCCCCACGACGTCGCGCGGCGTCGAAGGCGCGACGACCTTCAGCCCGGGCACCGCCATCGCCCAGTTCTCCACGCTCTGGGAGTGCTGGGCGCCGAAGCGGACACCGCCTCCATTCGCCGAGCGGATCACGAGGGGAAGGTGCACCTGGCCGTTGGTCATGTAGCGCGTCTTCGCGATCTCGTTGGCCACGAGGTCCCAGCACACCGCGAAGAAGTCGGAGAACATGATCTCGGCGATGGGGCGTAGCCCGGTCATCGCCGCGCCCATTGCCGCGCCGAGGATCGCCTGCTCGGAGATCGGCGTGTCCGCCACACGCTGCGGACCGAACCGGTCGAGGAGTCCGACGGTCGCCTTGAACACCCCTCCGGCCGCGCCCACATCCTCTCCGAGGAAGACCACGGACGGGTCACGGTCCATCTCCTGGGCGATCCCGCGCGCGACCGCGTCTCGGTAGGTCAGCTCCGCCACGACGACCCCCCGTCCGCCCAGAGGTCCGCCTCGACCAAAGAGAGATCCGGGGGCGGGCTCGCCTCCGCCTCCCTTGCCGCCGCGTCGACAGCGGCCTGCGCCTCCTCCTCGATGCGTACGAGGACCGCCTCGTCCACCCCCGCTCCGAGGAGCCGGGTGCGATATCGAGGAATGGGATCGCGTGCGAGCCACGCCTCGACCTCCTCGTCGGGGCGGTACTTTCCCGGATCGGCCCTCGAGTGGCCACCGTGTCGGTAGGTCTCCGCCTCGACCAGGGCCGGGCCACCGCCGGAGCGGGCGTGTTCGATCGCGGCGCGTGCTGCCCCGTAGGTCTGGTCGGCGTCGTTGCCGTCGACCAGCACCGGGTCGAGCCCGTAGGCGCGTGCGCGGTCGGCGGCGGGATGCTCGACCGCCGTCACCGAGGAGATCGGCGTGTACTCCATCCATCGGTTGTTCTCACAGACGAAGACCACTGGCAGCTTCCAGACCGCCGCCAGGTTCAGCGCCTCGTGGAAGGCGCCGATGTTCGTCGTCCCGTCACCGAAGAAGCACACCGCCACCTCTCCTGCATGCCGAAGCTTCGACGACCACGCAGCCCCGTTGGCGATCGTGAGATGCGCACCCACGATCGCGTACGAGCCCATCATTCGGTGCTCGACGCTCGTCAGGTGCATGGAGCCGCCCTTGCCGGCCATGAGCCCCGCCTGACGCCCCATCAGCTCCGCCATCACCGCAGCCATGGGAGCGCCACGCGCGAGCGTGTGATTGTGACCGCGGTACGTCGCGAACGTGTAGTCCGACGGAAGCATCGCGGCTCCGAACCCGGCAGCCACTGCCTCCTGACCCAGGCCGAGGTGGCTGGTTCCCTTCACGAGACCCTGGAGGAACAGGTCGTAGGCGCGCTTCTCGAAGCCACGCATCTCCACCATCATCTTGTACATCGCCGTGCGCACCTCGAGAGGCGCCGCGACCGCTCCGATCGCGTCACCAGCGGGCTGCCGGTCCTGTAGCTCCGTCATCGCCACATCACCTTTCGACTGTAGCCAGCAACGCTCTTCCTCGGCTCCCCACGTTCTCCCATGC
>JAJZVL010000045.1 GCA_021845725.1 Actinomycetes bacterium | reverse complement strand
CGGCATAGGCCTTCTTGCGGTAGCGCTTGCCGTCCGCCCCGACCCCTCGGTCCACCGACGCGACGTAGCGGCCCTTCGAGTCGTCGTAGTAGATCGACCCTTCGCCCTTCGGCCTGCGCCTCTGGCCTCCAGGAGCGCCTTTGGCCCGCCGCCGGGCGGCCGTCTTCTCCATCCGTCCTCGTCCCCCTTCCGTCATTCCACCCCTGGCGGGCCTGCGTCGCCGGGGAGCCTATCGGGGAGCCTAAGGGGGCGCACGTGCCCGGCTGTTGCCGGACTTCTGCGGATTCTTGCTCCGATGGAGCGTCGAAAATGCCCTGGTCAGTAGGCTTTTTACCAGGGCTTTCCTGTCGGGGAGGGGGGATTCGAACCCCCGACCTCGTGCACCCAAAGCACGTGCGCTACCAGGCTGCGCCACTCCCCGGCTTCTGCGGCACCTCTCCGCGGCTCACGAGCCTATGCCGCGCGCGCTCTGGCCCAGGTCCCCGGGGTCGCCAGCGACACGGAGGTCCCTGGGCGACAGCTCAGGCCTTCTTCCCCAGGATCCTGTTCATCTTGGTGCCGCAGATGGGGCATGAACCCTGGGCTGCGCGGCGCCCGTTGGCGAGCTGGACCTCGCTCCCGTCGAACGTGCGCTTCTCGCGGCACTTGACGCAGTACCCCTCGTACTCTGCCACCGGATGGCTCCTCTCTCGTCGTCTCTGCTGCCTTCTTCGATCTCGGGTCGCGACAGGATCTCGGGCACGGCTCCGTGCTGGGCACTTGGCACTTGGCACGATCCCGCCTCCCGGCGACGCCGGGCAAGCTAGCCGCGGCAACCCTCGGGCTGGTGG
Organism: Actinomycetes bacterium; assembly: GCA_021845725.1. Lineage (GTDB taxonomy): Bacteria > Actinomycetota > Acidimicrobiia > Acidimicrobiales > RAAP-2 > JAJYVT01. The sequence continues at coordinate 21,584 of JAJZVL010000045.1, read as the reverse complement.
ATGGGTGCCCGGTCGTGTCGGCGCCACCCCCGGCCCGACGTCTGATCGGCGCGGTGGCCCCGAGACCGCCCGGTAGAGTGAGGGACCCATGCGAGCTAGCTCCGAAACGGTCGAAGGTAACAAGGTCCGTCTGTCGGTGGAAGTCGACGAGGCTGAGGTGGACCGCGTGCTCGCCGACGCGGTCCGGGCGCTCTCGCGCCAGGTCCGTGTCCCGGGCTTCCGCCCTGGCAAGGTGCCGCGTCAGGTGCTCGAAGCGCGCATGGGAGGTGCGGCGGCCCTTCGGACGGAGGCGCTGCGAGAGGCGATCCCCGACTTCTACGCCCGCGCTCTCGCAGATGCTGAGATCGACCCCATCTCGCCCCCGGAGATCGACATCACCTCGGGCCAGGACGCCGGCGCCCTGGCGTTCGACGCCGTGGTCGAGGTCCGGCCCGTCGTCCCCATTCCCGGCTACGCAGGTCTGAAGGTCACGATCCCGTCGCCGAAGGTCGCCGAGTCCGACGTCGACGCGCAGATCGATCGGCTGCGTGAGACCGACGCCGAGCTCGTAGAGGCTGAGCGGCCGGCGAGAGACGGCGATCACGTCACCATCGACATCCACGGGACGCTGCCGGACGGCGAAGAGGTGATCGGTGCGGACGATTTCCTCTACGAGGTGGGGAGCGCCCGTGTCGTGCCGGAGCTCGATGACCAGCTTCGAGGCTCCAACGTCGGCGATGTGCTTGCGTTCAGTGCCAACGCGCCCAGTGCGCCGTCCGGGCAGGAGCGCGACATCGCCTTTCGCGTGCTGGTGAAAGACGTGAAGGAGAAGAAGCTCCCCGAGGTGACCGACGAGTGGGCTACGGAGGCATCGGAATTTTCCACCGTCGCTGAGCTACGAGCAGATCTCCGCGGCCGGCTCGCGAAGACGAAGATCGTCCAGGCACAGCTCGCGCTGCGCCAGGGGGCTCTCGCGGCTCTCGCCGAGCTCGTCGAGGACGACCAGGTTCCTGAGGTCCTGGTCGAAGAAGAGGTACGCGAACGGCTGCACGATCTTGGCCACCGCCTCGAGCAGCAGGGGCTCAGCGTGGGGCAGTTCCTCCAGCTGACCGGGATGGCTGAGGAGGCGTTCCTCGCGGATCTGCGGACGGAGGCCCGCCAGGCGGTGAAGAGCGACCTTGCACTGCGCTCCCTGGCTGAGCAGGAGTCGCTCGAGGTGGGTGACGACGAAGTCGACGCGGAGATCGACGCGATGGCCTCTCGTCTTCAGCTCCAGCCCGCCGTCGTCCGCGAACGTCTCAGGCGCGGCGGCCGGATCCCCGCGGTACGCTCGGAGCAGCGGAAGACCAAGGCGCTCGCCTGGCTTCTCGACCATGTCGAAGTGGTCGACGAGGAGGGAGCTGCGGTCTCCCGGGAAGAGCTGCGAGTGGACGAGAGCATGGAGGCGACGCATCCATCTGGTGGCCTGGTAGCGGACGTGGACGACATCGCCGGCGGTGCGACGGGGGAGGTGCCCGAAGGGGCGGTGGTCGACGCCGGGAGCGGGACGGACGACGGGGAGGTCGAGGCATGAGCGCCGTGCAAGGTGAAAGGTTCCGCGCCCGGAACTACTTGGTGCCCACCGTGGTAGAGCAGTCGAACCGGGGGGAGCGCGCGTACGACCTCTACTCACGGCTCCTGCGCGAGCGGATCATCTTCCTTGGCACGCCCATCGACGACGCGGTCGCCAACCTCGTGTGCGCGCAGCTGCTCTTCCTCGAGTCCGAGGAGCCGGACAAGGACATCCACCTCTACATCAACTCGCCGGGTGGGGAGATCACCGCGCTCTTCGCCATCTACGACACGATGAAGTACATCAAGCCGGACGTGTCGACGTTCTGCTTCGGGCAGGCCGCGTCAGCCGCCGCGGTCCTGCTTGCGGCGGGTGCCCATGGCAAGCGGTTCGCCCTCCCGCACGCGCGGGTGCTGTTGCATCAGCCGTTCGGAGGCGTCGAGGGCCAGGCCAGCGACATCGAGCTGCAGGCGAAGGAGATCCTGCGGATGCGCGACCTGCTGAACAGGATGCTCGCGGCGGACACCGGCCAACCCCCGGAGAAGGTTGGGAAGGACACCGACCGAGACTTCGTCATGACCGCCGACGAGGCCGTCGCGTACGGTGTCATCGACGAAGTGATCACTGCGCGGGACGCGCCCGCGCTCGAAGCGGTCGGCGCCGCGTAGGAAAATTTGGCGGGCCAGCCGGTGGCCGTGGTCCCAAGCTGGCGAACGGCCGTCAGGATGGGCAGGAATAGCCGGTTGTCCGAGTAGAGGAGAGGGCAGTGGCGAAGTTCGGCGAGGGGGGGGACCTGGTGAAGTGCAGCTTCTGCGGAAAATCGCAGAAGCAGGTGAAGAAGCTCATCGCCGGCCCCGGTGTCTACATCTGCGACGAGTGCATCGATCTCTGCAATGACATCATCGCGGAGGAGCTCACGGAGAGCAGTGACCTCAGTTTCGAGGATCTTCCGAAGCCACGGGAGATCTTCGAATTCCTGAACGACTATGTGGTCGGACAGGAGTACGCGAAGAAGATCTTGTCGGTCGCGGTCTATAACCACTACAAGCGGGTGCAGGCGGGGACGGCGACTGACGACGACGCGGTGGAGCTCGCGAAGTCCAACATCCTCTTGCTCGGGCCCACCGGCTGTGGGAAGACGCTCCTCGCGCAGACGCTTGCCCGCATGCTGAACGTGCCGTTTGCGATCGCGGATGCAACTGCGCTGACCGAAGCGGGGTACGTGGGGGAGGATGTTGAGAACATCCTGCTCAAGCTCATCCAGGCGGCCGACTACGACGTGAAGCGGGCGGAGACCGGGATCATCTACATCGACGAGATCGACAAGATCGCCCGCAAGAGCGAGAACCCCTCGATCACCCGCGACGTCTCGGGGGAGGGGGTCCAGCAGGCCCTATTGAAGATCTTGGAGGGCACCACGGCTTCGGTGCCACCCCAGGGGGGGCGCAAGCACCCCCATCAGGAGTTCATCCAGATCGACACCACGAACATCCTTTTCATCTGCGGTGGCGCGTTCGCCGGCCTGGACAAGATCATCGAAAGCCGGATCGGGCGCAAGGGCATGGGGTTCCGGGCCGAGGTGCGGCAACGCAACGAGCACGACGACACCGAGATCCTCCGCCACGTCCTCCCCGAGGACCTGATGAAGTTCGGGCTCATCCCCGAGTTCATCGGCCGGCTGCCGGTGGTGGGCGCGGTCAGCCAGCTCTTCAAAGATGCCCTCATCCGGATCCTCGTCGAGCCGAAGAACGCTCTTACGCGCCAGTACCAACGTGTGTTCGCGCTCGACGGGATCGAGCTCGAGTTCGCTCCAGATGCTCTGGAGGCCGTGTCGGAGCAAGCGCTCTTGCGAGGGACCGGCGCGCGTGGCCTGCGCGCAATCCTCGAGGAGGTGCTGCTGGACGTGATGTACGACCTGCCTAGTAGGAGCGACGTAGGGAAGTGCGTCGTCGACCGAGCCGTCGTGCTCGATCGGGTACACCCGACTCTCGTCCCCGTGGGGGAGTCGCCGGCGAAGGCTGTGACCCGGAGCCGCCGGGCGGCGTCCTGATCGGCTGAGCACGGCGTTCATGGCGCCGGTCTTCGGCTCACTCGAGGATGCCCTGTTCTGGCTCGACGGCCACATCGACTTCGAGTCGAACAGCCCCGGCCGGCGGTCGTTGCCGACCCTCGACCGCATGCGCGAGCTCATGCGTGTGCTCGGTGATCCCGAGCGGGCCTATCCAGCGGTCCACCTCACCGGCACGAACGGGAAGGGCTCGACCGCAGCCATGGCTTCCGCCCTGCTCAGTGCACGGGGGCTCTCTGTCGGCACCTACACCAGTCCGAACCTTTCGAAGGTGAACGAAAGGATCTCGCGCTCGGGATCGGCTATCGACGACGGCTCCCTTCGCGAGGTGCTGAGCACCCTGTCGCTGGTCGAGGCAACCCTCGCAGACCGCCCGACGCGCTTCGAGCTGCTCACGGCGGCCGCGTTCACCTGGTTCGCCGATGTGGCTGTGGATGCGGCGGTCGTGGAAGTCGGCGTGGGTGGCACGTGGGACGCGACCAACGTGGTCGACGGCACCGTCGCGGTCCTCACGAACGTGAGCTATGACCACACCGACATCCTCGGTCCTACGCTCGACGGCATTGCCCGCGACAAGGCAGGCATCGTGAAGCCGGGAAGCATCGCGGTCGTGGGTGAGCAAGACCCTTCACTCGTGCACGCGATCCGCTCGGTCGCTGACGAAGCCGGTGCCGCGCAGATATGGGTGCGGGGGGAGGAATTCGACTGCACGAGCAACAGGCTCGCGGTCGGCGGCCGGCTCGTCGACCTCCGGACGCCGGGAAGCAGCTACCGCGAGGTGGCGGTGCCGCTCCATGGCGAGCACCAGGGGCTGAACGCCGCGTGCGCGCTGGCGGCGGTCGAGGCGTTCTTCGGAGCGCCGCTCGATCCGGACGTCGTGGCGGAAGGGTTCGCCAAGGTCAGCGTCCCCGGCCGCCTCGAGGTCGTGGGGCGTAGGCCGCTGTGCCTCCTCGACGGTGCGCACAACGTTGCCGGCATGCAGGCGCTCTCTCGCGCTCTCGGTGACTTCGCAGTGCCGGGCAGGACGGTCGCGGTGATCGGCATGCTCACCGGGCGCGACCCGTCGGCGATGGTCGCCCCCCTCGTATCTGCAGGCGTGCGGACCCTGGTCGCGTGTGCTCCGGCATCTCCGAGGGCCCAGCCATCAGAAGCCGTCGCCGACGCGGCGAGCGCGGCCGGCATGGAGGTTGTCGCGGCCGGAGCGGTCGCCGACGCGGTACGCCTTGGACTGGAGCTTGCCGGCAGCGACGGTCTCGTTGTGATCGCCGGCTCGTTGTACGTGGTGGCCGAAGCTCGCAGCCTCCTCGTCGAGGCGCCGGCCGGTGCGCCCCCCGGCCGCTGACGGGTGCGCGGCCGGCCGCTCAGGCGGTTCGCGTGCTGCGCGCGCCCTGCTAGGGTCCACGGCTCGTGACCAGAACCCTCGTCATCGTGAAGCCCGACGCGATGGAACGCGGTCTCGCAGGGGAAATTCTCTCTCGCCTCGAGCGCAAGGGCCTGCGCTTCGCGGCGGTCGAGCTGCGGACCATCACACAGGGCACTGCGAGCCGCCACTACGCCGAGCACGAGGGAAAGCCCTTCTTCGAGAGCCTCGTCTCGTTCATCACCCGTTCGCCGGCCCTGATCGTGGTTGTCGAAGGGCCGGACGAGGACACCTACGCCGTGGTTCGCGCGCTCATGGGGACGACCAACCCGAAGCAGGCGGCGCCTGGGACCATCCGAGGTGACCTGGCGATCGAGCTGACCGAGAACCTGGTGCACGGGTCGGACTCGCCTGAGTCCGCAGCGCGTGAGATCGCCCTGTTCTTTCCTGAGCTGGATCTTCGCTGAGCTCGACCGACCGTGACACTGGGTCGCGCCCCGACCGTGACACTGGGTCGCGCCTCGACCGTGACACTGGGTCGCGCCCCGCCCTTGTGCAGCGACGGGTGGTCCCGTTAGCCTTGCATCCACCCCCTGCCGGAGGACTCGCGAGAGGTCCCCGGCGTGACGTCCTTCGGGATACGGTCCTCGGAGAGGAGCCATAGGTCGATGCCTGACAATCGTCTGAACCTGCTCGGCCGCGACATGGCGGTCGATCTCGGTACCGCGAACACGCTCGTCTACGTGCGTGGGCGGGGGATCGTGCTGAACGAGCCGTCGGTCGTCGCTGTCGACGTCAAGGACGGACGCCCGCTCGCCGTGGGTGCCGAGGCGAAGCGCATGATCGGCCGGACGCCGAGCAACATCCAGGCGATCCGGCCTCTGAAGGACGGCGTCATCGCGGACTTCGAGATCTGCGAGAAGATGCTGCGGTACTTCATCCACCGGGTGCACCAGCGCCGCTTCGCGAAGCCCCGCATGGTGATCTGCGTGCCCTCCGGGATCACCGGCGTGGAGCAGCGGGCAGTGATGGAGGCGGCCGAGTACGCGGGGGCAAGGAAGGCCTACATCATCGAGGAGCCGATGGCCGCAGCGATCGGCGCAGGGCTTCCGGTGCACGAGCCCACGGGCAACATGGTCGTCGACATCGGAGGCGGAACCACCGAGGTTGCCGTGATCTCCCTGGGCGGCATCGTGACGAGCCAGTCCGTGCGCATCGGAGGCGACGAGCTCGACGAGGCCATCGTCTCCTACGTGAAGAAGGAGTTCAGCCTTGCGCTGGGAGAGCGGACGGCGGAGGAGATCAAGATCGCCCTTGGATCGGCCTACCCTCTGGAAGAGGAGTTGCACGCGGAGATCCGCGGTCGTGATCTCGTGACGGGTCTGCCGAAGACCGTCGTCGTCTCCACCGAGGAGATCCGCCGAGCGATCGACGAGCCGGTCTCGGCGATCGTCGACGCAGTCAAGGTGACGTTGGACCGCACGCCCCCCGAGCTTGCTGCCGACATCATGGAGCAAGGCATCGTGCTGACCGGCGGAGGTGCGCTCCTGCATGGTCTGGAGTCTCGCCTCCAGCACGAGACGGGGATGCCGATCGTGGTGGCGCGAGACCCGCTGAACTGTGTCGCTGTGGGGAGTGGGCAGTGCCTGGAGGAGTTCGAGGCGCTCAAACGCGTCTTGATCACCTCGTCCGCTCGCTGACCCGCGCAGGTCCGAAGTCGACGTGGCGAAGGCGGTCAGGCAGCGGAGGTCGCGTCGAACGCTCGCGACCTTCCTCGTGCTCGTGCTCCTCTCGGTCACGCTCATCACGCTCGACGAGACCGGACGCGCCGCGTCCTTGACCTCGGGGCTCAAGTCCCTGGCCTCTGACATCTATTCACCGCTCCGTCACGGCGTGAACGGCGTGCTCGACCCGATCGGACGCTTCTTCGCCGGTGCAGTCGACTACGGCTCGCTCGAGGCGGAGAACCAGAAGCTGCAAGACCAGATCCTCCGGCTCGAACGTCAGCATGCGTCGGATGTCGCCGGGCAGCGAGAGTATGCTGCCCTCCAACGGCTGCTGGCAACCGAGAGGCTCCCGTCGATCGCCTCCCTCCCCGCGGTCACCGCGGAGGTGACAGCCCAGAACGTGTCGGACTTCGCCGCGACGGTCAACATCGACAAAGGTCGGGACGAAGGGGTGACGCTGGGGGATCCCGTCGTCGGGCCGGGGGGGCTCGTGGGCGTGGTGGTGACAGCCACGCGCGCCACCGCGACGGTTCGCCTGCTCACGGACGGGAAATCCGCGATCGGCGTCTCCCTCGGCCCCCAGCAGGCAGCGACGCTCGATGGTTCCGGAGCAGGTCGGCTCCTCCAGATCCAGTACGTGCCGTCCACAGCTCGGATCTTTCGCGGTGAGCTCATCTCGACGAGCGGGCTCCAGGGAGGTGCCTTGCCGCCCGGCATCCCGGTGGCCACCGTGACGTCGGTCCACAGCGTGGTCGGCGCCGCGGACAAGCAGGTGACCGCGCGCCCCCTCGCCGATCTGAACGACTTGACCTACGTGGAGGTCATCCAGTGGTCTGGATCGTCGTGAGCCCGGGAGCGACGCCATGAGCGGACGTGTTGTCATACGGACGTTGCTGGTTGTCGCGGTTGCGCTGTTGGCCCAGATGACCGTGCTGCTCGACATCCGGGTGAGTGGTGCTTCGCCGGAGGTCATGTACCTCATCGGCATCGCAGCGGGGATCGTCGGTGGGCCGGTCGACGGTGCGGTGGTCGGGTTCGTCGCGGGGATCGCGGCGGACCTGCTCTCGCCCACCCCATTGGGGATGACCGCGCTCGTCGGCACCCTCGTCGGGTTCGGGGTCGGCGCGGTCTCCGGCGGGGTCGCGCGGGAGGTGCGCGGCCTGCCGACGCTGCTCGCGCTCGGCGCGAGCGCCATTGCGGTCATGCTGTACGCCGTGCTCGGCAAGCTGCTCGGGGAGCCTCAGTACCTCCATGTGGACCTGGTCGCGGTCGTCGCGGTGGTCGCCATCGCCAATGCGGTGCTCGCCGGGCCTGCAGTCCGCCTGATGCGCTGGGCGCTCGAGCCGTCCGCGGACGAGCCCGCCCCGAGCAGGCGACGATGAGCCGCCGCGGGCGACGCCACCCCTTTCGCGGGGGCCGGCTCTTTCCGAGGCCGTCGGCCCGTGGCAGGGCCCGCCGCGCGAGCGGGCGCGATCCGCACCGTGCACGGCACCTTCGCATGCGGCCGCGGCGGAGCGTCAACGTTGCAGCGTTCGTCGCCGCGCCCGAGGAGGTCCCGTCCCGGCCGAGGGTTCGCATACGCGTGGTGGGGGCGATCGTCTTCGTGCTCTTCGGGGTGATGGCGCTGCGGTTGTGGGACATCCAGGTGATCAACCGCCACCAGTACGCGTCGGCGGTGACGCAGGACGTGCTGCGAACGGTGACAATCCCTCCACCCCGCGGGCTGATCGTCGACCGTCGAGACACGGTGCTGGCCGGGAACAAGGTGGAGAACGAGGTGGTGCTCTCACGCGCCGAGGCCGCCTCGAACCCGACGATCGTCGGGAAGGTGGCCGCCTTGTGCGGCATCACGCCGAGTGCGGTCAGGGCCGCGCTCACAGATCTCCAGTACAATTCCTACGAACCGGTGCCCGTGCTGCAGAATGCCTCGCCTGCGCTCGTGCAGTACCTCAGCACGCACCAGGCCGAGTTCCCCGGCGTCACAGTCGTCCAGGTGACCGTCCGGGACTACCCCCAGGGTGGGACAACCGCGACGCAGGTGCTCGGCTACACGGGGCCGATCACAGCGACACTGCTGAGGAAGGACGCGAGCCAGGGCTACACGCCGACGTCCCAGATCGGCAAGACCGGCGTCGAAGCGGTCGAGCAGCGCTACCTGCGCGGCAAGCCCGGCCACGAGACAATCGAGGTCACCCCGACGGGCACACCCGTTGGCCGGCCCGTGCGCAAGACGCCGCCGGTCCAAGGCGACACCGTCGAGCTCAACATCACAGCAGGTCTTCAGAAGTACGCTCAGCAGGCGCTCACACAGGACATGGCTGCGGATCGCACGGATCCCACACATGGTGCGGCACCGAACGGCGCGGCCGTCGTGCTGAACGCGAAGACCGGTGCTGTCCTCGCGCTGGCGTCCAATCCCTCCTACAGCCTCACAGAGTGGGTGGGCGGCATCTCGACGGCCAACTATGACGCGCTGAAGGCTGGTTGCAACGTCGCGACAGGTGCATGCCCGCTCAACGACTACGCGATCCAGGGCCTCTACACCCCTGGATCGACCTTCAAGCTTGCCACCGCGACGGCGGCGCTTCAGGACGGCCTCATCGGCATCTCCACAACGATCGACGACGTCGGGATCTTCACAGTCAGGTCGCACGGCTACCCGACATGCGTCGGGAAGTGCACCTTCCACGACGCGACAGCGTTCGACGCGGGGATCATCACAATCCGACTCGCGCTGACCGAGTCGGACGACTATTTCTTCTACACACTCGGCTTGCATTTCTGGCGCACACGTGCCCGGTACGGGGCTACAGCGATCCAGCACTTCGCCCACGAGTATGGCTTCGGCGACTTGACCGGGATCGACCTTCCGGGGGAGGTGCAGGGCCGTGTCGACAGCCAGCGCGTGCGCGAGGCACTGCACGCGCAGACACCGAAGGCCTTCCCGAACACCTCGTGGTACCCGGCCACAAACCTCGAGATGGCCTTCGGCCAGGGGGAGACCGTCATCACGCCGATCGAGGAAGCCGTGGCGTACGCGACGTTCGCGGATCACGGCATCCGGCATCGACCCGAGGTCGTCGGCGCGATCGTGACCCCGGGTGGCAGGGTCGTGAGGCGTGTCGCGCCCAAGGTCACTGGCCACGTGACGATCTCGACAGCCAACTACCAGGCGATGCTCCAGGGCTTCATCGGTGTTACGCACACACCCAAGGGCACCGCGTACGCGATCTTCCAGCAGTACTCCCACGTGCCGAGCTCCTACGTGATCGCGGGAAAGACCGGGACGGCGACAACGGCCACATCGGCACTGCGCGCGCCGAACGCGTGGTTCGTCGGGTTTGGGCCGATCGGGGCGCCTACCCAGTACGTCGTTGCTGTCGCCGTCGCACAGGGTGGCTACGGTGACCAGGCGGCCGCGCCTGCGGTGGCGAACATCTTCAACTACCTCTACGCGCACCCGCCGAACCAGACATTGACGCTGCCTACGGCTACCCGGCAGCCGTCTCTCGTCCCCACGAAATCCAGCACGGCCGCACGGACGCCGACCACGACCACGACCACGACGCCCACCGTCCCCGCCACGACGTTGACAACGACCCCGACCACGCCGGCGTCGAGCACGGCGGCGACACCGGCACCTACGACCACCACCACGCCGGCGACACCGGCACCTACGACCACCACCACGCCGGCGACCACGGCCCCTGCGACACCGGCACCTACTTCCACTACCACCACGACGTCGACGACGGCACCTACGACCACCACGACGCCGTCGACCACGACAGCCACGAGCGGGCGCACGGGCGCCGCATTGACGACTCGAGAACCCAGAGATGCTGCTGCGAACCTGGGTGCGGCACAGAGCGTGCGGGCACCGCCGTAGACTGCATCGGTCATGGCCCCGGTGGAGACGCCGACATTCGAGCCCCCGATGCCAGAGCCGGCGGTCCGAGCGCCGTTCCAGTCGCTGTGGACCCGGGTCGAGGCCATCCTTCCCGACGTGCAGAAGCCTGCGCGCTACGTCGGCGGCGAAGAAGGCGCGCGCTCGCCCGTGCACGGTGGGGGGCGAGTGGCGTGGCTGCTCTGCTACCCCGACACCTACGAGATCGGCCTTCCCAATCAAGGCCTGCAGATTCTCTACGAGCTGCTGAACGACCGGGACGATGCGCTCGCGGAGCGGTCGTATGCGCCTTGGATCGACATGGAGTCGGCGATGCGTGCCGGTGGGGTGCCGCTGTTCTCCGTCGAGAACCATCTCCCTGCGCGCGCGTTCGACGTGCTGGCCTTCAACGTGTCCGCGGAGCTCGTCTACACGAACGTGCTCAACATGATCGACCTTGCAGGCTTGGCCGTGCGCTCGGCGTCGCGCGACCCAGGTGACCCGCTCGTCGTGGCTGGCGGCCATTGCGTGTTCAATCCAGAGCCGCTGGCCGATTTCGTGGACGCGTTCGTCATCGGCGACGGTGAGGAGGTCGTCGGCGAGGTGAACGAGCTGCTGGCTGCGCACCTCCCGGCTCGGAGCGCGTCGGCGCGGGAGGAGCTCCTGTACGCCCTCGCGGAGATCCCCGGTGTCTACGTTCCCGCCGTTTTCCTGCCCCGCTACGAGGACGGCCGGCTCACCGCGATGGAGCCGCTTCCCGGCGTGCCTGCCATTGTCGAGAAGCGAACCGTCGCCGACCTCGGGCAGTGGCCCTATCCGCGCCGCCAGCTCGTCCCGATCACCGAGGTCGTCCACGACCGCTTGAACGTCGAGGTGTTCCGCGGCTGCACGCGAGGGTGCCGCTTCTGCCAGGCAGGGATGATCACCCGCCCGGTACGCGAGCGGCCGGCGGACCAGGTTCGAACCATGGTCGAAGAAGGCCTCTGCCGCACGGGATACGAGGAGGTGGCGCTGACGTCCTTGTCGACCGCCGACTACTCGAACATCGAGCAGCTGGTGCGTGACGTCATCGGCGACCCGCGCCATGACGGCCGTGTCTCCGTGAGCCTTCCGAGCCTGCGCGTCGACGCCTTCACCGTCGGAACTGCCGCGGAGATCCAGCGCGTCCGGAGGACCGGCCTCACCTTCGCGCCCGAAGGCGGCACCTGGCGCATGCGCAAGGTGATCAACAAGCTCATCTCCGAAGAGGATCTCTACAGCGCCGTCGACGCCGCCTTCAGCCAGGGGTGGAGGCGGGTCAAGCTCTACTTCCTGATCGGGCTCCCGACCGAGCGGGACGAGGACGTCATCGCCATCGCGGAGCTTGGCGCGCGCTGCGCGGACATCGGGCGCCGGTACCACCGCGCGGTGACCGTTGTCGCCTCCGTTGGCGGGTTCGTGCCCAAGCCTCAGACCCCGTTCCAATGGGCGTCGCAGGATACCGCCGAGGAGCTGCGCCGCAAGATCGGGCTCATCAGGGGGGCGGCGCGAGGCGTGCGAGGGCTCACCATCCGCTGGCACGACCCGGAGGCGTCGGTGGCTGAGGGGATCGCGAGCCGCGGGGACCGGCGCGTCGGCGCGGTCGTCGAACGCGTGTGGAGAGCCGGAGGGACGTTCCAGGAGTGGTCCGAGCAGTTCGACCTCAGCCTGTGGGAAGAGGCACTCGCAGCCGAAGGGCTCACGCTGGGCGACGTCGTGCATCGCGGCCGCGACCGCGACGAGTGCCTGCCGTGGGGGCACATCTCGGCAGGATTGCATCCGGACTTCTTATGGGGAGACTGGCAAGAGGCGCTGGCGGGTGGCGCCGTGGAGGATTGCCGGTGGACCCCTTGCTACGACTGCGGCGCATGCACCGGCTTCGGCCTCGAGCACGTGGTGGCGTCGCCGGGACCCCCTGCCGGTGGCAGCCAGGGGACCGGTCAGGACCTCGAGCAGGGCGGGCGCGTCCCGGTCCGTCTCGTCGGCAACAGACGCTGAGCACGGTGCCAGGGGAGGCGACTGCAACAGTAACGCGCCTGCGAGTCCGTTACTCGAAGACCGGCAAGGTGCGCTTTACGAGCCATCGCGACGTCGTGCGCATGTGGGAGAGAGCGCTGCGACGAAGCGGCCTTCCGGTCGCGTGGTCGGAGGGCTACTCACCGAGGCCACTTCTGAGCTTCGGCCACGCCCTGCCGACGGGCGCTGAGTCGTTCGCCGAGTACCTCGACATCAGGCTCGCTCCAGAGCTGGCCGCGGTGCCCGGCACCGGCGCGCCAGCAGACGAGGACGAGCTGCGTGTGGAGCTTGCACAGCGGCTGTCCGCGCTCTTGCCCAGCGGGATCGACGTGCACGCGATCGCGTCGCTGCCGGTGGGGTCAGGATCGCTCCAGCAGGAGGTATCATCGTGCAGCTGGAAGCTGGAGGTGCACGGTTTGGCATCAGAGGAGCTGACGTCGCGTGTCGAGCGGCTGCTCGCTGCGCCGACTGCCCTCGTCGAGCGGGAGCGAAAGGGGCGGATCATGTCCGATGACCTGCGTCCCGCGGTGCTGGCCTTGACGGTGAACGCCTGCGCCGAGGCCGGCGTGAAAGGCGGGCCGGCTACGCACCCCGAGCATGCCTGGCTCGAGGCAGAGCTCGCCACCCGGCCGCGTGGCGTGCGACCGAGGGAGCTGGTGGAAGTGCTGGGTCCAGGCACGAGGCTCTCGCGAGCGTGCCGGCTCCAGCAGTGGATCGAGCGCGACGGCACCCGGATAGAGCCGCTGGTCATCTGCGGCCACGAGGCCGGCACCGTCGCCACGCGCGCCGAGAGGCGGGCGTCATGACATGTCGAAGGAGGGATCTCCCTCATGGAAGAGTTGGAGGACGGGAGGACCGCGACGGGTCCCCCGGCGGACGAGGCTGCGCCGGGGACCAACGGTCCGCGGCGGGCGGTGACCCGCACCCGGGATGACGGGCCGGGAGGAGCCAGGGTAGAGGAGCGCAGGCAAGCGCCAGCGGCGCCGGCCCCTCGGCCGCGGATCGGCGACACGAGGCCTGCGCCTGCAGTGCGCCCGATGGCCGGACCGACCCCCGCGCCGCCGCAGCGACGCGGGGCCGAGCCCGCCGGGGGCGGCGATGCCACCACGATGGCCTCCAGAGAGCCGGCGGCCTCCGGCGAGAAGGGGCACGCCGAGGACGGGAACGCCGGGAGCGCCCTCGGCGGAGAGGACGCCGCGGCCACGGCCGTCAAGCGACGCCGGCGGCGTGGGGGGCGGGAGCGCAGAGGGCGCTCGACCGGCCGGTACCTCATCTGCGTCCACGTCCAGCCCGGGCTGTCGCAGATCGCGGTCCTCGAAGGTCGCGTGCTCGTGCAGCACTTCGTGTCTCGAGCCCAGGACGAGACGACCCAGATCGACGGCAACATCTACCTCGGTCGCGTCCAGAACGTCCTGCCGGGCATGGAGGCGGCCTTCGTGGACATCGGCATCCCGAAGAACGCCGTCCTCTATCGCGGTGACGTCCGCTACGACGCCGACGACGTCGACGCCGGTGCCCGAAAGGCCGAACCGCGCATCGAAGAGGTGCTTCGCCCAGGGCAGCTGATCCTGTGCCAGGTGACGAAGAACCCGATCGGAGCGAAGGGGGCTCGGCTCACCCAGGAGGTGTCGCTGCCGGGTCGGTTCGTCGTGCTCGTCCCGAACAGCGAGGCCGTGGGCATCTCGAAACGTCTCGGCGACAACGAGCGCCGGCGGTTGCGCAAGATCGTGGACTCGGTGCGCCCAGCAGGCCACGGCCTGATCGTCCGCACGGCTGCGGAGGGGGCGACAGAGGCCGAGCTCAGACGAGACGTCGAGGGACTGCTCGGGCAGTGGTCCTCGATCGAACGAGCTGCGCAACGGATGACGGTACCGGGTCTCTTGTACCGCGAGCCCGATCTCGCGGTGCGGATCCTGCGTGAAGAGCTCAACAGCGAGTACCGGGGCGTCATCATCGACGAACCGGCCCTTTACGACGAGGTGCACAGCTACGTGGAGGCGGTGAGCCCCGATCTCGCCGACCGTGTCGAGCTCTACGACGCCCAGAGCGAGGGACAGCCGCTCTTCGACCGCTACCACGTGCACGAGCAGCTGCACAAGGCCCTCGATCGCAAGGTGTGGCTGCCCTCGGGGGGGTCGCTGATCATCGAGCGGACCGAGGCACTGACCGTGATCGACGTCAACACCGGCAAGAACGTCGGGAAGAGCAACCTCGAAGAGACGGTCTTCCGCAACAATCTCGAGGCGGCCGAGGAAGTGGCCCGCCAGCTCCGGCTCAGGGACATCGGCGGGATCATCGTCATCGACTTCATCGACATGGAGCAGCGGGAGAACCGTGAGAAGGTCGCTGCGGCACTTCGGGCGGCGCTGGCTCGGGACAAGACGAGGACCCAGGTGTTCGACATCTCCGAGCTCGGTCTCGTCGAGATGACCCGGAAGCGAATCTCGGAGGGCTTGATCGAGTCCCTCTCCACCGAATGCGAGGTCTGCCGTGGGCGCGGCATCGTCCTCGATGCGTCGGTGCTCTGAGCCAGCTGGAGTACACTGCCTTTCCTATGTACGCCGTGATCCGCAGCGGAGGAAAGCAGGAGCGCGTCGCCGAGGGCGACCGTGTCCGCCTGGAGCTCCTCGGCCAGCCCGTCGGCTCCGAGGTCGCCCTCGAGCCGGTCCTCGTGGTCGACGACGGGGGCTCCGTGCACGCCACCGCCGGGGAGCTCGCCGGAGTGACGGTCATGGGGAGGGTGCTGGGTGAGGAGCTCGGCCCGAAGATCAATGCGATGACCTACAAGGCGAAGACCAACCAGCGACGCCGCTGGGGGCATCGCCAGCGGTACTCGACGGTGGAGATTCTCTCCATCGCGACCCGCTGAGGACGCCCGAGACCGAGGAGGATCGATGTCGAAGACCAAGGGTGGGGGTTCCACCCGCAACGGCCGGGACTCGAACGCCCAGCGCCTGGGCGTGAAGGTGTTCGATGGAACGGCCGTGCGTGCAGGGGCGATCATCGTCCGCCAGCGTGGCACCCGGTTCCATCCAGGGGTGAACGTCGGTCGCGGTGCCGACGACACCCTCTTCGCGACCGCCGACGGTGTCGTGAAATTCGGGGCCCGAAAGGACCGGAAGCTCGTCGACGTCCTTCCTGGCTGACCACCGGGAGGTCGCCGTCGTGGACCGGGCTTGCTACTTCGGAGCCGGTTCGGCGTTCTCGGACGGCGCCGCTGCGCGCGTCTCGAGGGCGCGGACGGTCCCTCGCACCACGTTGGCCACGGTCGGCACGGCGCCCGAAGCGATGCGCAGGACCTCGTCGACGTCGAGCGGCCCCGCCCCGCGTCTGGAGGCGGCGTTGGTCACGACGGCCAGGCCCAGGATCTCGGCGCCCAGGTGGCGCGCGGCGATGGCTTCTGGCACGGTCGACATTCCGACGAGGTCGGCTCCGAGCGTCGAGAGCATCCGGATCTCGGCGGGCGTCTCGAGCTGGGGACCTGGCATCTGCGCGTAGACACCCTCGTGGAGAGGTGACACGGCGAGGGCGAGCTTGCGAAGATCCGACGACCACGCGTCGGTCATGTCGGTGTGGCGAGAGCTCGCCGCACCGTCCAGCGCGATGCCCGAGAGCGGTGACGTTCCCGTCATGTTCAGATGGTCGCGGATGACGACGACCTCTCCGAGGGAGAACGTCGGGTTGACGGCGCCGGCACTGGCCGTGAGCACGACCACGTCGACTCCGGCTGCGATCGCGGTGCGTACCAGATGGACGACCTCGGCCGGGGTCCTCCCCTCGTAGAGGTGGAGCCGACCGGCGACGAGGAGGGTGCGTTTCCCCTCGAGCTCGACCGACCACGCCTCGGGGCGGTGCCCGGGGCCGGTGAAGCGAGCGAACCATGGGAGCGAGGTCAGGTCGATCGGCGGCCCTGCGGCGCCGAGCAGCTCGGCAGCCGAGAACAGCCCCGTGCCGAGCACGACGAGGACGTCGTGGCGGGCTGCGCCGGTCATTCGACCGAGCTCTCGTGCGGCGATGCGCGCCTGTTCGAAAGGGTTGGCGCCGGGTGCGCCCGCGCTGGTGGTAGGCACCGCCCTCATGCTACGAGGCGACACGCGCTCCCCGCTCGTTCTCCCTCCGGGGCACCGGGGTCGAGGTCGCCGGTAGGCTCGGCCGCAGTGGCGCATCCAACGGCTGACGACGGCTACCACACGCCGGTCGAGGAGTATCTCCAGGCGGTGCACTACCTGAAGGAGGAAGGCACGCAGCCCATCCAGGCGCGTATCGCCGAGCGCCTGGGTCGATCCGCGCCGTCGGTCTCCGAGATGCTCGATCGTCTCGCTGACGACGGCTACATTCGCAGGTCAGGGCGCATCGTCGAGCTCACGGACAAGGGCTCGCTCCTCGCGGAGAAGGTCGTGCGCAAGCACCGGCTCGCCGAGCGGCTGCTCGCCGACGTGATCGGGCTCGAATGGCACAAGGTGCACCGCGAGGCAGGTCGCTGGGAGCACGTGATCTCCGACGACGTGGAGGTCCGCCTGGTCCAGTTGCTCGGGGACCCGGCGACCTGCCCTCACGGAAACCCGATCCCGGGCTCGGCCACGCCGACCACGCAGGCCGCCCAGCGCCCTCTCGCAGACGCCCCAGTGGGCGCCAACGTCCTGGTGGCGCGCATCAGCGAGGACGTCGAGATGGACATGGACGCGCTCGTCTACCTCGACGAGCATCACTTCGTGCCTGGGACGACGGCGACGGTGCGCTCACGCGCGCCCGACGGGACGCTGATGCTCGAGACCAAAGGTGCGACGGTCGCGATCGGCGCCGAGCTGTCGCGCCGCATCTACGTCACAGCGCGCTGAAGCCCGTGGCGGCGCCGGGGGGTCCAGAGGGCGAGGCTGCATCGAAGGACGGACCTACGGCTTCTCGCGCGGTGCGCTACCTCGCAGACTGCGTGGTGACCATGGGGGCGGAGTGCCGGCTGCACCGGCCCGGCGTCCTCGACGTCATCGGCGATCGCATCGCCTGGGCCGGCGCGGCGTCCGAGGCGCCCGGTGGCACGATCGTCGAGGAGCGCCATGTCGGCGGCCTCCTCATGCCTGGGCTGGTCAACGTGCACGGCCATTCGCCGATGACGCTGTTCCGGGGAGCTGGCGACGGGCTCCCCTTGCAACGGTGGCTACGGGACGTGATCTGGCCGCGCGAGGGACGCTTGTCCCCAGACGACGTGTGGTGGGGGATGCAGCTGGGGTGCGCGGAGCTCCTGCGCGCAGGTGTGACGACCACCTGCGAGCTGTACTTCCATCCCCGTGCCGTCGCGGATGCGGCCCTGGCGGCCGGGATCCGATGCGTGCTCACGCCTGGGATCCTCGACCTGCCCGACGCCGGGTCCGGCGCAGGCTGGCAGCGCTTCTTGGAGGAGGCCGCGCTCGTCCACGCCGATCTCGATGGCCGAGAGGGGCGCATGACCGTAGGTCTTGGTCCGCACGCGGCCTACACGCTGCCGCGAGAGGGGCTTGTCGAAGTCGCAACGCTTGCGGCACAGCTCGACGCACTGGTCCACATGCATGTCGCGGAGACCCGTGACGAGGACGAGCTCGTCCGAGCACGTCACGGGTGCGGCGCAGCCGAAGCTCTCGCTCGCGCTGGGCTTCTCGACGGCCGTCTGCTCGCTGCGCACTCGGTGTGGCTCGACGACACGGCGCTGGACCTCTTCGCGCGCCACGACGTCGCGGTCGCACACTGCCCGCAGAGCAACGCGAAGCTTGGGAGCGGGGTCGCGCGGGTCCCCCGCATGCTCGAGCGCCAGATGCGCGTGGGGATCGGCACCGATGGTCCGGCGTCGAACGACAACCTGGACCTGTGGGAGGAGCTCAGGCTTGCGCCGCTGATCGCCCGTGCCGTCGCCTGCGACGCGTCCGCGCTCGGCACGATGGACGCGCTCACGCTCGGGACGCGTGGCGGTGCAGCGGCGCTCGGGCTCGACTGCGGATCGCTCGAGCCCGGTCGCCTCGCAGACTTCGTCCGTGTCGAGCTCGACGATGCGGCGTTCGTCCCGGCCGACGACGACGCGGACATGCTCACGCTGCTCGTCTGGGCGGCCTCGAGCCGGCTGGTCACCGACGTCTGGGTCGCAGGGCGCCGCCTCGTCGCAGGTGGGGTGTGCCGGAGTGTCGACGAGGCGAGGGCGCGAGAAGAGGTCACGCGTCGCGCCCGGCGCCTCAGCGCGGGCTGATCCGCCATCCCGTTCTCCGATCCGCGGGTGGGTGAGCGGGTGCCTCGTAGGATCCGTGGGCATGTCCGGGTTCGTCGACGAAGCGCAGTTGCACGCGAGGGCGGGCGATGGCGGCGCGGGCAGCGTCTCGTTCCGGCGCGAGGCGCACGTCGCGCGAGGCGGGCCCGACGGCGGGGACGGCGGGCGGGGCGGCGACGTGTGGCTCGTTGCGGACCCGAACCAGGCATCGCTCCTCGGTTTCAAAGACCATCCGTTCCGGCGTGCGGGGAACGGGGCGCATGGGTCGGGAAAGCGTCGCCACGGTCACCGGGGTGCCGATCTCGTCGTCCCCGTCCCGGTGGGGACCGTCGTGCGAGACCGCGGGGGTGCAATCCTCTGCGACCTCTCCCACCCGGGGGTCCGGTGGCTGGCAGCCGAGGGTGGGCAAGGTGGTCGTGGGAATGCGCGGTTCCTCGCGAATGCCCGACGCGCCCCGGCCTTCTCGGAGCAGGGTGAGCGTGGCGAGGAGCGCTGGCTGAACCTCGAGCTGAAGCTGACTGCCGACGTCGCGCTCGTGGGTTTCCCGAACGCCGGCAAGTCGACGCTCATCTCGGTCATCTCCTCTGCACGTCCGAAGATCGCCGACTACCCCTTCACCACGCTCGAGCCCCATCTCGGCGTCGTGCGGGTCGGCGCACCGGGTGACGAGACCGAGCTCGTGGTCGCAGACGTCCCCGGCCTCGTCGAAGGTGCGGCCGATGGCCGGGGCCTGGGCCATCGGTTCCTCCGCCATGTCGAGCGGGCGCGAGCGCTCGTCCTGCTCGTGGACCTCGCCCCGGCGAACGGAGCACCCGTCGCCGAGCAGATCGCCGTGCTCCTCGGTGAGCTCGGTCGCTACGAGCCGCGGCTGCTCGAGCGTCCGCGCCTCGTCGTGGGGTCGAAGGCAGACGCCGTGTCCGAAGACGCGCGTGCGCGAACGTTGCTCGACCTCGTCATTTCGGCTGTGACGGGAGAAGGGGTCGCCGAGCTCGTGCACCGCATGGCTTCGATCGTCGCCGACGCGCGCACGGGTGAAGCGCCGGCTCGTGCTCTTGGTTCCCCGGGGCTCGTGTACGGGGACGTCTCGCTCGAGCTCGAGGATGTCGTGCCCGGTGCCGGCGCGGTGGTCGAGCATCGTCCTGCACCCGAGGGCCTCGGCGTCGAGCGGACGGGCCCGAACGCCTGGAGGCTCTTCGGGCGCGAGGCTCAGCGTGCGGTGAACCTGTCGGACCTGACCGACGACGGCGCGCTCGCCGAGGCAGTACGTCGTCTCCGGCGCCTGGGCACCGACAGGGCGCTCGCCCGTGCAGGAGCCCACGATGGCGACGAGGTCACTGTCGGCATGCTCTCGTTCACCTGGTTCAGGGACCAGCCCGTCGAGCACGCGGACGGTGGCGACGGGCTCCGATCCGGTGAGGGGCTCGGCATCGGCGACCGGCGCCGACGGCGAGGAACGCGTCGATGAGCGCCATGGGTGACCGCCTCGAGGGATCGCGGCCCGTGGTCGTGAAGCTGGGGTCCTCCACTGTCACGACCCGCAGCGGCGACGTCGACACGGATGTGATCGGCCGAGTGTCCGGGGAGGTCGCGGCGCTGGTTCGCGGCGGCCGTCGGCTGGTGGTCGTGACCTCGGGAGCCATCGTGTGCGGCTGGTCGGCTCTCGGCAGTTCAGGGCCGCGCCCGTCGGACCCCTCCGCCCTCCAGGCGCTCTCGGCGGTGGGCCAGCAGCGGCTCATGCGCGCGTGGCAGGATGCTCTCGGGGAGCATGGCCTGCTCGCCGGCCAAGTGCTCCTTGCTCCCTTGGACTTCGGCCACCGGCGTCAATACCTGCACGCACGCAGCACGTTGCAGCACCTCTGGAGCCTGGGCGTCGTCCCGGTGGTGAACGAGAACGACGCGATCGCCGACGAGGAGATCCGCTTCGGCGACAACGATCGGCTCGCGGCGCTGGTCGCGCACCTCGTGGGTGCAGACCTCCTCGTCCTCCTCACCGACACGCCCGGATTGCTCAGTGAGGATCCTCGGCTCGGCGGCACCGGCTCCCTCATCGAAGAGGTGCTGGACGTCGACCAGTGCCTCTTGGGCGTTGCGGGCGGTCCGGGCTCGGTCGGTAGTGGCGGCATGGCGTCGAAGCTCGCGGCAGCCCGCATGGCGAGCCGTTCGGGGGTGCGGACCGTCATCGCCGATGGACGTCGACCAAGCGTCGTGAGGGACGCGGTGGACGGGGCTCCCGGGGTCGGAACGGTGTGCAAGCCCTACGCGGAGAGAATGCCGGCCCGTAAGCTCTGGATCGCCTACGCGCTCGGCGCTGCCGGACGGCTCGTGGTGGACGACGGGGCGCGGCGTGCCCTTGTCGAGCAGGGTCGCTCGTTGCTCGCGGCCGGCGTCGTCGAGTGCCTCGGGCACTTCGATCCCGACGACGCCGTCGAGATCGCGGACGCCGACGGGCATGTCTTCGCGAAGGGTCTCGTCCGCTTCCCGTCGGAGCGGGCGAGAGAGTGGGTCGGCCGTCGCAGCGAGGACCTCCCCGAAGACCTCTCGCCCGTCGTGGTTCACCGCGACGACCTCGTCGTGCTGAGCTGAGCCCTCCGGCCGGCACCGGCCCCCCGGTAGTCTGGCGGGATGTTGCGTCCTGAAAACTGGACCAAGCCTGCGGGTGAGAGTCCCGTCCGGGTAAACGCCGGAGAGCCCGGTAGCAGGCCCCGGTTCGTCGTCGAGAGGCGGCGGGCTGAGCGGGGCGTCGAAAGCC
>JAJZVL010000044.1 GCA_021845725.1 Actinomycetes bacterium | reverse complement strand
GGCGGGCCGTGGTGTGTGGCGGGCCGTGGTGTGTGTGTGTGTGTGTGTGTGGGTGCGGTCATGCGAGGGCTGCCGGCGCCGCAGGTGGCCCGGCGACAGGGAGGAGCCGCGTACGCTGGTCGGCGTGGCTCCGACCGTCTACGGGATCGTGCTCACCGGCGGCTCGTCGCGCCGAATGGGGTTCGACAAGGCGACGCTGGAGGTCGGCGGGAAGGCGCTCGCGCGCCGAGTCGCCGACGCGCTCGCCGGCGCCGTCGCGCTCGCCGTGGAAGTCGGGCCGGGGGTGACCGGCCTGCCGTGCGTCACCGAAGACCCCGCAGGGTCGGGGCCGCTCGCGGCCGTCGTCGCGGGCTGGGAGGAGCTCGTGCGCCGAACGGGCGAGAAGCAGCCGGCGGTCGTGCTCGCCTGCGACCTGCCTGCGCTCACCCCCGGGCTCGTCACGTGGCTCGTCCGGAGGCCAGGGAGCCGCAGCGTGGTCCCGGTCGCCGACGACCTCGCCCAGCCGTTGTGCGCCCGCTGGTCCGTGGCGGACCTCGAGAGGGCCCAGGCCCAGCTCGCGGCCGGCGAGCGGTCGCTGCGGCGGGTCTTCGGGCACGAGGCCGAGCTGGTCGCCGACGACGAGCTCGAGCGGGAGGTGGGTCGGGGGCTCACCCAGGACGTCGACACCCCCGAGGACCTCGCACGGTTCGCGTTGGCACCGCCGCCAGCGGGCGACGACTGGATCGGTCTCGGCAGGGCGCCGCTGCCCGCTGACGCGGCGGCGAGGTGGGCCACGCTGGCGCGTTGCGGTGCGGTCGTCACCTTCGCGGGGACCGTCCGTGACCACGCCGAAGGGCGCGACGGGGTCGAAGAGCTCGTCTACGAGGCCTACGACGGTCCTGCGCTGGTCCGCATGGCGGCCGTCGTCGCACGCGCGCGAGAACGGTGGCCCTCGGTCGCCCGTGTCGCCGCCCTTCACCGCCTGGGCCAGCTCGCGGTCGGCGAGACCGCCGTGGTCGTGGTCGTCTCCTCGCCGCACCGCCACGACGCCTTCGCAGCCGGCGGGTATGTGATCGACGCGGTGAAAGAGACGGTCCCGATCTGGAAGTACGAGCGCTGGCGAGACGGCGAGGACTGGGGGACCGGCGCGCAGCCGGTGCGTTCGGTGTGATCCGTCTCGAAGAGGTGCAGGCCCTCGTGAACCACGCCTGCGCGACCCTTCCCCCGACCCAGGTCTCCGTGGCCGAGGCGCTCGGGTGCGTCCTCGCCGCCCCCGCGCTCGCACAGGTCGACGTCCCCCCGTTCGCCAACTCCGCGATGGACGGCTACGCGGTGCGTGCGGCCGACACGGCGCACGCACCGGTGACGCTCGAGGTGGTCGGGCGCGTCCTTGCCGGTGACATGCACCGCTGCGAAGTGGGCCAAGGTGAGACGGTGAGGATCATGACGGGGGCGCCGGTTCCTGCCGGCGCGGACGCCGTCTGCATGGTCGAGCAGACGCGCGTGGCGGCCGAAGACCGGGTGGTCGTCGAAGCGGCGGTGGCACCGGGTGAGAACGTGCGGGCACCGGGCGGCGACGTCCGCACGGGCGAGATGGTCCTCGACGCCGGGACGGAGGTCGGCCCGACCCAGCTCGCCGCCCTCGTGAGCGCCGGCTGCAGCATCGTGGAGGTGCACCCTCGGCCTCGGGTGGGCGTGATCTCGACCGGCGACGAGCTGGTCGACTCGGGGCGTCCGCTCGGTCCCGCGCAGATCTTCGACTCGAATCGCCCCATGCTGCTCGGCCTCGTCGAGGAGTCGGGCGCCCGGGCCCTCGACCTTGGCCGGTCTCCCGACGACGAGGACGCGCTCGCGACGCGCATCGCCGGTGCGCTCGGCAAGGTTGACGCCCTCGTCCTGTCGGGCGGGGTCAGTGTGGGCGACGTCGACGTGGTCCGCATCGTGCTCGACCGGCTGGGCGGCGCTGCCACCCACTGGATGCAGATCGCCATCCGTCCTGCCAAGCCCTTCTCCTTCTCGGTGCTCGAGGGCCCGGCCGGAGCGGTCCGGGTCTTCGGGCTCCCGGGCAACCCGGTCTCGTCCGCGGTGAGCTTCGAGCTGCTCGTCCGCCCGGCGCTCCGGCGCATGGCCGGTCGCAGGGTGACCCAGCGGCCTCGGGTCATGGCCCGTGCCGAAGCACCGCTGCGGCGACGTCCCGACGGCAAGACGCACTTCGTTCGGGTCCAGCTCGAGCTTCTGGGCGGCGTGGACTCGGCCGGGGAAGGCTCCGACGCCGCGAGCAGAGGCGCTCCGGGCTGGGGTGCGCGTCCGTGCCCGGGACAGGGTTCTCATCAGATCCGCTCGATGGGCCTCGCCGACGGGCTCGCGGTCCTCGCCGACGGCGACGGGGTCGACGCGGGTGGCCCGGTGGAGGTGCTTGTCACGAACCCGGCGCTTGCGGGCGCCTTCGTGGCCACGCCATGACCCGCGCCACACCATGACCCGCGCCACGCCATGACCCGTGCCCGTGGGCAGATGACCCGCGTCGGGCGCAGGATGCGGTGATGGCGACGTTGCTGCTGTTCGGCCCGGCGCGCCGCGCTGCGGGGCAGCGCAGCGTCGCGATCGACGCTACGAGCCTCGACGAGCTCCTGGAAGCAGCGTGCCGTCGCTTCGGGCCGGAATTCGAGCAGGTGCTCCACGCCTCTTCGGTGTGGGTCAACGGCGACCCGGTGGAAGGGGACCCCGCGCTCGGTGAGCGCGACGAGGTGGCGGTGCTCCCGCCGGTGTCCGGCGGCGCATGACGAGAGCACCCGTGACAGCGTCTGGCACGCCGTGCGAACATGGGGACGTCGCCTCGTGCGCGCGTTCGAAGGAGCGGCGTCCAGCGGCGACCGAGTGCCCGTCGCGGCGACGGGCGGGAGGGAGGACGGCTCCATGCGGGTCACCGTGACGGTGAACGGGACGACCGAGACCCACGACGTCGAGACACGGATGCTCCTCGTGCACTACCTGCGAGAGATCCGGGGCCTGACGGGGACCAACATCGGCTGCGACACGACGTCGTGCGGGGCGTGCACCGTGCTGCTCGATGGCGAGTCGGTGAAGTCCTGCACGCTGCTCGCTGCGCAGGCCGACGGCGAGGAGATCACGACCATCGAAGGGATGGCGGCGCCGGACGGGACGCTCCATCCGATCCAGGAGGCGTTCCACCGGCACCACGGGCTCCAGTGCGGGTTCTGCACCCCCGGCATGGTGATGGCGGTCGCGTCGCTGCTGAAGGAGCACCCGGACCCGACCGAGGTCGAGGTCCGCGAAGGCCTCGAGGGCAACCTGTGTCGTTGCACCGGCTACCACAACATCGTCCAGGCCGTGCTCGCGGCCGCGCACAGCGGGGAGCTCGTCCCATGAGCGCCCCGGTCCTCGAGGACCATGCGGCCGCGGGGGTGGTCGGCACGAGGATGCTGCGGCGCGAAGACGCAGCGCTCTTGAGTGGCGAAGCACGCTTCGTCCACGACGTCGTCGTCCCCGGCGCGCTGCACATGGCGGTGGTGCGAAGCCCCTACGCGCACGCGCGGATCAGGTCCGTCGACGTCTCCGCGGCGCTCGGGATGCCAGGTGTCGTGGCGGCGATGACCGGCGCCGACCTCGCCGCCGAGTGGGCGTCGCCCATGCCCTGCGCATGGCCCGTGACCGCCGACATGCAGTCGCCACCGCACCTTCCTGTCGCGCTGGACGAGGCGTGCTACGTGGGGGACGCGGTGGCAGTCGTGCTCGCGGGCTCACAGGCCGAGGCGCAGGACGCCGCGGCAGCGGTGGTGGTCGACTACGAGGAGCTTCCCGCAGCCGTCGACCTCGAGGATGCGGCACGCGACGGCGTCCTCGCGCACCTCGGCGCGCCGTCCAACCGCGCCTACACGTGGGAGCTCGCCCCGGACCCCGAAGCGGTGCGGCGCGCCTTCGACGATGCCGCGGTCACCGTCAAGGAACGCTACCGCCAGCAGCGGCTGATCCCCGCGGCGATGGAGCCGCGCGGCGTCTGCGTTGTGCCCCAGCCGTTCGGGGGCGAGTACGTGGTGTACTCCTCGACGCAGATCCCCCACATCCTGCGCACGATGCTCGGGTTGACGGCGGGGGTCCCCGAGGAGCGGATACGGGTGATCGCCCCCTCGGTGGGCGGCGGGTTCGGGTCGAAGCTCGACGTCTACGCAGAAGAGCTGCTGTGCCTCGCGCTCGCCCGGCGTCTCCGCCGTCCAGTCCGCTGGAGCGAGGAGCGCAGCGAGGCGGCGCAGGCGACCATCCACGGCCGAGGCCAGGTGCAGGAGATCGAGCTCGCCGCCGACGCCGACGGGCGAGTCCAGGCGGTCCGTGTGCACCTGCTCGCCGACATGGGCGCGTACCTCCAGCTCGTCACCCCAGGGGTCCCGATCCTCGGGGCATTCCTCTACCACGGCACCTACGACGTGCCCGCGTATTCGTTCACCTGCACCGGCGTCTTCACGAACAAGACCCCGACCGATGCCTACCGCGGCGCAGGGCGGCCCGAGGCCACCTACGCGATCGAGCGCGCGATGGACGCGCTCGCCCGCAAGCTCGGTATGGACCCAGCGGAGCTGCGTAGGAGGAACTACATCGGTGCCGACAAGTTCCCCTATAGCTCGGTGGCTGGACTGGTCTTCGACAGCGGGGAATACGAGGCCGCGCTCGACGAGGCGCTCGGGCTGGTCGGCTACGAGGCGCTGCGCCAGGAGCAGGCGCGGCGCCGCTCGGACGGCGCGACGAAGCTGCTCGGCGTGGGGCTGTCGTCGTACGTGGAGATGTGCGGCCTCGCGCCGTCGCGGGTGCTTGCCTCCCTGCACTACGTCGCCGGCGGCTGGGAGACCGCCACGGTGAGAATGCTGCCGACGGGCAAGGTCCAGGTGGTGACCGGCGCGACGCCGCACGGCCAGGGCCACGTCACGTCGTGGTCGATGATCGTCGCGGACAAGCTCGGGGTGCCTCCCGACGACGTGGAGGTGCTGCACTCCGACACGGGTGTCTCGCCGCTCGGCCTCGACACCTACGGCTCGCGGTCGCTGTCGGTGGGAGGGACGGCGATCGCCCTCGCCGCCGACCGGCTCGTCGACAAGGCGCGCCTGCTCGCCGCGTACCGCCTCGAGGCGGCACCCGAGGACCTGGAGCTCTCCGACGGTCAGTTCGCTGTCAGGGGCTCGCCTTCGACGAGCATCGGCATCGGTGCACTCGCGTTCGAGGCGTTCACCGCGCACGACCTCCCCGAGGGGATGGAGCCGAACCTCGAAGCGTCGGCGACCTATGACCCGACCAACTTCACGTTCCCCTTCGGGACGCACATCGCGGTGGTCGAGGTGGACACCGAGACGGGCCGGGTGGACCTCGTCCGCTACGTCGGGGTGGACGACTGCGGGAACCAGATCAACCCGCTCATCGTCGACGGGCAGGTGCACGGCGGGATCGCCCAAGGCGTCGCGCAGGCGCTCTACGAGGAGGCTTCCTACGACGAGCGGGGCAACCTGCTCACCACGACGTTCGCCGACTACCTCGTTCCCGCCGCTTCGGAACTGCCGAGCTTCACGCTCGGAAGGACGGTGACGCCGAGCCCCTCGAACCCCCTCGGCGTCAAGGGCGTCGGCGAGGCGGGGACGATCGCGTCGACCCCTGCGGTGGTCAACGCGGTCGTGGACGCGCTCTCGCACCTCGGCGTGGAGGATCTCGAGATGCCGGTGACGCCCGAACGCGTGTGGAGGTCCGTCGGCGCTGCGGCGCCTGTGCCAGGAGGTGCCAGATGATCCCTGCGAGCTTCGAGTACCGCCGCGCCGGATCGGTCGAAGACGCCCTCGGCTGGCTTGCCGAGGACCCCGATTCGACGAAGCTGCTGGCCGGGGGTCACTCCCTCTTGCCGCTCATGAAGCTGCGCCTGGCCACGCCCGGGGTCCTCGTGGACGTGGGCAGGGTGCCCGGACTTTCCTACGTGCGCGACGCCGGCGACCACGTGGCGATCGGCGCATTGACGCGGCACCGTGACCTCGAGATCTCCGAGGTGGCGCGCGCTTTCGTCCCGCTGCTCGCGCACGTCGCGGGCCAGGTCGGCGACCCCCAGGTCCGCCACCGCGGCACGATCGGGGGGTCGCTCGCGCACGGCGACCCCGCATCGGACCTGCCGGCGGCGGTCCTTGCCCTCGACGCCACCATGGTTGCCGACGGCCCCCGTGGACGCCGGGAGATCGCGGCCTCCGATTTCTTCCGTGGGTTCCTCGAGACCGCGCTGGAGCCCGACGAGATGCTGACCGAGATCCGCGTGCGCAAGGCCCCGAGCGGCTGGGCGTTCCAGAAGTTCAACCGCAGGGCGCAGGACTGGGCGATCGTCGGCGTCGCCGCGGTGCTCGACGGCGATCCGCGCGTCGCGCTGGTCAACATGGGCTCGACCACCGTGCGGGCGAGGGGCACCGAGGAGGCGCTCGCGGCAGGCGCGGACGCTGCGGAAGCGGCCGACAGGGCATCCGAGGGGCTCGAGCCCTCGAGCGACCTGCATGCGAGCGCGGAGTACCGCCGTCATCTCGCAACGGTCCTCGTGCGGCGTGCACTCGTGGAGGCGGCCGCAGCTCGTGGCTGACCGCGTTGCCGGTCCGACCGCGGGGATCGAAGGCTCAGGGGGGATCGACGGTCCAGACGGGATCGAAGGTCCAGACGACGTGCGTGCCGCACTGCGGGCGCACGGCTATCTCGCCGACCAGGGGCTCGCGACGGTCGTCTACCTCGCGCTGGTGCTGCACCGCCCGCTGCTGCTCGAGGGCGAGGCGGGCGTCGGCAAGACCGAGGTCGCCAAGGTGCTCGCCCGCTGGCGTGGGAGCGACCTCCTTCGGATCCAGTGCTACGAGGGCATCGACGTCAGCCAGGCCGTCTACGAGTGGGACTACGCGCGCCAGCTCCTGCACCTGCGCGCGGCGGAGGCGCGTGCCGAGGGGTCTGGGCACCCTGTGCCCGAGACCGTGGAGGACGAGCTGTACTCCGAGCGGTTCTTGGTCCGACGCCCGCTGCTCGCGGCGATCGCCGCACCGAAGGACCGGCCTTCCCCGGTACTGCTCGTCGACGAGGTGGACCGCGCCGACGACGAGTTCGAAGCCTTCCTCTTGGAGGTCCTGTCGGACTACTCGGTCACGGTGCCCGAGCTCGGCACCTTCCACGCCGTCGCTCCGCCGGTGGTGGTCATCACCTCGAACCGCACGCGCGACGTCGCCGATGCGCTGAAGCGCCGCTGCCTGTACCACTGGGTGGAGCACCCCGACTTCGAGCGCGAGGTCGAGATCGTGACGGTGCAGGCGCCCGAGGTGCTCCCTGTGCTCGCACGACAGGTGGCCGCGGCGGTCGAGCGGATCCGCGCGCTCGGGCTCTACAAGCCGCCGGGCGTCGCCGAGACCATCGACTGGGCGCAGGCGCTCGCTGCGCTCGGGGTCCGCACGCTCGACGAAGCGAGCGTTGCTGCGACCCTCGGGGCAGCGGTGAAGTACAGGGAGGACGCCGAGCGCGTCCGAGAAGCCGGCATCGGCGCGCTCGCACGAGCCGCAATCGAGCGCGCGGGGGTCGAGCGCGCGGGGGTCGAGCGCGCGGGGGTCGAGCGCGCGGGGGTCGAGCGCGCGGGGTGAGCATGGCGGGATCGGGTTCGCCAGCCGCGCGCGCGCGGCCCCCGGAGGGGTCACTGCGCCGGGGGACGGCACGCACGGGGATCGCCGACCCGGCACGCATCGCGGTCGCGTTCGTCCGGGTGCTCCGAGCGGCGGGGCTCGACGTCCCCGGTGGCGCGCCCGCCAGCTACGCGGAGGCGCTCGGGGCAGTGGGCCTGGGCTCGCAGCAGGACGTGTACTGGGCGGGACGGGCGACGCTCGTACGCCGGCCGGAGGACGTCGACGTGTACGACACCGCTTTCCGCGCGTTCTATGGCGGCGAGGGATGGCCGGAGCACGCCGACGAGGTCGTCGAGGCGGTGACGCTCGCGTACGACGATCCCGATTCCCGCGCTTTGGAGCCCGAGGAGCGCGAGGAGCCCGGAGTGGTGCGCGAGCTGCGCTACAGCGCGGCCGAGGTCCTGCGACGAAAGGACTTCGGCCGGTGCACCCCCGAAGAGCTCGCAGAAGCCCAGCGGCTCATGGCGCGGATCCGCGTCAGTGGGCCGCGGCAGTCCTCCCGCCGTCGCCAGCCAGCGCGCCGAAGCGGGAACTGGCCCGACCTGCGACGCACCGTCCGAGCATCCCTGCGGACCGACGGGGAGCCGCTCCGGCGTCGTTGGCTCGAGACGGGCGAGCGTCCTCGGCGCGTCGTCCTGCTCTGCGACGTGAGCGGTTCGATGGCGCCGTACGCCCGGGCGCTCCTGCGCTTTCTGCACGTCGCGGTCTCGGGACGCCCCCGCGTGGAGGCGTTCACGATCGGCACCCGGCTGACGAGGGTCACCCGCATGCTCTCGGCACACGATCCCGACGCCGCGATCGCCGCCGCGAGCCGAGCGGTGCCGGATTGGTCGGGCGGGACCCGCCTCGGCGACGCGCTCAGCGAATTCAATGTGCGTTGGGGCGTGCGGGGCTTCGCTCGTGGGGCGTTCGTCGTGGTGCTCTCCGACGGCTGGGACCGCGGGGATCCGGCGGTGCTCGCGGAGCAGATGGCTCGCCTGGCACGGGTGGCGCACCGCGTGATCTGGGTGAACCCGCTCAAGGCCACGCCCGGCTACGCTCCCCTTGTACGCGGAATGGCCGCGGCCCTTCCCTACGTTGACGACTTCGTGGAGGGCCATTCGGTCGAGTCGCTCGAGGCACTGGCCCGATTGCTCGTCGGTGACCCAGCGAGGCCCAGGGATCGGAGCGTGGAGGCGGCGTGAAAGAGGTTCTCTCGGACATCGAGCGCTGGCGGCGCGACGGGCTGCGGGTAGCGACCGCCCGAGTGGTCGGAGTGGAGGGCTCGGGACCGCGGGATCCCGGGGCAACCATGGCCGTGAACGAGCGAGGAGAGGTCGCCGGGTCGGTTTCGGGCGGCTGCGTCGAAGGGGCCGTCGTGACCGAAGCGCTCGCCGCGCTCGAGAGCGGGGGCGCCCGCCGCCGTACCTACGGTTACTCGGACGACGAGGCCTTCGCGGTCGGCCTGACGTGCGGTGGCACCGTCCACGTGCTCGTGGATCCGGCGCTTCCCGAGGTCTACGAGGAGCTGCGCGACGCCCTCGTCGCCGAGACACCGGTCGTGCTCGCGACGGTCGTGGATGCCGAGGACGGCATCGAGGGGCTGCGGCTCGGGGCGAGCATGCTCGTCCGTGACGACGGCACCTTCTCTGGCACCCTCGGGGTGGACGAGCTGGACGCGGTTGTCCGGCGCGACGGCGCGGGTGCGCTTGCGAGCGGCCTTTCGAGCACCCGCCACTACGGACCGCGCGGAGAGGCACGCCAGCGCGAGGTGTCGGTGTTCTTCGAGGTGTTCGCGCCGGCCCCGCGCATGGTGATCTTCGGCGCCGTCGACTTCACCGCAGCGCTCGCGAAGGTAGCCAAGATCCTGGGCTACCGCGTGGTGGTGTGCGACGCCCGCCCAGTGTTCGCGACCAGGGCGCGCTTTCCGATGGCCGACGAGGTCGTCGCCGACCGTCCCGAGCGCTACCTCGGGGCGACTGGGAGCTCCCTCGGCCCGCGTGATGCCATCTGCGTGCTCACGCACGACCCGAAGTTCGACGTTCCCGCGCTGGCCGCGGCGCTCGAGACGTCGGCAGGGTACATCGGCGCGATGGGCGCGCGCCGTACTCACGAGAACCGAGTCGCGCGGCTGCGCGAGGCCGGGGTCTCGGACGACGCCCTCGCGCGGGTGATGTCGCCGATCGGGCTCGACATCGGCGCGCGGACTCCGGAGGAGACGGCGGTAGCGATCTGCGGCGAGATCATCGCCCGGCGGACCGGCAAGCCCGCTCCGTCCTTGCGCGACCGCACGGGGCCGATCCACGATGCCGCGATGCAGGCGCCGGCTGGGGCCGGTTGGCGCGCAGGTGCCTGAGGCGCCCCTCGTCGCGCCCCCGTGGCTCGAGGCGCCCCTGGTCGAGACGTTCGGCGCGTGAGCAAGGTCGCGGACCGGAGGCCTCGCGAGGTGCGGGTCGCTGCGGTGCTGCTTGCCGCAGGCGAGGGCACCAGGTTCGCCGGCGGTCCGAAGCTGCTCGCCAGGTTCCGTGGGCGGCCGCTTCTCGCGTGGGCCGTCGCCCCTGTACTCGAAGCTGGGCTTCCCCTGGTAGTCGTGCGGGGCGAGGTCGATGTTGCCGGAGCGCTTCCGGAGCTTGTCCCTGGGGTCACGGTTCTCGAGAACCCCCACGCCCACGAGGGTCAGGCGACCTCGCTTCGTGCGGCGATCGCGTGGTGTGACTCGGCCGGCTTCGACGCCGCGGTCGTGGGCCTGGGCGACCAGCCACTGGTCCCAGCGTCGGCGTGGCGGACGGTGGCAGAAGCCGCCGTGGCGCCGATCGTGTCAGCGAGCTTCGGCGGTCTGAGGCGCCCCCCGGTGCGCCTCGATCGGGAGATCTGGCCCCTTCTCCCCGAGACCGGCGACGAGGGAGCTCGAGCCCTCATGCGCCAGAGACCGGAGCTCGTGGCGGCAGTAGCCTGCGAAGGCGATCCTGTCGATGTCGACACCGTCGCAGAGCTGCTGGCGTTCGAGCGGCGCGACGAAGCCGGCACGTCGCCGACCGCTGGAGCGAGGGAGCGATGGAGCTGACGAACGAGCTCACGGTGCATGCCCCGATCGAGGAAGCGTGGAGGACCCTCACCGACGTGACGCGCGTCGCGCCGGCAATGCCCGGCGCACGCCTCGAGGGCGCGCAGGGGGACGAGTACCGAGGGGTGGTGAAGGTGGAGGTGGGGGCCGTGGCGTGCTCGCGGACGTGAGCAACAGGCTCCTGGGCCAGTTCGTCACGTCGCTCGAGAGGACAGTGCTCGGAGACGGTGGGACCGAAGCAGCTGTGCGGACCGATGGCGCTGAGCGGACCGATGGCGCTGAGCGGTACGCCCAATCGACCGGGGCCTCGTCAGCGGGAGCTGAGGCCTGCGTCATCGTCGGTGTGACCGAGGTCGAACCGGGCGTCGTGTCCCAGGCCAGCACGAGGCAGCTGGGACTTGCGCCGGGCGTTCCCGGTCAGGCCCGGGAGGTCGTTCCCGTCGACCGCGTGCGCGTCGCAGGCCCTGTCATCGTCGAGCGAGCCCTGCCGGTCCTCGCCGTCGTCGCGCTGCTCGTCCTCTGGCGCCGCCGTCGGCGCTCCGCAGGCTGAGGCGCGCACGCCGCCTATGCCCGGATCGCGCCCGGTGGGGAACCACTCCGCTGGGGGCGCTCATCCGCCGATCATCGACATGGAGCGCCGCGGACGGAGGAAGCCCGGCTCGTTGATGCCGTGACCTGGCAGCTTCCCCCATACGGCTCGCCGTAGGAGCAGCGCCAGGTCGTCGTCACTCCCGCCGTCTCGCAGCACATCGCGCACCGGGTGCTCGTCGTCGGAGAAGAGGCAGTTCCTGATGGCGCCGTCCGCGGTCAGCCGGAGCCGGTTGCAGGTACCGCAGAACGGCTCGGTGACCGTCGAGATCACGCCGATCTCCCCCTTCCCATCGGCGAATCGGTAGCGATCGGCGGGCGCTGGGTCGTCGTCCCGCTGTACCGCCTCGAGTGGCCAGACTGCGCTCACGCGCTCGACCACTTCGTGTCCGGGCACCAGCCGTGCACGATCCCACGTTCCCTCGGCGTCGAGGGGCATGTACTCGATGAAGCGGACCACTCGTCCGGTGTCGCGCGCGAAGCCGGCGAAGTCGAGGATCTCGTCATCGTTGCGCCCCCGAAGAAGGACCACGTTCACCTTGATCGGGGCGAGCCCGGCATCCTCGGCAGCGCGCATCGCGTCGAGGACCACGTCGAGTTTTCCGCGTCGCCGGATCGCCGAGAACCGCTCGGGTCGTAGCGAGTCGCAGCTGATGTTCACGCGCCGAAGCCCGGCCGCAGCAAGTCCCTGGGCCATCGGAGCGAGCAGCATCCCATTGGTGGTGAGCGCCACGTCGTCGAACCCGAGGGCGGCGATCCGCTCGACGAGATCTCGGATGTCCCGGCGCACCAGGGGTTCGCCGCCCGTGAGGCGGACCGACCTGACCCCGAGCGCTCGGCCGATCCGGGCCACGCGCGCGATCTCTTCGAAGCTGAGGATCTCGGCACGCGGCAGGAACGTCATCCCCACGGCCGGCATGCAGTAGACGCAGCGCAGATTGCACCGATCGGTGACCGACAGGCGGAGATCGTCGTGGACGCGGCCGAAGCGATCGACCAGCGGACCCTCGGTGGGCATCTCGGATACATCGTCGTCCGGCGAGGCCGCCGGGCTACGCCGGGCACCCGAGATCGCGATGCGCACCGCGGTCACGGTGCTGACACACCCGACGAGTCGGCACGCCTCGGCGTGGCGCAACCAAGCGTCGTTGCGATGAGCATCGCTCTGAGTCTACCGAGGCGGCTGGCGAGCATTGCCTGGAGATATCCGATTCGGGCACTGGGAGGGGTGCGGCCGGCCTCAGTGCGGTCTGCCGCCGCTCAGGAGGTCGAGCGCATGGGGGACGGCGTCGAGGACTGCCGCCAGCGACTCGGTTGCACCCGACGGGGAGCCGGGGACATTCAGCACGAGGCAGTTTCCGAGCGTGCCCGCAACACCCCTCGAGAGGCGACCGAGCGGGCTGACCGCGCGCATCGCCTCGGCGAACCCCGGCGCTTGGCGGTCGACGACGCGCAGCGTCGCTTCGGGCGTGAGGTCGGCGGGTGAAAAGCCGGTGCCTCCGGTGGTGACGAGCAGGCCGCTGAAGCCACCCGCCATGTCGACGATGGCAGAGGCGACCGGTTCGACGCCGTCGGGAACGGTCCGTCGCTCGATCACCTCGAAGCCGCTCTGGGTGAGGAGGTCGGCGAGCGCGGCCCCTGACCGGTCCTCTCGGGTACCTGCGTGCACGGACTCCGAGACGGTGAGGACCTTCGCGTGCGGCGCCACGAGCGCCGACGCTATCCGGTCGTCCGGTGTCCGTGGCTTCCCTGGCTTCCCTGGCTTCCCTGGCTCGTCGATGTGTGCCCGCAGCCCTTCCAGCGGTCTGCCCCGCCCTTGCCCGCCGTCACGATGCTGCGTGAAGGCCGAGCGAGTACCCCTCCAAGAAGACGTGCGCGTCGTGCTGGCGTGGATACCGGTTGGCAACGGCATGGAAGGCGGTCGAATGGTCGGCGTGGAGGAGGTGCGCGAGCTCGTGCACGATCGTTGCGTCGAGGACCCATCCCGGGACCGTGCGCAGTCGGTGGGAGATCCGGATCTCCCCGGTCTGCGGCGAGCACGACGCCCATCGCTTCCCCTGGTTCGTCACCCAGCGGATCGAGGTCGGCCGGATGCCCTCGACGTACCTGTCAGCAAGGAATTCGGCACGTGCCACGAGGGCGTCGTCGGAGGTGGTTGCTCGTGGGCGCTTGGCAAGGACACGCGCGACGAGCCGGTCGACGATGCCCGCGCGGTCGGCCTTCGGGACGTGGCTCGGCAGCACCACGACGATCTGGCCGTTCTCCCAGAACGCCGTGGCGGTCTTACGCCGGCGCGAGCTCGTTCGCACCACCACGGCCGGGTGGCTGAGATCACCCCGCGAGAGCCGGGTCCGGTACGCGGGGTCCGACGGGGCTCCTTCCGCGGGGTTGGCACAGCTCGCCGAGGCCTCGGTCCAATGCAGCGGGAGCATCGGGGAAGAGGTGACGTTGGGCATGTCCCCATTCTGCAAGGCGGCTGTGACGCGATTCGGGATGTCCGTCGCATGCGGCCCGCGTCGCCGGTACGGTGGCGCCGAGGGCTACCGCGCCTCAGCCGGCTGCTCGGGGTGAGCGAGGGGACTTGAACCCCCGACCTCCAGGGCCACAACCTGGCGCTCTAACCAGCTGAGCTACGCCCACCGAGGCTCAATAGTCTGGCACACCCCAGGGCCGCTGGGTCTGCCGCAGGGGAGGAGGAACCACGAAGTGGCGAGCTGCCTGGCAGCGTTCGGACGCGGATCCCCGAGCTCGCCCCCCTGGGCGACGAGGTGCCGTTGGACGAGCTCGCCTCGAGCCCAGCTTGTCGCCCGGTCAGCGAGGGGGCGTCTTCCAGCCGCGTGCCTCAGCGATCTCCCGGCACGTAGGGCAGAGCGGATAGCGGTTCGGGTCGCGATTGGGTACCCACATCTTCCCGCAGAGCGCGCGTACCGGCGTGCCCGTCACCATGCTCTCCACGATGTTCGTCCCTGCCGGGAAGAACTTGCCTCGCTTGCCACGGAAGCCTTCGAGGACGATGTGCGCCATCCGTTCGTGATCGCCTTCGTCCAACTCCACATCCGGACGGACGGGGCTGATCGTGGTCGATCGGCCGGGTGTCACGGTGTTGGGCGTGAGCGTGTCGGGCATTGCATCGAACCTTGCTCGTCGCGCGCATCAGCGACGGCCTGGGGAGAGGATACTCGCCCGCGAGCGTCGAATCCGCGAGACCCCGAGGAGCGTCCTTCTCGTCGAATGGTCAGCGGCGCAGGCGCTCCGGTGTCGGTGCTGGGAGCGACACGGGCTCTGGCACATGTCCAGAAACGCGGAGGAACTACAGTCGTCGACCGGGGGTGAGCCCCCGTGGCCGAGTGGACTTAGGCAACGGACTTCTAATCCGTACCACGCAGGTTCGAATCCTGCCGGGGGCGCGCCGAGAATTCTTCAGGATCAGCGGCGGCGACGCGTCGCCTCCGGCCCCGCACCGGAGAATTCGTGCCTCGTCGTACCCGTGACCACGGTAGATCGCGATCGCGACCTCCGAATCAGATCTCGTGGGCGAACGTCTGGAGGATCGCCTCGCGTGGGGGCGCGGAGCTGCTGGGGCCCTGTCCGCGATCTGGTAGTTCGGTGCTGCCAACGCACCGGCTACCACGAGGCATGAGGGAGTTGCAACGGACAACCGATTGTTCGTACAATACCTGCGTGACGCCGCTCGACTTCGTGGTCTCCCTGGCCCTCATCTCGGTGGCGGCGGGGGTCCTCGGGTCGCTGATCGGGCTCGGCGGCGGTGTGGTGATCGTCCCGGTCCTCACCCTCCTCTATCACGTCGACATCCGCCTGGCCATCGGGGCGAGCATCGTCTCGGTGATCGCCACGTCGAGCGGGGCGGCGGCCGCCTACGTCCGTGAACGGATGACCAACCTCCGAGCCGGGATGTTCCTCGAGATTGCCACCACCACGGGAGCCGTGAGCGGTGCCTATCTCACGACGATCTTGCCCGCCCGCTTCTTGTTCGTCTTCTTCGGGCTCGTCCTCGGCTACTCGTCGTTCGCCACGTTCAGGCGTCGCCACGTCGCCGAGCCTCTCAGCGTCTCGAACGACCGGATCGCCAACTACTTCGACCTGCACGGTTCCTATTACGACCCTGCTGAAGACCGCGAGATCTCCTACAAGGTCGTCGGCACGAAGCTCGGCCTCGGGCTCATGTACGTGGCCGGCCTGGTGAGCGCGTTGCTCGGCATCGGCTCAGGCGCGCTGAAGGTGCCGGCGATGGACAGCGCCATGCACCTCCCCATGAAGGTGTCTTCGGCGACCAGCAACTTCATGATCGGGGTTACCGCAGCGGCGAGCGCCGGGGTGTACTTCATCCGTGGCCAGATCGACCCGATCATCGCGGCGCCTGTCGCTGCCGGCGTCTTGTTGGGAGCGACCTTTGGCGCACGGGTGCTCGGCCGCGTGACGAGCAAGACCGTCCGGCTCGTCTTCGTCATCGTCCTCGTCGTCATCTCCTTGGAGATGCTCCAGAAGGGGATCTTCCCGTGACCGACATGCACGCAGAGGGCCGGAGCTCTCGACAGCCCCCCTCCGACGCCCCGCCTTCGGAGGGTCTCGCTCGGTCGGGCCAACGCCGGCAGCTCACCCCCGAAGAGGCGGCTCAGATGGAGGAGAAGATCCGCAAGGTCGAGCTGGCGATCAGTCTCGTCCTGCGGATCGGCGTCGTCGTGAGTGTGGCCGTCATCTCCGTCGGCCTCGGTCTCATGTTTGCCCATCACGGTTCCTACGTGCCGATCCGAGGGCACTTCTCCTACAGGAAGCTCACCTCGAGGTCTACGCCGTTCCCGCACACGTTCTCCGCGCTCGGGCGCGCCCTCGCCCGTGGAGAAGGGCGCGGGATCGTCGTGCTCGGTGTGCTGATCCTGATCCTCACCCCGGTGCTGCGCGTGGCGGTCGGCGTGTTGTCGTTCATCTATGAGAAGGACCCTCCGATGACGATCGTCACGCTGTACGTGCTCGCCGTCCTGATCGGCTCGTTCTTCCTTGCCGGAGTGTGAGGTGGCGGAGCCGGCGAGAGTCTGGTCGGGCGGCTGCGGCGCCCAGGTGCTCAGCCGGTGGCGTGGGACCGGCCCTGGCTCCGACCGGTCCGGCTGAGGGCAACGCCCCGGCTCGTCTGCAGCGCGCTGGCCGCGGACTGTGCAACGGCCGGGTCGATCGCCGTTCTCATTGGCGCGCCGACGAGACCGCGATCGACGTCGCGGCGAGGTCGACGTTCGGGTCTTGGACGAGCACGCCCGAGGTGCGCATTCTGGACGCTCTGGGTCGCCGGATCCGGGATCCGAGGGTACCGCCGGCCGGGTAGTCGAGCGTCGGTACGCTGCGGAGGTGATCGGCTCGGACCCCGTGCCAATGCATCGTTGCGCCTGAGTCCTGCACCATGCGCTGGACCCGGATGAGCGTGCTCGCGGCCTCGGTGTCCCCGAGTCGCAGTTGCTCGATGTCGATCGTGACGTTGTCAGGCCGCGTGCGAAGCATCTCTCCGACGACGGCCACCAAGTGCCGCTGGTCGCGCGAGTCCAGCGTCCCGACGCAGCGTAGCGTTGTCGCCGGATCCACGGTCAGTACGAGCACGGGGTCGACCGCCGCGATATCGGAATTCTCTGCGCCCATCGAAAACCATTCCTTTGCACCCTGCCCCACGGCAAGCGTG
Organism: Actinomycetes bacterium; assembly: GCA_021845725.1. GTDB lineage: Bacteria > Actinomycetota > Acidimicrobiia > Acidimicrobiales > RAAP-2 > JAJYVT01. Next base: position 5,645 of record JAJZVL010000044.1, on the reverse strand, counting down.
GACCCTTCGCTGGAGTGAGGAAAAGGGCCGAAGGTCCAGATCGAGGCCGATCGTTCCTCGAGCGGGGGACGCGCGCCGACAGGCGCCTCGGCGATTGGGACCGGGTCGGACGTCGACCGGACCCTTGGCGCTCGAAACGAAGAGGAGGCGGCAGAGCCGCCTCCTCTTCGTGTGACTGCACATGACCAGGCGGAGGGGGGGTCCCGCCTGATGCCCCAGACGTTGGTCCTCCTCGAGGAGTGGAACTAGAGCCGAAAGTCCTTGAAAGCGGGCTTGACGGACGAAACGGCAGCTGCAGAGTCGGCGGTCACCCTCTCCGGTGCAACTCGATCAGGTAGCGCTGCTCCTCGCTCCCGTCGACGAAGAACCGCTCGATGGAGTGGAAGCCCTCACCGGCACGAAGAATACGTTCGGCGATCGCGAGGGTCTCCGCGAGCACCCGTATCCCCGACGCCTCCGCGAGCTCCTCGGCACGCGCGCGGTGGTCGTCGGGGCCGCTCGGGTCGCATGTCAGCGCAGCGGCGAGATGGGCGACGATCTGCTCGTAGGTCGGAGGAGGCTCATCTGGCACGGTTTCCACTGTTGCACGCTGTGGCCAGCCGGACATCCGCACGGCGAGCCCTCGAGGTGTGGCCGGGTGACCATCCGACACGAGCTCAACCTCCGCGACGCGCCCTGGGTCGAGGGCCATGGCGGTGATCGGGGATGGGCGCAGCGCTTCTGGTGGCGCCTACGAGGTCCCTCAGCGTGTCGGACAGGGAGGGTACGGGCGCCACAGGTGTGCGGATTGCCTTCGCGGCGTCGGGAAGCCAGGAGAGGTCGCGGCTGATCCGGTCCCTGGCTTCGGTGATCGACGAGCGGGGGCGGAGCCGTCGGCCGTGTCGCATGGCCGACTGAAGGAGAGCCTCTGCGCCGCGAAGGGCCGGTTCGTCGCGGCGAGCGAGGACGTCGTCTCGGTCCTTTGCCCGCCAGACCTGCTTGGCTCCCGGAAGGGTTTCCTTGGCCGTGGACAGCTTCATGACCGGCCGGCCGGCCACCTCGACGAGCTTGTACACAGAATCGACGTACGGAGCGTCCGCCGCCGTGCCGAGTCGGGTCCCGACGCCAGCCGCGTCGATGGGCGAGCCGGCGCTGACGAGGTCCTCCAGGCGGTACTCGTCGAGGGAGCCGCTCACGAAGATGCGCACGTGCGCAAGCCTTCGCTCGTCGAGCATGTCACGTGCCGCCCGTGAGAGCTTGCCGAGATCTCCGCTGTCGAGGCGGATGGCGACGTTGTCGGAGAGCTGGAGCTCGTCGATGACCTGCGCGGCCGCTGCGACCCCTGCGAGCGTGTCGTACGTGTCGACGAGGAAGGTGTACGGAGGTGGCAGGTCTTCGACGAACGCGCGGAATGCGGCTGCTTCGGTGGGGAAGGCCTCGACATAGGAGTGCGCCATCGTTCCCGAGGGCACAAGGCCGAATTTCCGTGCCGCTTCGACGTTGCTCGTGCCGGCGAAGCCCGCCATCGCCGAGAGCTTCGCGACCGCCATTCCGGCTTCGGTCCCGTGCACGCGGCGCAGCGCGAAGTCGATCAAATCGATGGGTCCGGCGGCGAGACGGCACCGCACCGCCTTGGATGCGATCGCCGTCTGGAAGGTGATCTGGTTCAGTAGGAAGGTCTCGACCAGCTGCGCCTCTGGGAGCGGCGCGGTGACCTCGAGTACCGGCTCTCCAGCGAGGATGATCCTCCCCTCTTCGACGGCCTCGACGTCACCGGTGAAACGCATGTCGCGGAATGCATCGACGGTTCGGGCGGAGAAGCCGTGGAACGACAGCCATTCGAGGTCTTCTTGCTCGAAGCGGAAGGACTCGAGGAAGTCGAGGCAGTCATCGACGCCCGCGGCGACCAGGAACCCGCGACCGGGAGGCAGCCTTCGCACGAAGAGCGAGAAGGTCGCCCGTGTGGACATCCCGCGGTGCAGGTAGCTCGCGGCCATGTTCAGTTCGTAGAGGTCCGTGGCGAGTGCATGCCCCATGGTGGGGTCACGCTACCGATCCCGGGGCATGGGTCGATCGGGTCCTGTCGCTCTTCCGTCACGCCCGGTCCGTAAACTCCCGCCGTGGTGCCGAGCGATCCGAAGATGCCGGTGCCGGACTTGTGAACATCACACACCTCGTCCACGTTTACGGCTACGGAGCGGTCTTCGTGCTCGTGGCGGTGGAGAGCCTCGGCGTGCCGCTTCCCGGAGAGACGGCCCTCATCGCCGCGGCGACCTATGCGGGGACCACCCACGGGCTTTCGATCGGCCTGGTCTTCGCCGTCGCTGCGGCGGCAGCGATCCTGGGCGACACCGCGGGGTACTGGATCGGCGACGCAGGTGGCTACCGGCTGCTCTATCGCTACGGGCACTACGTGCGGCTCGACGAGTCGAAGATCAAGGTCGCGCACTACCTGTTCGAACGCCGGGGCGGTGTGGTCGTCTTCTTCGGCCGCTTCGTCTCGGTCCTGCGCACGTACGCGGCGTTCCTTGCCGGTACGACCCGTATGCGGTACCGGCGCTTCTTGTTCTTCAATGCGTCAGGGGGTATCGCCTGGGCAGCGCTGTACGCGTTCTTGGCCTATTACGCGGGGACATTCCTGTCGAAGACGTCCACCTCGTTCGAGTTGGGCTTCGTGTCCGCGGCGGTCGTGGTGATCGTGGTGGGGCTCCTCGTGCTGCGGCGGCAGATGTCGGTTCTGGTCGAGCGCGCCGAGGCTGCCTATCCGGGTCCCCTCGTCCCGCCTGGGGCACACCAAGCGCGAGGTGAGCCGGACGCAGGCGGCGCGTCCACGACCATCGGTGTGCGGGACGAAGATCCTGGGAGTCGAGAGCCACCGCGCCCCGCTGCGCCAGGACCGGCAGCGGCGGACGGGGGTCACAGCGGCATCGCAGCGGAGGGTGACCCAGCGGGGGAGCAGGGCGAGTCCTCCTCGAGATAGAAGCGCGCGGGCACCCCTGGCCCGTGCCGGATGCGGCCACGTCGTTCGAGCAGCGCCAGGTGGGCAAGGGTCTCGGCCCCCGCGGCACGCCGCATGAAGGCCGAGAGCTCCCCCCACTGTCGTGACCACTCGAGGGTGGTCGAGAGCTCCCACGCGGTCGAGCCGGGTTGCCTGCCGACCGCGTGCTCGATCTCGGCAAGGCGTACTGCGTGGTGATGCTCGATCTCGGTAACACGCGACCGCAGGTCTGAGAACCGGTACTCGTGGCCAGGCAGGATCTCGTCAGGTGTGAGCGCTCGTATCCTGGTCAGGGACTCGAGGTAGTCGCCAAGCGGGCTGGGGACCCGCTGCGAGTGAAAGGAGATGTTCGGCGTGATCCGCGGGAGCACGTGGTCGCCCGACAGCAGGAGGCGCTGAGCGTCGCTGTAGAGGCAGACGTGCCCAGGGGAGTGCCCCGGAGTCCAGATCACGCGGAGGTCCCAGCCCGGAAGGTCGAGCATCTGCTCGTCGTGCAAGAGGACGTCGGGCTGCGCCATCGAGAGGAGGGTGCGGGCTTGCGTGGACGCCTCGCTCGGATCGGGAAGTGTCTGCGCTGGCACCCCGGAAAGCTCGAGGAGCCCGCGCATCGCCCTGATCAGTCGCTCGGCGTCGGCGGGTCCGCCCTTCAGCAGCGCAGCGTCTGCAGGATGGAGGCCGATCCACGCACCGGAGGACCTGCGGACACGGTCCGCGAGACCGTAGTGGTCTGGGTGGACGTGGGTGACGACCACCGCGCGCACGTCCCCGGGCCTCGCCCCGAAGAGCGCAAGGCCATCGGTGAGCGCGGCCCACGCTTCCTCGGTGTCCCATCCGGCGTCGACCAGCGCTACACCGCCGCCGGACAGCTCGAAGGCGTAGACCAGGACGTAGCGCAGGGGGTTGATGGGGATCGGGATCGGGACCGACCACAGGCCCGGGCGCACCTGCTCGACAGGCGGCAGGACTCCCCGGTCCCACGAGGACTTCTGCACGGTGCCGGTGATGGTGGCCATCTGCTGCACGGTAACCCGCGGTCATGCCGACCGTGCGAGACGCATGCTCACCGAGGATCGACCCCGCCTCTCGATGTGCTGGATGTCGCGCTGCGGGGGCGACGCGGTCTCAGTTGGCCCGCCATGACGCTTGAACGAAGCGGGACGAGACGAACTGACGAGTCGGGGAGGGGGGATTCGAACCCCCGACCTCGTGCACCCAAAGCACGTGAGATAGAAGGGAGTGCCGGGGAACACAGCTGCATACTCCCAGCTCAGGACCTATGACTTACACGGCTGTCATCCTGTGGCACCGGATCGGGGAGCCTATCGGGGAGCCTATCGGGGCGTGAGCGTCACCGCGGTGTGCTGGCGTCCGGCGGCGTCCGTGTCCATCCGGTTGCGTCACCGCGGCGGACGGCGTGTGACGACACGAGGGACCACGCAAGGGGCGGCGACGAGAGTTGACGCTGCCGTGCCCCTCGGATCAGGGGCACGGCAGCTCGTTCACTGCGGCTGGTCGGCCGCAGCGGCGGCTTGTGCCGCGGTGGCCCGGATGCGCTCCGGGACGTCCGGGTTGGCCGCGAGGAGCCTCAGCGCTGCCTGGCAGCCGACTTCCTTTGCGTAGCGCAAGGACAGCTCCCAGGCGGCCTCGTCCCCTCCGGCGCTCGCCTCGATGCGGGCGAGCAGGGTGGCGACGAGCTCCTTCGAGCGGGCCCGCCCCGTCAGCGCCGGGTCGGCCGTCCCGAGGATCCAGTCCGCCACGGAGTGGCGGTAGCGCACTGCGATCTGGTCCACGTCGCCGATGGCGCAGTGCGGGGCGAGGTAGGCGACCGGCCCGCCGTCGTGCGAGACGGCGCACCCGAAGACCTCGTTGCCTGCCGGGTCGACGACGGTGACGCTGCCGGGCCAGTCCGGTCCGTCGTCGTCCTCCACCCGGCACCACAGCCCAGCCGCGGACGCCTTCTCCACGATGTCGCGGAAGGCGCCGCCGCCGTAGTTGGCTCCCTCGTCCGTGAGGGTCCGCACGACGATCCCGCCGGTGGACGCGGAGACCTCGTCCTCCGTGAAGCCGCCGTAGCGGTCGATCTCGTCGACGAGGTCAGCGAACGCAGCGTCGGTCCGCGTCTCGTCCCAGGGGGCGATCTGGATGCTCGCCCAGCAGGGCTCGCTCATCGCCGACCCCCGGGCAGCCGGTGGGCCGGGTGGCCGTGCGAGCGTGCCGTGCCGCGCCGGCCGCTACGAACGGCACGGCTGGATGCAATTGTCCCAAGATCGGACATGGGCGAAGTGTGGGCGAGCGACCCGGACGGCCCGCCGCATCCTGGCTACGCGAGCACCCAGATGCTCGAGGCCGGCGGCCGCCGCCTGGTGGGGACCGGACGGCGGGGTGGATGTGCGGTGCGCTGCCGTCCGCGCCTTGGGGCATGGGCCGGCGGGCCGGGGCTCGTCCGGCCCCGACCCGCCGACGCTCAGCGGCCAGGCCCCGCCTGGGCCGCTCGCAGGCCGTCTCGGCCGCAGCCGGTGAGCCATCGAGGGAGCGGGTCGCCGTTCCGGTCGACGGGCGTGCCGTCGACGCGCACCGTGACGACCGTGCCGTCCGCCTCGACGTGGCACCCGCCGGTCGCGGCGGCCACGTCGTAAGGCGAGCCGTAGACGACCGGCTCGACGGCGAA
>JAJZVL010000130.1 GCA_021845725.1 Actinomycetes bacterium | reverse complement strand
CCTCTCGGGCGGCTCACGGTGCGAGGAGGGCGGTCGCGAGGCGGCCCAGCGCGCGCTCCTGGCCGCCCAGGAACCGGAGCCGGACGAGCACGCCGCCGTCGCCGATCGGCTGGCGCCCCCGCTCCTCGCAGCGGAGCGTGATCCCGCCGCCCAAGGGGAGGCGGAGCTCCCGCGTGCCGCCCACGAGCTGGGGCCGCGCTGTGGGGTCCGCAGGGATGCGCACCTGGGTGCCGCCCATGGAGATGTCCCGGACGTAGCCGGGGCTGCCGTCGACCGTCACCGGGGTGCCGATGCGCAGCCGCACCGCGGAGCGCCGGTCCACGGCGAAGCGGTCGCTGCGCACCCGCGCGATGGCGGCGCCGAGGAGCACGGCGTTGAAGGCGAGCCAGCCGGCCGCGCCGTAGGCGGTCCACGCGACGGCGTAGTGCAGCGGGGTGAGGCCGGCGAGCGTGCAGGCGAACCAGACGGCCGAGGCGCCGCTCAGCCCGAGGAGCGCCCAGAGGATCGGCGGGGCCGCCACCCGGCGGTGCTCGGAGGCGCCCGCCTTGGCGGTGACCCTGAACGGCCGGGCGCGATGGACCACGTAGGTGGAGGTCGCCTCCAGCACGGTCTGCATGCGCACCGCCTCGAAGAGCATCGACATGCTCTGTGGGGCGTAGCCACGGGCGAGCAGCGAGAGCGCGAGGCGCTGCAGGAGGAAGGTCGCACCGAAGAGGACCCCGAAGGTGAGGGCGCTCGCCTGGATGGGGACCGCGCCGGTGAAGAGCACCGCCGGAGGGACGAGCAGGTACCCGAGCGTCCGCCACGAGTCGAACCATCCGAGGAGCGTGGAGGCGTACGCGACGCGCTGGGCGAAGCCGAGGCCGGGTCCGGTGATGGGCCGCTCTTCGTGCAGCACCTGCATGGCGCCGGTGCCCCATCGGAGACGCTGGGTGAAGTACTCCTCGGCGTTGCGCGCGGCCAGGCCGCGGGCGAGCACCTCGTTGTGGTACACGGTGCGCCACCCCCGCCGCTGCATGCGGATCGTGGTGTGGATGTCCTCGGTCACGGTCTCCTCGGCAACCCCGCCGACCTCCCGGAGCGCCTCCACGCGCACCAGGGCGCTCGTGCCGCACCAGAAGGCCGCGTCCCAGCGGTTCTTGCCGGGCTGGAGCGCGCGGTAGAAGAGGCGCTGCTCGCCGAAGAGGCGCTCGTCATCTGCGCCCTCGTCGCGCGTGGCCAGCGGGCGCGGGCGGTGCTCGAAGGAGTCGACGTTGTAGAACTCCTGGGGAGTCTGCACGACGGCGACGCGCGGGTCCGCGAAGTAGCCGAGCGTGTGCTCGAGGAAGCCGCTCGCCGGCACGTGGTCGGCGTCGAGCACCCCGACGACGTCGGCGTCGACGTGGTCCAGTGCGTGGTTCAGGTTGCCGGCCTTCCCGTGGTCGTGCTCGGGCCGTGCGAGGTAGCGGGCGCCGAGCGTGGCGGCGAGCTCCTCCACCCACGGGCGTGCGCCGTCGTCGAGCACCCAGGTCTCGTGGGCGGGGGCGAGCGCCACCGCCGCGGCGACCGTGGGCAGCAGCACCTCGGCAGGCTCGTCGTAGGTGGGGATCAAGAGCGCGACCCTGAGATCCGCCACCGCGCGGCGCGCGTCGCGGGGCGGGGGGCGGGGCGCCGCGTCGAGGTCCCACAGGGAGAAGGTGAACAGGCCGAGGCCCACCAGCGCGTGGAGCTCGAGCAGCCACAGCGGGATCGCGAGCCACAGGCTCTGGCGCACCGTGAAGCCGATCCGCCATCCCAGATAGGCGGCCGTGGTGACGATGGCGACGAGAGCCGTCGTGCGGATGACCGCGCGCCGTCCCTTCGGCTCGGGCGCGGGGAGCCCGGTCGCGCCGACGAGCACGTGGTCGACTGGCGTGTCGTCGCGTGGCGCGTCCGCACGTGCCACGTCCTCGCGTGGTACGCGCACCCCGGCCGCTGCGCCGTCGCGACCCGCGTCGGGCGCAGGCGGCATGGCCGCCTCGATCGCTGTCGTCCCCATCCCACGATCCCCTTGCACCGAGCTTACGCCTGCACGCCGTCACGGGCACCGACGGGCTCGATGTTGCGTGGTTCGGCAGCGAGCGGCTGGCCCGAGTCGTGCTCGATCTCTACGGTCTCGAGCTCTCGACATGTGCGGCGCACGATGCTCCAGTTCTATGATTTCCCTGGTAGGACGTCATGAGCTGTCCGCACCGGAGGTGCTCGACGCCCTGAAGGCGAGCCTGAAGCGCGACCTGGGCGAGCTCCCGTTCGACGAGCAGGGGTTCCTCGACATGGCCGATGTCGGGAGGACCATGGCGAAGTAGCGCCCGAGGGTGCTGGCCTCGCACCCGCTCATGGACTAGATCTGTGGGAGTTGCCCGGGGCCCCGGGGAGCCGGAGCGGAGGAGGAGCGATGACCGACGGCCTGGCACCCCCAACGCTGGCGCACGAGGCGCATCCGATCGTCGTCGCCAGTGTCAGCGCGTTCTCGGGTGCCGCTGCGGTGCTCGTCCTCGTGTACGTGGCGATCGCCGTGCTCTCGATCATCGCGGCAGTCAAGGTCGTGACCAAGGCGGGCTACTCGGGCTGGTGGGTGCTGATCGTCTTCGTCCCGGTCGTGGGGTTCGTCATGGCGCTCGTGTTCGCCTTCTCCGACTGGCCGGTACTGCGGGAGATGCGGGCGCTCCGTGCCCAGGTCTCGAGCTCGTCGGGCTACGGGTGGCCCCCCGGCTACGGGGGCGGCGCGGGGGCACCGAGCGAGCCGGCAGGTCCCGGGATGCCGCCGCCTGGCTGGTACCCCACGCCCGACGGCCGTCAGCGCTACTGGGACGGCCACGCCTGGACCGACCGGCTCGCATAGCCATGGCATCGAACCAGCGGACACCACGACGGCAGCCCCCGGTCCTCGCCTTTCTCGGCGCGGCGGGCACGGTGACCGGCAGCAGGTTCCTGCTCGAGGCGAACGGGTCCCGCCTGCTCGTGGACTGCGGCCTCTTCCAGGGGCTGCGGGAGCTGCGGCAGCGGAACTGGTCGCCCTTCCCGGTCGATCCCGCCACCATCGACGCCGTCGTGCTCACCCACGCGCACGTGGACCATTGCGGGTACCTGCCCGCGCTCGTGCGCGACGGGTTCGCCGGGCCGATCGTGAGCACGCAATGGACCAGCGAGCTCGCGCACATCGTGCTCCAGGACGCCGCGCACCTCCAGGAGGAGGAGGCCGCCTACGCGAACGCCAAGGGCTTCTCCAAGCACCGGCCTGCCCTGCCGCTCTACACCACTGAGGACGCCGCGGCCGTGCCCGAGCGGTTCCACACGACGGACTACCACGTGCCCGTCCCGGTGGGTGACGGCATCGTCGTCGAGCTGGTCAATGCCGGTCACATCGTCGGATCGGCGAGCGCGTTGGTCACGATCGACGGCGCGACCCCCTCACGCGTGTTCTTCAGCGGCGACGTGGGACGCCCGAACCATCCGATCCTGCGCGCGCCCGAGACGCCTCCTGCAGCCGACACCTTCCTCGTCGAGTCGACCTACGGGAACCGCCTCCACGAGCCCGAGGAGCAGGCGCTCGACGAGATGGCCGCGGCGATCACCCGCACCGCTCGTCAGGGCGGCACGGTCGTGATCCCGTCGTTCGCGGTCGACAGGACCGAGGTGCTGCTCATCGCGCTAGGCCGGCTGGTGGCCGACGGCAGGGTGCCGAGGCTCCCCATCTACGCCGACAGCCCCATGGCGCTCGCGGTCCTCGACGTCTACCGCCGCGCGATCGCGGCGCACGCCGCCGACGTGCGCCTCGCCGACGGGGCCGATCCGTTCGAGCTCTCCGGAGAGCTCCACGAGCTGCGCACGCCCGAGGAGTCGCGCTCGCTCAACGAGCTCGGCTATCCCTCGATCATCATCTCGGCCTCCGGCATGGCGACCGGCGGCCGGGTCCTGCACCACCTCGCCCGCTGCCTTCCGGACTCGAGATGCTCCGTGATCCTCCCGGGGTTCCAATCCGAGGGGACCCGCGGCAGGCAGCTCGCCGACGGCGCGCGGAGCGTCAAGCTGCTCGGCCGCTACGTGCCGGTCCGCGCCCAGGTGGTCGAGCTCGGTGCCTTCTCCGTGCACGCCGACGCCGCAGAGCTCACCGAGTGGCTCCGTCCGCTGCCCGTACCCGACACCGCGTACCTGGTGCACGGGGAGGCGACCGCAGCCGACGCCATGGCGCGCCGTCTCGAAGACGAGCTCGGCTGGACGGCGGTGGTGCCGACCCAGGGCGAGCGCGTCCTGGTCAGGCGGTGAGGGGGTGAGCCCGTGAAGCGGTGAGCACGCCCCGGGGTG
>JAJZVL010000002.1 GCA_021845725.1 Actinomycetes bacterium | reverse complement strand
TGAGCTCGAGCGGCCCGACGAGCATCGACATGCCACGGGGAGGCCGTCCGCTCACCACCGCGAAGTCGATCCCGGCATCGTGAAGTGCTCGCACCGCCGAGATGGCTCGCTTCGTGAGCACCTTGGTGGGCGTGACGAGCGTGCCGTCGACGTCTGCGAGCAGGAGGCGAATGGGCAACGTTGTCGGCGTCATCGCGCCCTCGTGGGCAGGTGCCAGCGATGCGGGGCGGCGAGCTTCGTCACCGGGGCCGGTCCCCATGAGCCCACCTGGTAGGGCTCGATCGGCGGCGGGTGCTCCAAGAGCGGCGCCGAGATCTCCCACAGGCGCTCGATCGACTCGGCATCGGTGAAGAGGGACTGGTCGCCCACCATCGCGTCGAGGATGAGCCGCTCGTAGCCCGCGAGCCCGTTCGCCGAGGCGAAGGACTCCTTGTAGGCAAACTCCATGGTCGCCTGGCCGAGCCGCATGGTCGGACCGGGCTCCTTGGCGAGGAAGGCCACCTCGATGGTTCCCGGATCGGAGAAGTCGATGACCAGCTCATCGGCTCCGCTGGACCAGAGCCTCTTCGTGTCGAGGTCGAACATGCGCAGCGTGGGCTGATGGAAGCCCAGCGTCACCAACCGGCGCTTCTCGGCAAGGCACTTGCCCGTGCGCAGGAGGAACGGCACGCCGCGCCAGCGCCAGTTGTCGACGTCGACGCGTAAGGCGACGAACGTCTCGGTCGTCGAGGTGGGGCTCACCCCCGGCTCCTCCAAGTACCCGTCGTAGCGACCCCGCACGACGTTGGCGGGCTCGATCGGCTGGAGCGCCTCGAACACCTTGCGTCGCTCGTCTCTGAGGGAACGGGCCGCGAGCGACGTCGGTGGCTCCATCGCGACGAAGCCGAGCACTTGGAGCAGGTGCGTCACGATCATGTCCCGATACGCGCCGGTGCCCTCGTAGAAGGCCGCCCGTCCCTCGATCGACAGCGTCTCGGGCACGTCGATCTGCACGTACGCGAGGTGCTCGCGGTTCCAGATCGGTTCGAACAACCCGTTGCCGAAGCGGAGGGCGAGCAGGTTGTCGACCGACTCCTTGCCCAAGAAGTGGTCGATGCGGAACACCGCCGACTCGTCGAAGGTGGCGTGGATCGCGGCGTCGAGCGCCTGTGCGGAGGTGAGGTCGTTCCCGAAGGGTTTCTCCACGATGACCGATGCCCGCTCCGAAAGACCGGTCGCACCGAGCATCGCGACGACCGACGTGAAGGCGGGTGGGGGGACGGCCAGGTGGTAGAGGCGTCTCACGTCTCCTCCGATCGCCTGCTCTGCCGCAGTGACCGCGGCGAGCAGCGGTCCGGGGCGCTCGGGGTCCGCCGCGGCGAAGGAGAGCGACTGCTCGAAGGTTTCCCACGGCGCCCCTTCGGCCGGCACAGTTCCGAACTCGCTCACCGACGCGCGGACGTGGCGGCGAAAGTCGTCGTCTGACAGGGCGACTGCCGCGGGAGCTGAGCCGATGATCCGGTAGTGCGCGGGCAGCAGGCCGCTCGCCGCGAGCCGGTAGAGGCCGGGGAGCAGCATGCGCTTCGCCAGGTCACCGGTCGCCCCGAACAGGACGATCACGTGGTCCGCGGGACGGACGGCTGCTGTCATCGGTTGGGCTCCTTTGGCTCCGCGGTGCCCGCTGTGCCGGCGGGCGGGCCGCCAGACGATGCGCGACCGCTCGTGGCTCCGAATGCCGCTGCGGCGTGATCGCACCGGGCGAACCGACGGGTCGTCACCACTCTGGTGGCGCAGTTCCCCGGTACGATAGCGACGCGGGTGCGCCGCTCCGCGGCCTGCCCTCGTGAGCCGTCGAGACCTCGGAGCCAGCCCGTGGATGGAGACATCGCAGCAGAGGACGACGCCGTGGCCGAGGCCGCGGCGGACTTGGTGGAAGACGGCATGTGGGTCGGCTTGGGGACCGGATCGACGGTCGCCCATCTGCTGCCTGCGATCGCCCGACGCAAGCGCTCGATCCGCTGCGTGGCGACCTCGCCGCACACCGAGGACGTCGCTCGGAGCCTCGGCATCGACGTCGAAGCGTTCGAGCATCTCGACCGCTTGGACCTTGCGATCGACGGAGCGGACCAGATCGCGCCCGACGGGTGGCTCATGAAAGGCGGCGGCGCTGCGCACACCCGGGAGAAGCTCGTGGCGATCACCGCCGAGCGCTTCGTCGTGATCGCCGGCTCGACGAAGCCCGTGGCGCATCTCGGTGGCCCGGTGCCCGTCGAGCTGCTCGGCTTCGGGCTCGCCTCGACGATGCGCCGTCTCGGTGCGGTGACGCTGCGCGACGTGCCGAAAAGCCCCGACGGCGGGGTCATCGCAGACGTCGAATGCACACTCGACGATCCGGCCGCGGTGGCGGCGTGGCTCTCGGGCACCCCCGGGGTGGTGGAGCACGGGCTCTTTCCTCCTGAGATGGTCACGATGGCGCTCGTCGGTCGTGGCACGGGGGTCGAGACGCTCACGTTCGCTCCCCGCTGAGCGCCGCCGCGTCGTCGGCGATGAATGCTGTGCCGCGGTGCGCGACGTGCTCGGGGTCGGGCAGCTGGACGAGCTCGTGAAGCACCGCGCCCTCAGGCCTTCTTCTCGGCGTGGCCACCGAACTCCGAGCGCATCGCCGAGAGCACCTTGCCGGTGAGCTGGCCCTTGCCTCGGGACGCGAAACGTTCGTAGAGCGCTGCGGTGATCGCTGCGGCGGGGACCCCGACGTCGACCGCGGCGTTGACCGTCCAGCGTCCCTCGCCAGAGTCCGATACCCGCCCGGCGAACTCCTCGAGCTTCGGAGAGCGGGCCAACGCGTCGGCGGTGAGGTCGACGAGCCACGAGCTCACGACCGATGCCCGGCGCCACAGCTCGGCGACCTCTGCGATGTCGATCTCGTAGGGGTACGCCCAGGCGTCGACGAGCGGTGCGGTCTCGGTGTCGGCGTCAGGTGGATGCAGCCCCGCATCTGCATGGGCGATGATGTCGAGGCCTTCGGCGATCCCGGCCATCATCGCGTACTCGATGCCGTTGTGGACCATCTTCACGAAGTGCCCCGCCCCGCTCGGCCCGCAGTGCAGGTAGCCGTCGGGTGCCGTGCCATCGCTGCGGGTTCTCCCCGGGGTGGGCTCGGCACTTGCTGCGCCCGGGGCGATGGTCTTGAAGATCGGGTCCAGGTGGCGAACCGGTCCGCTCTCGCCGCCGATCATGAGGCAGTAGCCCCGTTCGAGGCCCCACACCCCGCCGCTCGTGCCGCAGTCGACGTAGGAGATCTGCTTCGTGGCAAGCGCCTTTGCTCGTACGATGTCGTCGCGGTAGTAAGAATTGCCGCCGTCGACGAGGATGTCCCCGGGTGCCAAGAGCGTGCTCAGCTCGTCGATGGTCTCTTGGACGATGCCGGCGGGGAGCATCATCCATACCACGCGCGGCGTGTCGAGCTTGGCGACGAAGTCGTCGATCGAGGTCGCGCCGGTGGCCCCGTCGGCTTCGAGGGCTGCCACCGCGTCGGCGTTCACGTCGAAGACGATGCAGTGGTGCCCGTCACGAAGCAGGCGGCGGACGAGGTTGGCGCCCATCCGCCCCACGCCGAACATGCCGACTTGCATGGGGGTGTCCGTTGGCATCATGAGCCTCCTTGCTTGTGAGATCGGTAGCGGCGGATGAGCGCGTTCGTCGAGGAGTCGTGGGCGAGGTGGGGTTCCTCTGCGGATTCGAGCTCTGGGATGATGCGGCTGGCGAGCACCTTGCCGAGCTCGACCCCCCACTGGTCGAACGAGTCGATCCCCCAGATCGCGCCTTGCGTGAACACCGAGTGCTCGTAGAGGGCAACGAGGCTGCCGAGCAGGCGCGGGGTGAGGAGGTCGCAGAGCAGCACCGAGGTCGGGCGGTTGCCCTCCATGACCTTGTGGGCGACGACCACGTCGGGGGTGCCTTCTGCTTGCACCTCTGCTCGGGTCCGGCCGAAGGCGAGCGCCTCGGCCTGGGCGAAGACGTTGGAGGTCAAGATGTCGTGGTGCTCGCCGAGCGGGTTGAGCGAGCGGGCGAAGCCGATCAGGTCGACGGGCACGAGGCGGGTCCCTTGGTGCAGCAGCTGGTAGAAGCTGTGCTGGCCGTTCGTGCCGGGCTCCCCCCAGTAGATGGCCCCGGTGTCGTAGTCGACGCGCGCACCGTCCAGCGTGACGTGCTTGCCGTTGGACTCCATGGTGAGCTGCTGGAGGTAGGCGGGGAACCGCTTCAGGTACTGGTCGTAGGGGATCACCGCCTGGCTTTGGGCACCGAAGAAGTTCCCGTACCACACGGCGAGCAGGCCCATGATCACCGGGAGGTTCTGCGCCAAGGGCGCCGTGGCGAAGTGCTCGTCCATGTCGTGGAAGCCAGCCAGGAGCTCGTCGAAGTGCTCAGGGCCGATCGCGAGCATGGTGGACAGACCGATCGCGGAGTCCATGGAGTAGCGGCCCCCGACCCAGTCCCAGAAGCCGAACATGTGCTTCGTGTCGATCCCGAAGCCGGCGACGCCTTCGGCGTTCGTCGACACCGCGACGAAGTGCTTGGCGACCGCCGCGTCATCACCGAGCTGGCCCACGAGCCACCTACGCGCCGAGGTGGCGTTGGTGAGGGTCTCCAAGGTGGTGAAGGTCTTCGAGCACACGACGAACAGCGTCTCTTCCGCGGAGAGGTCCCTCGTCGCCTCGACGAGGTCGGTCGAGTCGACGTTCGAGACGAAGCGAAACGTCATGTCGCGCGCCGAGTAGTGGCGCAGCGCCTCGTAGGCCATCACGGGACCGAGGTCCGAGCCGCCGATGCCGATGTTGATGACGTTTCGGATCGGTTTGCCGGTGTGCCCGCGCCAGGTCCCCGAGCGGACCCCGTTGGCGAAGGCCGCCATCTCGTCGAGGACCTGGTGGACCTCTGCGACCACGTCGACCCCGTCGACGCTGAGGTGGGTGCCCCGCGGCATGCGCAGTGCCACGTGGAGCACCGCCCGGTTCTCGGAGACGTTGATGTGCTCACCGGCGAACATGGCGTCACGGCGCTCGGGCACCTGGCGCTCCTCTGCCAGGCGGAGGAGGAGCTGCAGCGTCTCGTCGGTGATGCGGTGCTTCGAGTAGTCGAGGTAGATCCCAGCGGCCTCCGCGCACAGCCGCTCCCCGCGTCCCGGGTCCTCGGCGAACAGGTCCCGCAGGTGCCGGGTGGCCATCGTGGCATGGTGGCGCTCGAGCGCCTGCCAGGCAGCGCTCGTGCGAAGGGAAGCGTCGGTCATGACAGGTCTCCGGTCTCTCGTCGGTTGAAGACGCTCATCGGGTGAGCGAGGCGCTCTGGGTGTCGATCCGCTGGAGCAGGTCGCGCCAGTCGGCGACGAAGGCGGCGGCGCCGTCTGCCTGGAGCTTGGTTGCCAGCGCGTCGAGGTCGACGCCCGCCTGGGCGAAGCGAGCCAGCCACTCCTCGACATCGCCGCCGTCTCGAGGGAGCGGGTCGCCCACCTCGCCGTGGTCGAGGAATGCCTCGATGGTCGGGCCGGGCATGGTGTTGATGGTGAGCGGCGCGGCGAGCCCCTGCACGTAGAGGGTGTCGGACGCGTCGGGGTCCTTCGTCCCCGTGCTCGCCCACAGCACGCGCTGGGGCCTCGTGCCGGCGTTCTCGAGTGCCCCGAAGCGCTCGGCGTCGAGGACCTGGCGGTAGGAGCGGTAGACGTCGAGGCCGACGCTGAGACCGAGATGGTCCCTCAGCTCGGCGGGGACGAGGGAGGCCACTGCCACGTCCCAGCGAGAGATGAACACCGAGGCGACCGAGCCGACCGCCGGGTCGAGACCGGAGGCGATACGGCGCTCGATGCCACGCAGGTAGGCGTCGGCCGCGGCGCGGTAGTGGCTCGCGGAGAACAAGAGCGTCACGTTCACCGCGATCCCCTCGGCGATGCAGGTCTCGATGGCGACGAGGCCTTCGGTGGTGCCGGGGACCTTGATCATGAGGTTCGGACGGGCGACCTTTTCGTGGAGCGATCTCGCAGCGGCGAGGGTGGCTTCGGTGTCGTGCGCGAGCAGCGGCGAGACCTCGAGGGACACCCAGCCGTCGAGGCCGTCGGTGCGCTCGTGCACACCCAAGAACAGGTCTGCAGCCCGGCGGATGTCCTCGGTCGCCAGCTCGAAGAAGAGCTCCTCAGCACCGACCCCGCTGCCGGCCAACGCCCGGATCGCGTCGTCGTAGTCGCCCGAGGCGATCGCCTTGTCGAAGATCGACGGGTTCGAGGTGAGCCCGGTCACCGCGTACTGGTCGATGTAGCGGGCGATCGCGCCCGAGTCGAGGAGCGAGCGGGTGATGTTGTCGAGCCAGAGGCTCTGGCCGAGGTCTTGGAGCGCCTGGGTCGGTCTCATCGGTGCTCCTTCGCGCGTTGCACGCATCGTCGGGCGACGTCGGCCACCTTGTCGGGGGTGAAGCCGAACTTGGTCATGAGGCTCTTGAGCGGTGCGGAGGCTCCGAAGGTGTGCATGCCCACGACCTCTCCGCCGTCACCCACGTAGCGGTCCCATCCGAGGGTGGAAGCCTCTTCGATCGCGACGCGCGCCCGGACCTCCGGCGGGATGACCTGGTGCCGGTAGGTCTCGTCCTGGCGGTCGAAGAGCTCGGAGCACGGCATGCTCACCACCCGTGCCGAGAACCCCTCGGCGGCGAGGGTCTCGCGAGCGGCGAGCGCGAGTTGGACTTCCGAGCCGGTCGCGAGCAGTACCACGTCGGGCTCGCCGTCGGTGTCGGCGAGGACGTACGCGCCCTGGGCGACCCCCTCGGCTCCTGCGTACACCGAGCGGTCGAACGTCGGCAGCGCCTGGCGGGAGAGCACGACCACCGCGGGCTCGTGACGGAGCCCGCCGATCACCCGCCAGGTCTCCACCACCTCGTTGGCGTCCGCGGGCCGAAAGACGAGCAGCCCGGGCATTGCCCGCAGCGAGGCGAGCTGCTCGACGGGCTGGTGGGTGGGGCCGTCCTCGCCGAGGCCGATCGAGTCGTGGGTGAAGATGTGGACGACGGGCAGCTCCATGAGCGCAGAGAGCCGGATCGCGCCGCGCGCGTAGTCCGAGAAGATGAGGAAGGTCGACCAGAACGGCCGCAGCTTGCACAGCGCGAGACCGTTCGTGATCGCTGCCGCCGCGTGCTCGCGGATGCCGAAGTGCAGGTTCCGGCCCTGCCAGCTCGAGTGCTGGATGTCGCCTGAGTCGACGAGCGTCGTCTTGGTCGACGGCGACAGGTCCGCAGAGCCTCCGATGATCCAGGGCACCTGCTCGGCCATCGCGTTCAAGACGTAGCCCGAGGAGTCCCGGGTCGCCATCCCCTTGTCGTCGGGTGCGAACGGTGCGAGGCCGGCCTCCCAGCCCGTGGGCAGCTCTCGGCGCTGCATCAGGTCGATCTCGTTGGCCAGGCCCGGAAAGGCGTTGGCGTAGCGAGCCATCATCGCGTCCCACTCGGCGTGCAGGCGCGAGCCTCGAGCACCGATCCCTGAGGCGAAGGCGTCGTAGACGCCGTCGGCGACGAAGAACTCGACGTCGGTCGGGAGCCCGAGGAACTCTTTGGTCAGGCGCACGCCTTCAGGTCCGAGCGGCTCGCCGTGGGCCTTCGCGGAGTCCTCGACCGGCGAGCCGTAGCCGATGTGGCTGTGGACCACGACCAGGGTGGGGCGCTCGTGCTCTTCTTTGAAGCAGTGCAGTGCCCGGGAGACGGCGTCGAGATCGTTCACGTTGGCAACCACCGTCACGTTCCAGCCATACGCGAGGAAGCGAGCGGCGACGTCCTCGGTGAAGGTGATGTCCGTGTGGCCCTCGATGGTCACCCGGTTCGAGTCGTAGATCCAGCACAGGTTGGAGAGCCCGAGGTGCCCGGCGAGCGACGCCGCCTCCGAGGAGATCCCCTCCATCATGCAGCCGTCCCCTGCCAGGGCGTAGACGTCGAAGTCGAACACCGGGTATTCCTCGCGGTTGTAGCGCGCGGCCAGCCAGCGCTCGGCGATCGCCATCCCGACCGACGTGGCGAGCCCCTGGCCGAGGGGTCCGGTGGTGGCTTCGACGCCGCTCGTCCAGTGGTACTCAGGATGCCCCGGACAGCGCGAGTCGAGCTGGCGGAAGGTCTCGAGGTCGGCCATCGTGACCGCAGGGCGTCCGAGCACCTCGTAGTCGGCGTCGACCGCTTGGACCTTCGCCAGGTGCAAGAGCGACCACAGAAGCGTCGAGGCATGGCCCTCGGAGAGCACGAAGCGGTCCCGGTTCGCCCAGATCGGGTCCGCAGGGTCGAATCGCAAGAGCCGTTGCCACAGCACGTACGCCGCGGGCGCGATGCCCATCGGGGTGCCCGGATGTCCGGAATTGGCTTTCTCCACTGCGTCGATGCACAGGCCCCGGATGGTGTTCACGCACCTCGTGTCGATATCCGCGTCTTCGATGCGCATCGGTCCTCCTTCGTGGTGGGCTACCGCTCCGACGAGCTGGCTGGCGGTGACTGTGACTGGTCGCCGCGGCACGTTCACGTGATCGACGCGGCGTAGATCTCGGCGATCGAGCGATCAAGCGCCTTGGTGAACTCCTCGTCGCTCATGGTGACACTGAGGCCCTCGGTGAGCCCACGGGAGAAGCTCGCGATCATGCCGTGGTTGCGCGCCAGGCGCTCGGTCGCCTCCTTGTGGCTGTAGCCTCCCGAGAGGGCCGCGACCCGCAGGACGTTGGCGTGGGCCATGAGCGGGGCGTAGAGATCGTCGTGCTCGGGCAGGGTCAGCTTCAAGATGACGTTCTCGGAGGGGGCGAGCTCGTCGAGACGGCGGGCGAGGGCGTCTTCGAGCAGCGTCTCTGCGGCTTGCTTCTCGGGGCTCGTGATGTCGATCTCGGGCTCCATGATCGGGACCAATCCGGTGGCGGAGATCCGCCGGGCGATTGCGAACTGCTGGTCGAGCACCGCCGCGATGCCCGAGGGGTTCGCCAGGTGGATGAACGAGCGCATCTTGGTGCCGAAGACGCCTTTGCGCACGCCCTTGGCGAGGAGCGTGTCGAGCTCGGGCATCGGGTTCATGCATCGTGCTCCGTCGACTTCGTTCGCGAGACCCTTGTCGACCTTCAAGAAGGGCACCACGTGCTTTCTCGTCCAGACGTACTCGGCAGAGCCGATCCCTTCGATCTGGCGGTCGATCGTGTCCTCGAAGAGGATCGTGGCGAGGATCCGATCGCCCGAAAAGCTCGGGTTCGTGATGATGCGGGTTCGCATCTCGTGCATGAGCTCGAACATCTCGTCGTCGTCGCTGTAGCTCTCATGGGGGATGCCGTAGCGGGCGAGCGCGCCCGGCGTGCTGCCGCCGCTCTGGTCGAGCGCGGCAATGAACCCGGTCCCACGTGCGATCTGCTCGAACTGCTCGTGGTTCATCTGGTCTGCTCCTTTGGCTCATAGCGACGCTGGTGGATGCGAGCGCCCGACCTGGTCACCCGTGACCATCACTTGCTCCCTGCGGCCACGATGGCCGCGAAGCGCGCGGCGTCGAGGCTCGCTCCTCCCACGAGTGCGCCGTCGACGTCGGGCTGTGCGAAGAAGGCTGCAGCGTTCTCCGGCTCGACCGAGCCCCCGTACTGGACCCGCAGCGATTGGGATACACGCTCGTCGAACAGACCTGCAACGGCGCCACGGATCGTGGCGCAGACGGCCTCAGCATCCCCGGGGGCCGCGCTGTGCCCGGTTCCGATCGCCCACAGCGGCTCGTAGGCGATGACCATACCCGCGACAGCATCGGCTGCAACCTCTTGCAAGGCGGCAGTGACCTGACCGACGACGACGTCATCGGTCGCGCCGCGCTCGTGGTCTTCGAGACTGTCCCCGACGCAGCAGATCGGCGTCATCCCCGCAGCCTGGACGGCGTGGATCTTCTCGTTCACGATCTCGTCGGTCTCGCCGAACAGTCGCCGGCGCTCGGAGTGGCCGACGATGACGTAGCGGACGCCGAGCGCGGCGAGCATCGACGTGCTCACCTCGCCGGTGAAGGCGCCCTCGTGCTCCGAGGAGACGTTCTGGGCACCGAGCACGAGGGGGATGTCGTCGCCTTCGAGGAAGACCTGCACCGCTCGAAGCGAGGTGAACGCGGGATGGATGCCGACCTCGACGCGCTCGTCGCGCGCGCCGAGGTGCATCGCGAGCCCTTGGACGAGGGTGATGGCCTGGAGGTGCGTGAGGTGCATCTTCCAATTCCCTGACACGAGCAGCCGGCGCGTTGGCACGACGCCATCGGTGCTGTCCGTCTCGCCGGCCGGTCGCATGGTGCTCACGCCTCGAGGTGTCGGCGGATGCGCCTGCCGGTGATCTCGTCGACACGAAGGCGCACGACGCGTGGCCGGTGCTCGCCGGCCCACGAATGGATGTCGAGCGCGCTGATCCGCTGCAACGTCTCTGCGTCTTCGACGAGTGCGCCATGCCCGGTGGCGAGCACGCTCCAGCCCTCTCCGAGTGCGTCATCGAGGCGGTCTGCCTCGAGCCCGATCAGGCCTCCGGCGGCGACGGCGCCTCGGATCGAGCCGTCGCCGGTTCGAAAGACGATGTCCTCGTCGAGCATTCTGAAGTTGACCGGGAGACCGACGGGACCTCGGTCTTCGCAGAACAGGACCCGGCCGATGCCACCGTGACGGAGGAGCTCATAGCACTCCGTGCGCTCGAGCTCGAGCACTTCTGCGACACCGCCGGGCGGGTGGCCGGTGCCGACCGGCTCGCCGAAGCCTCCTCCTTCGAGATGATCCACGCTCGTCGAGAGCGCCCGCGCGAGGCGCAGGCGAGTCGAAGCCTCCGGCGAGGCACCCGGCCGCTCCTCGAGGTACTCGAGATAGCCCGGGTCGATGCCTGCCTGGCGGGCAACGTCCTCGCGGCTCAGCCCGAGCTCGTCACGCCGTTCGGCCACTCTGCGCCCGAAGTCTCCGGGGTCCTGATCGCTCATCGGCTGGTCCTTTCCACGTTCGTCTCGACGCCCGTAGCTTGGTCCTACTCGCCGGGGAAGTGGTCCATGAGCAGATGGGTGGCCGGCACGCCGAACGACGGGGGCTTGCCGCCCGTGCGGAAGTACATCTCTTTGAACGCGAGCTTCATCGCATAGGGCGCATGGCCCATCTTGAAGACCGAGCGCTGGCCCCCGTACCAGGTGTCGGAGTAGATGTAGAAGCCCTGGTGGCCACCGTTGTCCCCGAAGCAGAGGATCTCGGGGTGGTAGTCCGGACCGGCCTCGTCTGCGCCAAGGGCACCGACGTCGATCGCGACCTGGCGCGCCGCGATCTGTGCCTGCTGGTGGCCGAGGCTCCCGAGCTTGGGGACGGTGATCGCCGCGGCGTCACCGACCGCGAACACCTCGGGATGCGTCGTGCTGCGCATCGAGCGGTCGGTGAGGACGAAGCCCCGCTCGTCGGTGATCGAGAGCTCCACCAGGAACGGGTGGGGCACCCAGTCGGGGATCACGATCTTGATCTCGGCCTCGAGGCTCGCGCCGCTTCGGAACTCGATCCCCTCGGCGGTGAGCCGCGTGACGTCTTCGGTCTTGTTGAGGTACCCGAAGCCTCGTTTGGCAGCCATCGCGAGGAAGGGGGTGACGATGGGCTCACCGGCGTCCTCGGCGATCATCTCGGCCGGGGTGAACAGCGTGATGCGATGCGCGTCGCCCAGGTGATGCTCACCGAGCCAATGCGCCATCGCCAGGCCGAGCTCGAGCGGTGGTCCCTCGCACGCGGCGAGCCCGACCGGGAGCCAGTCCGGCTTGTCCTGAAGGCCCTGGTGGAACCGAGCCGATCCGATCGCGATCGGGCCGCCTTTGTACCCCGCGAGACGTCGACGCAGCTTGTTGCCGTAGTAGCCGCTCGACACGGTGTCCCCGTGCTCCCCGAAACCCTCGATCTGGTCGTAGGCGAGGCGGTTGCCGAGGGCGATCACCAGGTAGTCGTAGCCGAGGCTCTCCGGCGCAGCCCCCGGACGGTCGCTCGGCACGATGTCGATCCGCCGTGCGTCGGGGTCGAGGCTGACGACGTCTGCGTTCAAGAACGTGTTGCCATCCTTCGCGTGGATCTTCGGGGTGTCGAGCAGCATCGACTCGAGCGGGTCTCTGTCGGCGAGCACCTCCATCTGGACGTTGGGCACGAAGGTGAGGTACGGGTTTCGGTCGACGACCACGAGATCGACCGCATCGCCTGCGTGCTCACGGATGTACCGGGCGGTCGTGAGCCCGGCGAAGCTGCTGCCGAGGACCACGACCTTCGGCTTGGCGCCCGTCATTTCGCTACCTCCTTGTCAGGCATCGGTCACGATGCGTGACGGTCCAATCGCTGCAGAGGTCAGAAGGTGAGGACATGCCAACCGGCCTGCAGTCGCGTCGCAACCTCGACCCCGCCTTTGACGGTCTCGGCCTCGAACATCTGGTCCCGGGTCAGCCCGAGGCTCTCGAGGGAGACCTCGCACACCGTGACCTGCACCCCCGCCTCTCGAAGCGCGCTGAGCTGTTGGTCGAACTGCGGCGAGTTCTTCTGGTTCGACCGCAGGATCTCCACACCCGGACCGAGCAGGAGCAGCTCGACGGGCATCTCGGCGGTCCTGCGCACCATGAGCGTCATCTGCAGCACCGCGTTCGCCCTGACGAAGGACTCCTTGCCCGTCGTGAGCACCACCAGGGTCGGCTGCTCAGCAGCTTCCATGTCGTGTCCTCCTCGTGCTCTGTCTCGCGCTATCCTGCGACGATCCCTGCGGCACCACCACGGTTCACCGTAGCGACCGTGTGGTCGAGACGCCTGGTCACAGCGCCGCCAGCGACTGCGCTGCGGTGTAGGCGGCCACCGCGACGAGGAGCCAGACGAACCAGCGCGTCAGCTTGGCGGCCGGCACTCTCCCGGCGATCCGGTCGCCGAGCAGCACGCCGATGATCCCCGCGACGGTGAACGGCAGGGCGATTCGCCAATCGATGCCACCGCTCGAGAGCCGGAACACGAGCCCCTCGGCCGAGCTGACCGCGATGACGAGGAGCGAGGTGCCCACGGCGATCGGCATCTCGTAGCCGAGGGCGAGGACAAGCGCCGGCACGATCACGAACCCTCCACCGACGCCGAAGAACCCGGTCAGAAAGCCGACCGCGGTTCCCGCCACGACCACTCGCAGCACCGTGTCCATCGTGGACTTGGCGTGACGTGCTCCGGCATCGGGGCTGGTGCCCGGTGCGGTGACCACCTGAGCCGCTGGGACGGGTGCGGTGACCACCTGAGCCGCTGGGACAACTGCCTGCTGCTTGGCATGACAGGGCGTTTCGTCGTGGTGCTCGTGCATCCGCCATGCGGCCACCAAGATGAGCCCCGAGAAGGAGAGCAGCAAGACGTCCCCGGGGATGTCCCGGTTGAGCGCTGAGCCGAGGAACGAACCGCCGATCCCTACCAGACCGAAGCCGAGACCGGCCCACAGCCGCACCCTTCCAGCCCGAAAGTGGCCCACCATGCCGACGAGCGCAGTGCTCCCGACCACGACGAGCGAGGTCGTGGTCGCCGCGTGCGCAGCCTCGCCAGCCCCGTAGACGAGCGCCGGCACCGCCAGGATCGACCCCCCGCCCCCGAGAGTGCCGAGCGACAGCCCGATCAGGAACCCGAGAGGCGACGACGCACCGATGCGGCCGAGACCGGTGACGGCTGGATTCGAGGCCTTCATCGGCAACGCCGACCCGCCGTCGAGGCCCTCGTCAGCTCGCCTGTTCGCGTTCGAGGGCGCGTTCGGCAGCCGTCGGCACACCCAGGCGGTGCAGGACGACGCTCGACGGACACCATCCGACGACGGCATCCATGATCAGGTTGACACCGACGAAGCCGGTGAGGAGCCGCCAGCGCTTCGATCGCTCGCAGCCCTGCGGCACGGGCTGCCAATCGTCCTCCATGGATTCTCCTCTCGGCGTGTTGCAGTGCTTGCCCTCAGGACCTTTTCTTACCCGCAGTTGCCTAGTTCTTCTCACCCCCAGTTGGCTAGGCGAGCTGTGGCTCCCTCGTCCTCGTGGTGCGCTGTGCTCGAGTGGTCAGCCGATCGCCTGAGACGCCGAGAGCACGCTCGCCGGCTTCGGGGGGGCGCCGAGGGGTGCTTCCCGTCAGTGCTCGGACCTCGCGGGCGCTTCAAGGCCGGGCCCGGGTCACTTCTTGACAAATACGATCAACTAGATCAGATTTAGGACATGCAAAGCGACGCCACCACTGCTGCCACGATCGCCATCCATGCGAGCGGGGACCGGCCTCCGGCGCGGGCGACGGCCGGCACCACTCCCTCGGTGACGGTCGCCGTGGCCGCGACCGCCGAAGCCAAGGCGGCGTCGTCCGAGATCCGATTCGGCGGCGGTGCCCGCTGGATGCTGGCAGCCGACGGTAGCGCCCCGAGCCCGATGGAGGCGGTGCTGGCGTCACTCGCTGCCTGCCAGGTCCTCACCTACCAGTACTGGGCAGCGTGCCTTGGGATCGTGCTCGATCGCTGCGAGGCGACGGTCGAGGGGCGCTTCGACCCCCGAGGCTTCCAGGGCGACGCGGAAGCGACGGGAGTCGGCTTCGACGCAGTGCGCGTCGTTGTCCGAGTCGAGGGCCCCGAGGCGACCGAACGATACGGCGAGCTGGCAGACCACGTCGACCGGCACTGCCCGGTCCACGACACGCTCAGCGGCGGCGTCCGCATCGAGCGCGTGCTGGACGTGGCGTCGCCCGCGGCGCCCTGACGGCGCCCTGACGGCGCCCTGACGGGGCGCTTCGGCCGGTCGGATCGTCCCGACCGGTGTCGGATGGCCCTGCTCGTGCCGGCCGAAGCCGGTCGTGGAGCCAGACGACCCCGTGATCGCGTCTTCAAGCGGGCATCGTGCTCGTCGGCCCTCGGGACCAGAGGCCCTGCGGGCGATCTCAGCGGAAGACGACCGTGCGCTGCCCGTCGAGAAAGACGCGGCGCTGCACATGCCAACGGACCGCGCGAGCGAGGGCGAGGCATTCGGTGTCACGCCCAAGGGCGGCGACGTCGGCAGCCGACATGCTGTGGTCGATCCGTGCGGTCGACTGCTCGATGATCGGACCCTCGTCCAGGTCCGAGGTGACGTAGTGGGCCGTCGCACCGATGACCTTGACCCCGCGTTCGCGGGCCCGTTCGTAGGGCCGAGCGCCCTTGAAGCTCGGCAGCATCGAATGATGGATGTTGATCGCGCGCGCCTCCAGCTGCTTGCAGGCGTCGTCTGAGAGGACCTGCATGTACCGGGCCAGCACGACGAGGTCGACACGCAGGGTGTCGACGAGCTCGAGGAGACGCGCTTCGGCGTCGGGCTTGGCTTCGGGGGTGACCGGGACATGGTGAAACGGGACGTTGTAGCTGCTCGCCATTTCGGCCAGGTCGAGATGATTGCCGACGACGGCCACGACGTCGATGTTCAGCCATCCGGTGCTGGCACGAAACAGCAGGTCGTTGAGACAGTGACCGAGCTTGCTCACCATGATGAGCACCCGTTGCCCGTCGGACGCCCGTCCGAGGTGCCATGCCATCGAGAACGAGTCCGCGACTGCGGTGAACGCACCTCGCAGCCCCTCGAGGCTTGGGGGATCACCGCCGGCTCGCGCGTCGTCGCGCGCATCCGTGGCGTGCAAGACCGGGATGAAGCCGATCCGCATGAAGAAGAGGCCGGTCTCCTGGTCACCGAATTGCTGGCTCTCGACGATGGTGCACCCGTGCTCCACCAAGAACTTGGAAACTGCATGGACGATTCCCGGCCGGTCCGGGCACGACAGGCTCAGGACGTAGGCGCCCTCGTGCTGTGCAATCGCCGACGCATTCCGATCGGTCATGGTGCCATCCTCGCCTTGGGGCAGGTCGTGGCAGGACTGTACGCGATGTCCTCCAGGAGCGATACGACGCAGCGCTTCTCGGGGTCGTCCACGAGCACTCGTCGCGCCTGGAGCCATGGACGCACCGGCACAGGGGCTCTCCGGCGCGACGGGCGCCGTATCAGTGCCGCACTGCCCAGGACGCGGCAGGGTTGGCCGGAGTGGCAGGATCATGCCCTATGGCACGCCTGGGCGCCCTGGAGGACATCGACGATCGCGCGAGCTACGACCGCGCCGTGACGCGCTTCCGGGACCGCCGGATCGCCCTGCCCACGTTCGCCGAGCTGGCCGACCCGGCTTCGATGCCCGACTACGTGAGGAAAGCCCTCGAGACGGTCGACCCCGACGACGCACATCCGCTCAACCTGTTTCGGGTCCACTGGTACAACGACGCGGACCGGGTGAGCGTGGCCACCGTCCCTGCGCACCTGGTGTTGCCCGAAGCCCTCACCGGCACCCCCGCTCGTATCGTGGTCGCCCTCGCCGACCGGTTCCCGATGATCCGCGCCCACAAGGTCCTCGCAAGCTACGGCTGTCTCGCCCCCCGCATCGTGACCGGGCAGTTCGACCCCACCCACCACCGTGCCGTCTGGCCGTCGACGGGAAACTACTGCCGGGGCGGCGTCGCGATCTCTCGACTGATGGGCTGCCGGGGCGTCGCCGTGCTGCCCGAGGGGATGAGCGCGGAGCGCTTCGAGTGGCTCGCGTCGTGGGTCGAGGACCCCTCTGACGTCGTCCGCACTCCTGGTACCGAGAGCAACGTCAAGGAGATCTACGACGAGTGCAAGCTCCTCGCCGCCGACGACTCCAACGTGATCTTCAACCAGTTCTCCGAGATGGGCAATCACCTGGTGCACTACCACGTCACCGGGCCAGCTCTCGAGGCCGTGGTGGCTGCGTCGGGCGTGCACCCAGGCGGCGTCCTGAGGCTGCGGGCTTTCGTCTCTGCGACCGGCTCGGCAGGCACCATTGCCGCCGGCGAGTACTTGAAGGAGCGCCACGGCTCCCAGATCGTCGCCGTGGAGGCGCTCGAGTGCCCGACCTTGCTCTACAACGGCTTCGGCGAGCACAACATCCAAGGCATCGGCGACAAGCACGTTCCTCTCATCCACAATGTCATGGAGACCGACGTCGTCACGGCCGTCACCGATCGCGCGACCGATCAGCTCAACGTCCTGTTCAACACCGACAGTGGACGCCGTCACCTCGTCGATCGGCGGGGTGTGGACCCGAACCTGGTCGCCGCGCTGTCGTCGTTCGGGCTCTCCAGCATCTGCAACGTCCTGGCGTCGATCAAGTACGCGAAGTACCACGGGCTCTCCGAACGCGACGCGGTCGTCACGGTCGCCACCGATGGCGCGTCGATGTACGGGAGCGAGCGCGACCGCGTCCTTCGGCGAGATTTTCCGCACGGGTTCGACGAGCTCGCTGCCGCAGAAGTCTTCGCAGAGCACCTCCTCGGGGTCACGACCGACCATCTCCGCGAGCTCGATCTGCGTGAGCGCGAGAGGATCTTCAACCTCGGCTACTTCACGTGGGTGGAGCAGCAAGGCATCTGCGTTGACGAGTTCAGCGCGCGCAAGTCCCAGTCGTTCTGGCGAGATGCCCGCGCCGTGATGTCCACCCTCGACGACCGGATCCGCGAATTCAACGCGCGCACCGGGGTGATGGCCGGCTGACGTTCACCGCGCAAGGTCCCCCTGGGCGTGGAGGCGACACTGCGCGACGTGCAACGCGATTCGCGCAGACTTCCGACCGCAAGGCGAGACAAGGTGAGCGAAGTGTGACCTTCGGCCCTGTCGCCCGCCACGGTGTCGCCCGAGCATGGTTCACGTGCTCCCTGCGACGCTTCATCAAGACGGTGGAGGACCTGCACGAGGCGATGACGGGTGCCGGGCCGCATCTGCGCTTCGGCGTTGCGTTCTCCGAGGCGTCCGGGCCGTGCCTCATCCGCCGGTCAGGGAACGACACGGCGCTCGTGGAGCTGGCGACGAGGAATGCGGAAGCCATCGCGGCCGGGCACGTCTTCGTCATCGACATGCGCGGCGGGTTCCCGATCAACGTGCTGAACGCGATCAAGCTCGTTCCCGAGGTCGTCACGGTCTTCTGCGCCACCTCGAACCAGGTCGAGGTCATCGTGGCTCAGGCCGAGCTCGGTCGCGCAGTGCTGGGTGTGATCAATGGGATGCCGCCGGCGGATGTCGAGACGGTCGGCGACGAGTCGGCCCGTAAGGAGTTGCTGCGCACCATCGGGTACAAGCTCTGAGTGTCGGCCCCGAGCTCCCGAGCTCCCGAGCTCCCGAGCTCCCGAGCTCCCGAGCAGAGGCTCGAAGCTGAAGAGCAAGGGGGCAACTGAGGAGAAAGCCGGAGAGGGAAGAACAAAAAAGAGGAGAAGAAGAGGGGAAAGGAGAGCCCCGTGGAGGCACACATCGGCGACCGGATCGTGATCAAGGGCCACCGGGTCGACGAGCCCGTTCGGGACTGCGAGGTGATCGAGGTCCACGGCCAAGACGGCGGGCCCCCGTACCTCGTGCGCTGGAGCGACAGCGGCCACGAGACGCTCTTCTTTCCCGGCTCCGACGCCACGGTAGAGCACCTCGAGCACTCAGGGGCCTGAGGGCTCGAAGACCCAGACTGAAGTGGAGGTCGACCATGCGAACGATCGATACGATTCGCCGTTCGGGCATCGGCATCAGGCCAGAGCAGACGGTCCGAGAAGCCGCACAGGTGATGGAGCACTCAGGCGTAGGGGCGTTGGCGATCGTCGAGGGCGCGAGGCTCCGTGGGATCCTGACCGATCGCGATCTCGTCCGCCGTGTGCTGGCCACGGGCTTGGCCCTCGACGCCCGCGTGGACGACGTCATGACCTCGCCCGTCGTCTCCATCGACGCCGATGCCGACGTTCACGACGCGTTCGCGCTCTTCCGGACCCACGGAGTCCGCAGGCTCGCAGTCGTCCGGAACGGGCAGTTCGTCGGGATGGTCACGATCGACGACCTGCTCGTCGACTTGGCACGTGACCTCGTCGACCTGAGCCGTCCGATCACCGCCGAGATTGCCCATGCCCACCGAGACAGCGCCCTTCCCGTGGCCTGATGGCTGATGGCTCGGAACGCCGAGACGGCACCGGGGACCGCCCGTCAGAGCCCCGTGGAAGGGACTTCTGACCCTTGAGCTCTCCGGCTCGCTGCGTACGTCGGCGCGTCGGGGGCCCGAGGCGCGGTATCGAGGCACGCACATGACGATCCCAGAGACCCTCGACGCGACGTTCGAAGGGATCCTCTTGGACTGGGAAGGGACTGTGGCGCACGGTCGCGCCGTCGATGTGCATGGGCTGCAGGGGCGGATCGACGCCCTCTGCGGTTTCGGCGTCCACGTGTTCGTGGTGAGCGCGATGTCCGTGGAGGACCTCGATGCGCAGCTCGCGGCCCGACCCTCCGGCCCCGGACGGCTCTACCTGTGCGGCAACCACGGGGCAGAGGTGTTCCGGGCGACGGATCGGGGAGTCGATCTCGTCTTCCGTCGGTCGTGGATGCCGCAGGAGGCTGCTGCACTCGACCGAGCGGCGGCCTCCGTCGTCGCCGAGCTCGAGGCGAGAGGCCTCATGGCGAAGGTGGTCGCTGGAGGCCCGAACCTCCGCCGCATCGACCTGATCCCCGACGCCGAAGGGACCGGCACGGCCAGGCTCCACGTGACCGACATGCTGCCGGCGCTGCAGGCGCGCCTTGCGCAGGCGGACATCGCAGGGCTGCCCGGCGTGGTCGAGCTCGTGCGGCACGCCGCGGGCCGAGCCGGTCTCGAGAACCCCCGTGCCACCGCCGACGTGAGGTACGTCGAGATCTCGCTCGCCGACAAGTCCGACTCGGCTCGGTTCGCCGCGCGTGTGCTCGCCGACGAGGGGGTGACCGGCTCGCTGGTCCTCGTCGTCGGCGTCGAGCTCGGCTCTCTCGGCGGTGTCCCGGGAAGCGGTTCTGCGATGCTGGTGGACGAGCTCTCCCGTGCGGTCGTGGTCTCGCTCGGCGACGAGCCGGGGGGTGTCGCTCCCTGCGTGCAGGTGCTGGGCGGAGGTCTGCCGCGGGCCCTCGAGATCCTCGATGCACAGCTCGAGCGCCGGGCGGCCCACCGTGTGCCCGGCGTGGACGACGACCCCCGTTGGGTGGTGCCCCTTTCCCAGGACCCCTCCAAGGTTCGGGTCACCGAGACCCTCGGCGCTCTTGCGAACGGCAGGGTCGGGGTACGCGGCTCGGCCGAGCACCTGGGTCCCCATGCGTCTGCGCTGTTCGCCGCGGCGGGCCTCTACGACGACCAGAGTCGCCTTGTCCACGGTCCGATCTGGACGGTTGCCGACGTGCCGGACGACTCGTCGCAGCCTGCGGCCAGCGCGGTCGACCTGCGGACGGGCGTCCTCGTGCGCGCGGACGCCAAGAGCGGCGTGCGCTCGCTCCGTTTCGTCTCGAGCGATCGGGTGCACGCCATGGCGCTGCGCGCGGAGGCGGTCGACGGCGTGCTCGTGCCCGGAGACGTGCTCGACGTTCCGGACGGAGGAGGTGGGCGCATCCGGCGTCGGGGAGGTGCCACGGTTGCGTCGAGTGGTTCGCCGGCGGGGAGGCTCACGGTCGCTGCACGCGAGCGGTGGTCAGGAAGCGGCGGCCGGGTGACCCTCGAGCGCCTCTGCGCATGGTCGACGGGCCGAGATCGACCGTCGGCCGAGCGGCGTGCGGCAAGACAGCTCGCACGTGCGGCCTCCGTCGGCTTCGACGCCCTGTTGGCCGGGCAGCGCAGGGCATGGGCGCAGCGATGGCGAGGAGCCGGGGTGACGATCGTCGGAGGTCCCGAGGCGGCCAGGGACGAGCTCGCAGCCCGCTTCTCGGTGTTCCACCTGCTCGCGGCCGCCGCCGCCGGCGGTGAGGCGGCGGTCGGGGCGCGTGGCGTGACCGGCGACGCCTACGACGGCCACGTGTTCTGGGACGCCGACATGTTCGTGCTGCCCGCGCTCGTGGCACTGCGCCCGGAAGCTGCACGTGCGATGCTCGAGTACCGCATCCGCCGGCTGCCTGCTGCCCGCGCTGAGGCCGCCGCACGCGGGCACCGAGGTGCTCGGTTCCCGTGGGAGTCTGCGCGCGACGGGAGCGACGTCACCCCCCGCCTTGTCCATGGCCCGCACGGCGAGCCGATCCCGATCCTCACCGGATCCCACGAGGAGCACATCGTCGCAGACGTGGCCTGGGCGGCGGTCCGGTACGCCGAGTGGACCGGGGACGCAGCCTTCCTCGAGGGGCCGGGCCGCGACCTGGTCGTCGAGACCGCTCGCTACTGGGCGAGCCGCGCACGGCTCGACCGAGCCGGCCGGGCCCATCTCTACGGAGTGATGGGACCGGACGAGTACCACGAGGTGGTCGACGACAACGCGTTCACCAACGTGATGGCACGCTGGAACCTCGAACGTGGCGCTGAGCTCTTGGAGCAGGTGCAGGGCTCGACCGGCGGGGGCGCCAGCGGCCGTGAGGGATCGGGCGGGGCGGAGGTCGCAGCGTGGCGCGACCTCGCCGAGCGCCTCGTGGACGGTTTCGTTGCGGAGCGGGGCATCTACGAGCAGTTCGCGGGGTACTTCGGGCTCGAGCCGCTCGTCGTCTCGGACTTCGCCCGACCACCGGTCGCCATCGACGTCATGCTCGGCCCCGAACGCGTCCGGACGTCTCAGCTCATCAAGCAGGCGGACGTCCTCATGATCCATCACGTCCTGCCGACGGTGCCGCCTCGAGGTTCGCTCGAGCGCTGCATCGACTTCTACGAGCCGCGGACCGCGCACGGGAGCTCGCTCTCTCCGGCCATCTCCGCGGCGCTCCTCGCTCGGGTGGGCCGACCGGACGAGGCGCTCGATCTCTTTCGAACCGCCGCACGGATCGATCTCGACGACGTCACCGGGACGACGGCCGGCGGCCTGCACCTCGCAGCGATGGGCGGGGTGTGGCAGGCGCTTGCATACGGTTTCCTCGGTGTGCGCACCGATCGGCGCAGGGTCGTGGTCGATCCGCACCTCCCGTCGGCATGGAGCGAGCTCTCGATGCGCTTCCGCGTCCTGGGGGTGCCCGTAGAGGTGCGCGCGTCGCACGACGTCGTCGTGATCACCTCCAGTTCCCCTCTCCAGCTCGCCGTGGCGGGAACCGAGGTCGAGCATCGTGGAGGAGAACCGCTGGTCGTCCCTATCCGCTCGCGATCGCGCGCGGTCATGACGGCCGCCAAGAGGAGCCCGTCATGACCGAGATCCCACCGACGCCACCGACGCCACCGACGCCACAGGATCTCGAGCGGCCTCACCCGCCCCAGGCACCACCGATGCCGATCGTCCTCGCAGCGCTCGAGCAGGACGACTCCTCCTCCTCGGTCCTCGGCACCGGCGTCCAGTTCGCAGCGATGATCGGCGCCGGAGTCGAAGCGCTCCACGCGGGCACATCCCTCCCGGCCACACTCTGCATGCTCGCTCGACGCGTCGGTGTGGCGCTTCGTCGGGTCGACGGGCCGGCGGACCGTGCCCTCGTTGCCGAGCTCGAGCGACCCGAGGTGCGGGCGATCGTGGTCGGTGCCGGTCTCGAGCGCAGCGGGCACCACCCCGTGGGTCCTACGACCCGGTACGTCGCCGAGCGGTCGAGCAAGTTCGTCGTGATCGTGCCGGTCGCGTCGAGGGGGCCTGAAGGTCCGTTGCGTCACCTCCTCGTGCCACTCGAGGGAACGGAGTCGTCGTCACGGCCAATCCTCGAAGCGCTGTTGCCGTTGCTCGTGACCGGTGCCGAGGTGGACGTCCTCCACGTGTTCACCGAGGAGACGTTGCCTCGGATGCTGGACCACCCGGTTCGGGACTTCGAGCTGATCGGTCGCGAGTTCCTCGCCAAGCACTGCCCGAGCGCGAGCCGGATCCTGCTTCGAGCGGGATCGGTCGCGGATCGCGTGCGTGAGGTGTGCGACAAGGGCCAGTGCGACATGATCGTGCTCAGCTGGTCCCAAGTCAGCTCGGTTGGGCGCGCGCGGGTCGTGCGCGACGTGCTGAGCACTTCGGCGATCCCGGTCCTGCTCTTGCCGGTCGTCGGAGACGAGGGTCCTACGGCCCTACCGGACGCCTCGTCGCACGGGGCACCGTGATGTTGCGTCCCGACCGCCAGAGCGAGCGGGCCGGTTCGGTGTGGTCACGAGGACGAGGAGGAGACGTGGAACCAGGACAGTTCCAAGAGCGGCACCTGCCCGGTGGCGCTGCGCTGCGTATCGCGCTGGTCGCGCCCCCGTACCTGCCGGTACCTCCCCCGGCGTACGGTGGTATCGAGCGAGTGGTCGCCATGCTCGCGGAGGGCCTTGTGGCGCGCGGGCACGAGGTGACGGTGTTCGCGGGACCCGGTTCGAGGACCCGAGGTCGTCTCGTCGTGCCCCTCGAGGCCGCGCCCCTGCTCGGCGACCCGGCTTCGGCGGCGGACGACCAGTACCACACGGCCGCAGCCTTCCTCGCAGCCGGGCAGTTCGACCTCGTCCACGACCACACGAGCCTCGGGCCGTTGCTCGGCGCCATGCTCTACCCGCGCGTCCCGGTGGTCCATACGCTGCATGGCCCGTGGACGGGGCCCGCGAAGCGTCTCTTCGGGCTGCTGGACGGGCGCGTGCACCTCGTCGCGATCAGCGACGCCCAGCGTCGGGCCAACCTGACCGTGCACTACTCGGGCATGATCTACAACGGCGTCGACCTTGCCGCCCATCCTTTCCGCGCGAAGAAGGATCGGTTTCTCGTCTACGTCGGACGAGTCAGCCCGGAGAAGCGGCCGGAGCTCGCCATCGACATCGCCCGGCTCGCGGGGCTGCCGCTGACGATGGTCGTGAAACGAAGCGAGCCTGCGGAGCAGGCCTACTGGGACGACGTCGTCGCCCCGCGGCTTGGCAGCGACGTCGAGGTGCTCGACCAGCCTCCGCACGACGTGAAGGTGGACGTGGTCGGAAGGGCGCAGGCCATGGTGTTCCCGATCGACTGGCCGGAGCCGTTCGGCCTGGTGATGACGGAGTCCATGGCGTGCGGGACCCCGGTCATCGCGAGGCCCCTCGGCGCCGCGCCCGAGGTCGTCGAGGACGGCGTGACCGGGTTCCTCCGCTCGACGATCGAAGGGATGGCAGCAGCGGCGACGCAAGCCGACCGGCTGTCGCCATATGCCTGCCGGGAAAGTGCAGAGCGGCGGTTCTCGGCTGACGTCATGGTGGACGCCTACGAGCACCTGTTCCGCACGATCACGGGAACCGCAATCGGCGCAGTAGGGGAGCCCGCGCCGTTCACTGCCGGATCCGCCGGTGATCGATCCCGAGACATCGATCAGGGGCACCTCGGGCCGGTGTACGAGCTCCCGGCCGCGGGATGAGCCTGGGGCCCACCTGACTGGGACCAGTCGGCCGGTCGATCGCGCCGACCCTGGGTTCATCTCCGAGCGGTGCTCGGCCCACGGCTCGAACCGCGCGGTCGCGTTTCAGGCCGATGCGCGGCATCGTGAATCGCGGTGATCGCGGGGAGGTTCCCGCTCTTGAGCATCTCGATCGCGCTGTCCGTGGCGGTCAGCAGGGCGGCCTTCGCCGGCCGGAGCTGTTCTCGGGAGAGCAGGTCGACGAGCGCGTCGCCGCCGAAGACGATGGACTGCGTCTCGCGCAAGGCGGCAGCGAGCGCGCGGGTTCCTGCCTGGAACGGCTCGTGTTCGACCCTCCCGACGCTGCCGGCCCAGAGCACCGAGGCGGCTCCCTCGAGCTCCTCCCCGAAGCGCAGGCAGGCGGCAGGTCCGATGTCTGCGACCCGGTCTCCTTCCTGCATGCGGGTCGGCGAGACGTGTGCCTGCCCGTCGCGTGACCAGACGAGGTCGTCGGGGAGGACGAGCCGGTGACGAACCCGCTGGGCCAGCCCCAGCACCTCTCGGCACTCCCAGAGAAAGTCGTCGTCGGCACCCTCCGGCGACTCGCGCCCCACCGCCTGGAGCATCGGAAACGCGAGGCCGCCACCCAGCAGCACGGTGTCGGCGCGCAGCACGAGCCCGACGAGCCCGTGGAGGCGCTGGAACGTCCGCTCGCCGCCGAGCACCACCACGAAAGGCCGGTCCGGCCCGGACACGAAGGGCTCGAGGGCACCCAGGTCGCGCTGCAGGGTGCGGCCGATCACCGAAGGAAGCCGCGAGGGGGGAAGCATGACGCTCGGGAGGGGCAGGAGCGAGTCCTGCAGGCTGTCGTTCACGAACAAGTCGTGCTCCGAGACGATTCGGTCGACCGCCCTCGGGTCTTCCGTGCACGTCCGCGTGCGCATCGCCGAGCTTCCCGCGAGCGCTGGCTCGAGCTCGCGGACCACCGCCCGGACACGCGTGACCGGGGCACACGCGGCATGTGGCACCGCGAAGCGGTCGTCCGTCGGCACAGCCGCCGGGGGTGCCGAGCCGGGGCTGCCCCATACGGTGACCTGCGCACCTCGCTCGACGAGCCACTGCACCGTCGTCGCCAGCCCCTCGGCTCGCGCTCGAGCGAGGGGATGGTCGGTGTCCACCGACAGCGGGAGGTCGAGCGTCGCTCGGAGGAGCACGCGCTTGCCGGTGGGGTCCGGGAGGTCCTCGAGGATCGGCAGCCCCATCGGGCGCCCGAGAGAAGCGGCAGCGCGCACGAACCCAGTGTCCGCGCAGCGGGTCGCGCGTACAAGGGCCTTTCGGCCCCCGGGCTGCGTCCCCCGATGTTCGGCTGACATCGCGCGGTCCCGCCTTGGGCATGGGCAGGAAGGACCTTTGCCCCTTTTTCGCGGAGGCGCCACCCTGCGACCATGCAGTATGGCACTGGGTTCTGGACTCACCCCCATCGCCGAGCCCGCGATTCGCTCCGACTCGACCTCGGGCGCGATCGTGGTCGGCATCGACGGCTCACCAGCGGCGCGTGCGGCGTTGGCATGGGCCGTCGAGCATGCTCGGTGCGTCGGCTCGGCGCTTCTCGCCGTGTCGGCGTGGTCGCTGCCGGCCGACGTGGAGGGCCCTGTCAGTCCCGAGATCGAGCGCTACGTGAGGAACAGGCTGGCTGAGACGCTGGCGGAGGTCGTCGGCGACTCCGGCGTGACCGTGACGGCCAACGTGCTGCGGGGCCAAGCCGACGCGGTCCTCGTCGAGCTGTCCAGCTCGGCGTCGCTCCTCGTCGTAGGGTGCCAGGGGCAGGGCAACGGCGAACCGGCGGAACGGCTCTTGGGCGACGTGAGCGGGCGTGTGGTCACTCATGCGCACTGCCCAGTCGTCGTCGTCAGGGCCGACGCGCGCTGGACGTAGACGGCGCTGGGCGCTTGCCCGCTGGCTGGGTCGACCGCGAGGAGGGCGCGCGGGATCCGGGAGCTCGACGAGAGCGCCCTCATCCTCATCCTCATCCTCATCCTCGACGGGTGTTCCCGTTCTTCCCGACATCGCGGGCTTCGCGGGTCGCGATGGACGATCGGACGGCCGCTACCCATCGCTGCGGGGTCCATCGCTCGACGTCGCTCCGGGTTGCCAGCTGCAGCTCCAGGGGGACCAGACGCTGACGCTGGGTCTCCGCGAGTGACTGGTCACGGGCCGTAGCCTCGAGGAGCTCGGCCGCGACGTAGGCACGTGCTGCCCGCCATTCGCGCGTGCTTCCCGGGCCCACACGGCTGTCATCTGCCGTCCGGCGCAGGTCGGTGGGGGTCCCGTGGGCGAGGACGTTCGTCCACGCCCACACGGGCACCGCCAACGAACGGGACTCGAGCTCTTCGGCATAGCGGCCGAGCAGGAAGGCTCCGCAGTCCTCCACCACCTCGTGCGACAGCGCTCGCTCGTGGCGCCGAGTCAGCTTGATGCTGCCGCCACGCGTCCTGCGGGCGGCCGGGAAGGGGTCGTCGCGGGCAGGTGGGCCACTCGATTGCCTCGAGTCTCTCGAGCGACGCGCTCGCCATCCTCCGAGCCATCTCCACCCCGAACTGCTCGACGGTCCTCGTGCCATGGACCCTCCCTTGCCGATCCTGCGAACCGGACCCCCCGCCTCCGTCCTCATCGACTATGCGCAGTCGGCGTCGTCAGCACAAGGGACCTTCGGTCCTCCCTGGTGAACGAGAACGACATGCCTGACGGCGACCCCGGCGTGGGGCTCGACCGGGGCCGGTGGCACATCCCAGAGCCGTGCCTCGGCGAGGTGGGTCACCTCCCGAGGTGGGTCACCTCGGGAGAACCGACCCGAAGAACTGCTCCGTGGCTCTCCAGTGCCGCTCGGCTGCAGCAGGGTCGTAGCTCGGGTTGTCCGGGACCGCGAAGCCGTGGTGCGCCTCGTAGGTCTCGATGGTGTGGGTGACGCCTGCCTCGCTCAGTGACCTCTCGAGCAACGCTTTCTGCTCCTCTGGGAACGAGGGGTCCTCGATCGCGCCGGCGACGTAGACGGCGGCCCTGATCGCGCTGGCCTTGTAGTGGGGGCTGTCGGGGTCGTCGGCCTTGGCGAGGTTTCCTCCATGGAAGGAGGCTGCCGCTGCCGCGCGGGTCCCGAGCGACGCGGCGCTGAGCAGCGAGAGCCGTCCGCCCATGCAGTAGCCGGTGGTCCCGATGCCGCCCGGGCTCTTCTGAGGGACCGAGTACAGGTAATCGGCGAACGCCTGGGCATCTCGCCGCACCATGTCCGCGGTGTAGCCCTGGATCATCGCCATCATCTTCTCGGCGCTCTCCTTCGTGGCGAATGCGGTGCGCATGTCGATCGGGTCGTAGGGCCCGATGCGGTAGTAGAAGTCGGGCACGAGCACCACGTAGCCGAGCGTGGAGAGCCGCTCACCCATCTGCCGAATCGTGTCGCGCATCCCTCCGGCGTCGGCGTACATGAGCACTGCCGGCCAGGGTCCGTCGCCTTCGGGGACGCTCAGAGCGGCTGGGCAGATGCCGTCTGCAGCCTCGAGCTCCACGGCACGTTGCATCAATGTCGCCCCCTTCTCGGTCACGTCTCGCCGCGAGACAAGGTAGCTCGGCCCGGGCGCCTCCTCGGGCAGGAGCTCCGTGGTTGCGCGGCCGGCTCGCGGCGGCGAGGCTGTGGAGATGCTCCGGCGGCTCGTCCTGTGGGACATCGACGGCACGCTGCTCACAACCGGCCCCATCGGCCGGCGTGCCCTGGAGCTCGGCGCCTGCCGGGCCGCGGGCCTCGCAGAGGTGCCATGGGTCGCGATGGCCGGCAAGACCGACCCCGAGATCCTGCGAGAGCTCCTCCTGCTCGCAGGGCTGGCGCCCGAGGATGTGCGCCGGGCGCTGCCGCGCGCGCTGGAGGAGGCAGAGCGGGTCCTGGCGGCCGGAGCCGATCGCATGCGCGCCGATGGCATCGTCCACCCCGGCGTGCCGGAGCTGCTCGAGGCGCTTTCCTCGGTGCGAGGAGTGCGCCAGAGCCTCCTCACCGGGAACATCGCGCCGAACGCGCTCGTGAAGGTTCGCACGTTCGGCCTCGATCGTTACCTCGACCCCGACGTGGGCGCCTACGGCACAGACCACCCCGAACGCGAGGCCCTTGTGCCGATCGCGCTCGAGCGCGTCGAGGAGCGACGAGGGGAGACCTACCTGCCCGAGGAGGTGTGGGTGGTCGGCGACACGGCCCGCGACCTCAGCTGCGCGCGAGCCGGCGGCGTTCGATGCCTCATCGTCGGGACCGGGCGTGACGGCTTCGAGGTGGTGCGAGCGCTCGATGCGGACGCCGTTGTCGAGAACCTCGCGGAGACCGACCTGGTGATGAAGGTCCTGGCCGGCTCGTAGAAGTCAGCTTCGTGACGTCAGGAGGCCTTGCGACGGCCCGTCGCACCGGCTCGCTTCGTCGGCGCCGGCGTGGCAACGGTGTCGCCGGCACCCGTCGCGCCGACAACGGTCTTCTCGCTGGCACCAGCGCGCTCGTCGGTCGAAGCAGTCGCCGAGTGCCGGGCTGCGCGAAGGCTTGCTTCGAGCGCCTGGAGGAGGTCGATCACCGGCGCTCCCTCGGGCGCCTGGGGCGCCGCTGGCACGATCCTGCCAGCGCGCTTCTCGTCGATGAGGTGTTCGAGCCGTTCCCGGTACGTGTCGTGGTAGCGCTCGGGGTCCCAGTCGGTCGTCATCGAGTCGATGAGCAGCACGGCGGTGTCCAGCTCCTGGGGTGACCACTGCGCGTCCACTGGCAACGTGTCGATCTCGCGGACCGGGTCCCGCACCTCGTCGGCGTAGAGGAGAGTCTCGAGGACCAGCGTGTCTGCACGCGGCCGGATCGAGACCAGGTACTGCCTCTCGCGGAGCACGAACGTCGCCAGAGCGACCTTGTTCGCCCGAAGCATCGCTTCGCGCAGCAGTGCGTACGCTCGGTCCGCCCCCAGACCTGCCCTGGACGGCGGAGCGACGTAATAGGCCCGGTCGAAGTACACGGGGTCGATCTCGGCGAGGTCCACGAACCCGGTGACGTCGATGGTCTTCGTCCTGCCGGGTGCGGCGGCCGCGATCTCCTCAGGGCTCAGCAGCACATACTCGCCGCCTCCCAGGTCGTAGCCCTTGACGATGTCCTGGTAGGCGACCTCTTCGCCGGTGCGCTCGTTGACGCGCTCGTTGCGCACCCTGTCGGTGGTCCCTGCCTGGAACTGATTGAACGTGATCGACCTCTGCTCCGTCGCGCTGAACAGCGCAACGGGCACGTTCACCAGGCCGAAGCTGAGCGACCCGGTCCAGATCGCTCTCGTCATGCCGCTCCTTTCGTCGTCCGAGAGCTCAATTCAACGAGCAGCCTGGCACCGAAGACCAGGGTCTTGGGTCATTTCCCCCTCCACGTCCTTCCCCTCCTGGTGATCTCGATGTGGCGCCGGCCGCCGTCGCCTTGCTCGCGTAGCCTGTGAGGACGTCGATCGACTCCTCGCGAACCAAGCGCGATCCTGCGCGCAGCCCTGAGCTGGAGACGACCGTCGGCGCGCGACGAGTGAGGGAACGGGAGGCGCCGTCGTTCGTGATCCAAGAGCACCACGCCAGCCGGCTCCACTGGGACCTGCGCCTCGAGCACGACGGTGTCTACGTGTCCTGGGCGGTGCCGAAAGGCCTGCCCACCGACACGAAGACCAACCACCTCGCGGTTCACGTGGACGACCATCCGCTCGAGCACGGCTCGTTCGAAGCGGTCGTCGCGAAGGGTGAGCACGGCGCCGGGGAGGTCGTCATCTGGGACAAGGGGACGTACGAGGCATCCATGTGGACCGCGCGTGAGGTGAAATTCCACCTGCACGGCGCACGGGTCGACGCGCGATTCGTGCTCTTCTGGATGCAAGGCGACGACTGGATGCTCCACCGCGTGGACCCGGCGTCGCAGGACTGGGAGCCGCTGCCTGCGCGCATCCGGCCGATGCTGGCCGTCCCAGGAGACCTGCCGACCGAGCAGGGCACCGACTGGCGCTACGAGCTGAAATGGGACGGTGTGCGGACGATCGCGTTCGTAGACGGCGGCAGGGTGCGTCTCACCTCGCGCTCCGAGCACGACCGGACCGCTGCCTATCCCGAGGTGAGCGGGCTCGGCGAGGTGCTCGGCTCGCACCAGGCCGTGCTCGACGGTGAGATCATCGCGCTCGATGCCGCCGGCCGTCCGAGCTTCGAGGCGCTCCAGCCGCGCATGCTCGTGGACGACGCCGCACGCGCTCGTCGCCTCGCTGCGTGGGTGCCGGTCAGCTACATGGTGTTCGACCTGCTCCACCTCGACGGCTCCGCCACGATCGGCCTTCCCTACGTCGAACGTCGCCGCATGCTCGACGGGCTCGGGCTCAGCAGTGAGCACTGGATGGTCCCGCCGTCGCACGAGGGTCCTGGGGCGGACGTGCTCGCGGCGGCGAAGGCGGCTGGACTGGAGGGAGTGGTGGCCAAACGAGCGGGCAGCCCCTACCGTCCGGGCCAGCGAAGCGCTGACTGGGTGAAGGTCAAGCTTGCTCATACCCAGAGCGTCGTGATCGGCGGCTTCATCGCTTCCAGCAGCTCGCCTGCGGGACTTCGGGCGCTCCTGGTCGGCATCCCCGGTCCCGACGGGATCGCCTATGCCGGAAAGGTGGGGACCGGGTTCGGCGTGCAGGCGGTCGCCGAGCTCCTGGCGCTCCTGGCGCTCCTGGGTCGTCCCGACTCGCCCTTTGCGACCCCAGTGCCCAGGGCCGACGCGGCGGGCACGACCTGGGTGGAGCCCCAGCTCGTAGGGGAGGTGCGATTCAGCGAGTGGACGCGCGCAGGACGGCTGCGACAACCCGTATGGCTTGGCCTTCGGGACATGCAGCCGACGGACGTGGTCCGCGAGCCCTGATCCGGGTGGGACCTCGGCCGTGATGAGCCCTGCCAGCCAGACGGTGACTCAGGTGGAGGGGCGCCCCCTTGCCCTCACCAACCTCGGCAAGATCCTCTACCCGGCCGCCAACTTCACGAAGGCGGACGTCATCAGCTACTACGTGAAGATCGCGCCGCTGCTCCTTCCCCACCTCGCAGGCCGCCCCGTCACCTTCGTGCGGTCCCCCAACGGAGTCGACCGCGGCGTCTTCTTCGAGAAGCGCATCCCGCGCGCAGCCCCGAGCTGGGTGCAGGTCATCGACGTGCCGCGCTCGAGCCGAAGCGGAGATGCTGAGACCATCCACGCGCCGGCGATCGCCGACCTCGCGTCGCTCGTCTGGGCCGCGAACCTCGCGGTATTGGAGCTGCATGTGCCCCTGTGGCGCAGCCAACGACCCGCCGAGTACGGGCAGTTCGACCAGATGGTGTTCGACCTCGACCCGGGCGCTCCCGCCGGCATCGTCGAGTGCTGTGAGGTCCTCCAGCTCCTCGTCGACCTCCTGACCGGGCGCGGCCACTCGATCATGCGGCCCAAGACCAGTGGAAGGAAGGGGCTGCACCTCTACGTCCCGCTTTCGCCGCCGTGGCCCTGGGAGTCGGTACGCAAGGAGGCAATGGCCGTCGCCCGTGACGTCGAGCGCGATCATCCGGATCTGGTCGTCGCCACGATGCGCAAGGACCTGCGCGCCGGGAAGGTGCTCATCGACTGGAGCCAGAACGCGCCGGCCAAGACGACGGTCGCGGCCTACTCGTTGCGCGCGCTCGAGCTGCCGTCGGTGTCCACGCCGGTCACCATGGATGAGGTGAGGGCATGCGCCGCGGAGCGCAACCCGCTCTCGCTGCGCTTCGGTCCCACAGCGGTGCTCGAGCGTGTCGAGCGCCTCGGGGACCTCTTCGCCGCCACCTGAGGATCGCGCCGGGGGACCGGGCGTCGAACGAGGCTGCGTTCGAGGCTGCGCGCTTCGCGCGCCGTCACCTCCCGAGCGCGTCCTTGACCCGCTGCAAGCGCTCTCGTCGTTCGCGCAGCATGTCCCGGAACTCGGCATTGTCGGTATCCGCGATCTCGTGGCTCAGGTCCCTGAGCGCGTCATCGAGCAAGGTCCGCAGTTCCGCGAGGTCACCGTCGCGCAGGGTGAGGCGCATGCCGGAGCCAAGCAGGTCGCGCATCGACACGATCCCGACGATCGCACCGTCTTCGAGGACCGGGAGGTGACGGATGCCGGCGACGAGCATGACGTCCAGCGCCGTGCTGACCTGGTCACCGCCGGTCGCGTACCGAGGCTCCCTGCTCATCACGTCTGCGACCCAGACCTCATCGGGGTCCGCACCATCGGCGAGCGCGCGCGTCACGTCGCGTTCGGAGACGATCCCCGCGATCGTCTCTTCGTCTTCGTCCTCCACCACGAGGGTGCCGATGTCGGCGTCCCGCAGGAGCCGGGCCGCCTCGCGCAGCGTCGTCTTCTCGTCCACCGCGACGACCGGGCTATGCATGACCCTGCCGACGGAGCTGGTTGTCACGGTCAGGTCCATGAGCACCACTGTTGCTGGCGACGTGACCGTCGAGAAGGGCCCAAGGTCATCTGTGCGCACGGCGCGCGACGGGCGGAGAGCACGCTGCTCGAGCGACGAGGGAAGGGAGGACGAGGAGGCAAGAGGTGACTCTCGGCCCTACCGCAGCCGGCATCCCAGCCGGATCCTGGGGGGGTGCAAGTGCTCGAAGTTGCTGGAGCCAGAGATGTGGCGCGGCTCCTCAGAGCCCTCGCCGACGAGGTCGAGGGAGGAGAGGTCGACGTGGACGGCCGGCGGGTCGAGCTGGCCCCGTCGCTGCTCGCGACCATCGAAGTGCCCGACGACCTCGGAGAGGAGGCGACCGTCGTCGACGTCAGGCTGGTCCGTCCACCTCGCCGCCCGCTCGATCTGAAGGCGCTCCGCCTCGCCCTGTCGCACCCTGGCGACTGAGACGGCCCCGGTCGGGTGGCTACTGGGGCGCTCGGAGCTGCCTGCCGGTGATCGTGTCGGGCTCGAGGCGGAAGAACGCCTCCCGGGGACCGCCGGCCCATGCCACCAGGTCCAGCGCCCGTATGGCCTCCACCTCGCTGGGCTCCTCCACCCGGTGCGCCAGCCCGCTCACGAGCACGCTCCAGCCGGTCGAGAACGTGTCATCGATCTGGTCCACCTCGAAGGAGATGCGCCGACCGCTGCTGCCCCGTGCGATCGACGTGGTGGCGTCGGTGCGAAAGACGATGCTGTCCCCGAGCATGCGGAAGTTCACCGGCAGCGCGACCGGGCCTCGTGCGTCCGCGAAGACGACTCGGCCGATCCCCCCTGGTGCGATGAGCGCTCTCGCGGTCGGTTCGTCGAGGTCGACGAGTGTCGTCCGCCGTGCCTCGTGCTGATGGCCTGGCGGAAGCAATCGGTCCCCTCCCAGCAGAGCGACAGCAGACGTGTCGAGCGCGACCGACAGGTGCAGCAGGGTGCCACGGCTCGGATCCGGGCTCTCCGCAGTCTCGAGGTAATCGAGGTACCCGGGGTCGATACCGGCCTTGGCCGCAGCGTCCTCCACGCTGAGCCCGAGCTGCTCCCGCCGCCGGCGGATCCGCTGTCCGAGGTCCGATGCAGGCGGGCGATCGCTCATCTCCGTCATCTGTGCATCTTTGCCCGGGATGCTCGGCAAGGCAAAGGACGGTCGGCTCGGGGATGGCTTCGGGGCACCTCGCGTAGTGTCGGGCAGGTGGAGCTCCGCCTTCCCCAGACGATCTCGGCCTGCCTATTCGACCTCGACGGCGTGCTGACCGAGACCGCCGTGCTGCACGCCGCCGCCTGGAAGCAGGCGTTCGACGAGCTGCTCGCTCGGCGCGCGGGCCCCGACGGGCAGTTCGTGCCGTTCGATGCGGTTGCCGACTATGACAATTTCGTCGACGGCAAGCCGCGTCTCGACGGTACCCGCGCCTTCCTGCAGGCACGCGGGATCGACCTTCCAGAGGGCAGCCCGGACGATCCGCCCGGGACCGAGTCGGTGTACGGCATCGCCAACCGGAAGAACGACCTCGTGCTGGCCCTCATGAAGCAGCGCGGGGTCACCGTGTACCCGGGCTCGCTCGAATTCCTCGCAGAGGTGCGGCGCCGCTCGTTCAAGACCGCTGTGGTCTCCTCGAGTGCGAACACCGTCG
Source organism: Actinomycetes bacterium (assembly GCA_021845725.1). Taxonomy (GTDB): domain Bacteria; phylum Actinomycetota; class Acidimicrobiia; order Acidimicrobiales; family RAAP-2; genus JAJYVT01. The sequence continues at coordinate 57,099 of JAJZVL010000002.1, read as the reverse complement.
CCGTGCTGCAGGCTGCCGGTCTCGACGGGCTCTTCGACGCGCTGGTGGACGGGCTCGTCGCCAAGGAGGAGCATCTCGCCGGCAAGCCTGCGCCAGACACGTACGTCGAGGCGGCACGACGGCTTCACGTCGAGCGGACCCAAGCCGCCGTCTTCGAAGACGCGGTCGCCGGTGTCGAGGCGGGCAGGGCGGGAGGGTTCGGCCTCGTGGTGGGGGTGGACCGGGTCGGGCAGGCAAAGGCCCTCCTGGCCCATGGTGCCGACGTCGTCGTGCCCGACCTTGCCGAGCTGATCGTGCGTGGTTGATCGGGGCACGATGTTCCGTCACCCGTCGTTCTCCGTCGAACCCTGGGTGGTGACCGAGTCGACCCTCGACCTCGAGGTCCTCGCCCAGTCCGAGTCGGTTCTCGCGCTCTCCAACGGGCACATCGGGATGCGCGGCAACCTCGACGAAGGAGAGCCCTATGGGCTCCCTGGCACGTACCTGAACTCGGTGTACGAGCTGCGTCCGTTGCCCTACCCCGAACCCGGCTTCGGCTACCCCGAGGCGGACCAGACCGTGGTGAACGTCACCAATGGCAAGGTCATCCGCCTGTTGGTGGACGGCGAGCCCTTCGACGTGCGCTACGGCGAGCTGGTGTCGCACGTGCGCACGCTCGACCTGCAGGCGGGTGTGCTGCGTCGCGAGGTCCAATGGCGGAGCCCGGCAGGGGCGTTGGTGCGTGTCTCGTCCACGAGGCTCGTCTCATTCGCAGAGCGGGCTGTTGCAGCGATCAGCTACAGCGTCGAGCCGCTGGAGCGCTCGGTGCAGGTGGTCCTCCAGTCAGAGCTGGTGGCCAACGAGCCTCTCCCGCCGCGGCCTGTGGACGACCCTCGGGTCTCGGCGAGCCTCGACCAGACGCTCGAGAGCGAAGAATCCCTGTCGTGGCCGGCGGGAGGCCTGCTGGTGCACCGGGTGCGGCGCAGCCGCATCCTGCTCGCTGCGGCGATGGAGCACGTCATCGAGGCCCCGGAGGGAAGTGCGACGTCCTCGGAGGCGTCCGCCGACGTGGCTCGTGTCACGGTGACGGCAACGCTGGAGCCATCGCAGCGCGTGGCGATGACCAAGTTCCTGGCCTACGGATGGTCCACGCAGCGGTCGCGCCCAGCTCTGCACGATCAGGTGCGGGGAGCAGTGCAAAGCGCTCGGCAGATCGGCTGGGAAGGGCTCGCGGCGTCCCAGCGCGCCTTCCTCGAGGACTACTGGTCCGGCGTCGACGTCGAGCTCGACGGCGACCCGGAGATCCAGCAGGCGGTGCGGTTCTCGCTTTTCCACATTCTTCAGGCGGGAGCCAGGGCGGAGGGGCGCCCGATCCCGGCCAAAGGCCTCACCGGCCCTGGCTACGACGGCCACGCCTTCTGGGACACCGAGATCTACGTCCTCGGGCTGCTCGGGCTCTCGCGCCCCGAGGCGGTCGCGGACGCGTTGCGGTGGCGCCACTCGACCTTGCCACGCGCTCGGGCCAGGGCACGCCAGCTCGGTTTCGAGGGCGCGGCTTTCCCCTGGCGCACCATCGACGGACAGGAGTGCTCCGGCTACTGGCCGGCGAGCACCGCCGCCTTCCACGTCGCCGCCGACGTCGCCTACGCGGTCGTCCGCTACGTCCGGGCGACCGGCGACGTCGCCTTCGAGGCGGAGGTCGGGCTCGAGCTCTTGGTCGAGACGGCAAGGCTCTGGCGGTCTCTCGGTCACCACCACGCCGACGGCTCGTTCCGCATCGACGGGGTGACCGGCCCCGACGAGTACAGCGCGCTCGCGGACAACAACGTCTACACGAACCTCATGGCCCAGTTGAACCTTCATGCTGCGGCCGATGCCTGCGTGCGCCACCGGTCGCGCGCCGCCGCGCTCGACGTCGACGACGAAGAGATCTCGTGGTGGCGCGACGCGGCCCGGGACATGTTCATCCCCTACGACGAGCGTCTCGGGGTTCACCCGCAGGCCCAGGGTTTCACCGACCACGAGGTCTGGGACTTCGCGCGGACTCGAGTCGACCAGTACCCGCTCATGCTCCACTTCCACTACTTCGACCTGTATCGCAAGCAGGTGGTGAAGCAGTCCGATCTCGTGCTCGCGATGCATCTGCGACCCGAGGCCTTCAGGGCGGAGGACAAGGAGCGCAACTTCACCTACTACGAGCCCATCACGGTGAGGGACTCGTCGCTCTCTGCGTGCACCCAGGCGGTGATCGCCGCGGAGACCGGGCACCTCGGCCTCGCCTACGAGTACGTCGCAGAGTCGTCGCTCATCGACCTCGCCGATCTCGAGCACAACACCCGTGACGGATTGCACATGGCGGCCCTCGCAGGCGGGTGGACCGCGCTCGTCGAAGGTCTCGGAGGCGTTCGGATCGAGAGCACGCGGCTCGTCGTGCGTCCGCGTCTTCCCGAGGGTCTGCAAGGGCTGCGGTTCCGCATGCGCTACCAGGGCAGACGGCTCCAGGTCGACGTCCGCCCCTCCGAGGCTCGCTACCAGCTGCTTTCGGGTGACGATCTGTCGCTGTGGCACTACGACGAGGAGCTTCTCCTGCGTGGGCAAGGCCAGGAGGTGCGGCCGATCTCTGCCGTTGCCGCCCGTTCAGCGCCTATGCAGCCGCCGGGACGAGAGCCGGGTCGAGGTCGAGCAGCCCGGTGATGCACCCGCCTCATCGGCTGCAGCCGGCTGCTGCACCGGTCGGCGCTGCGGCCTGCCGCAGAACCGCAATGAAGACTAGGGACGTTGGTCCCTGGCCGTGCGAGCCGGCGATCCCTATGTTCGGTGGAGACCGCGAAACGGCGGTCAGTCGAAGAAGGCGGGCGTGGCCCCCGAGCCCCCCTGGGAGTCACGCCCGCCGGCTCCACGATGTCGGAGGTAGTGATCGTGCAAGATGTCCGTGATATCGACGCTGTCACGCCAGTGCTGGAGCTGACCATCGGACCGGCGTCGCTCGAGTGCGCCGGGACCCTTCGCGGCCGGACACGCCACACTCTGCTCGAGGCGGCAGAGCTGCTCTTCTCGGACGGGACTGGCGCCGTCACGATCGACGTCGCTCGACTGAGCGTCGCCGACGTCGACGGAGCCAACACGTTCGTGCATCTTCAGCGGATGGCGCGCCACGCCGGGGTCGAGCTGCGCTGGGCCGGGCTCGAGCCCGGCCGCCTGCGGGGGCTGCGCCCACTGGGCTCGCTGCCCAGCGGATCCCAGGGCGAAGGAGCGCGGCTTCAACGATACGAGCGCCATGAGCGGCGCGTCCGGCACGGCCGGCGCGAGGATCATCCCTCGATGCTCCCTCCGATCGCGTAGGCGGCTGCACGCTCCAGATCGGTCGAGGTGACCACCCCGGCGAGGCGGCCCGTGCCGTCGAACACCAGCGCAGGGCGTCCGTCGTGAGACAGCACCCGCTCGACCAGCACGCTCGCGGGCTCGTCGGTCCGAGCCGTGGGCAGCAGGGTGATCGGGATCGCGACGTGGTCCGCCGTGGTCGTCCGGAGCTGTTGGGTGCGCAGCTTGCCGACGGCTCGAGCGGTGAGGACGCCCGTCGGGGAGCCTGCGACGTCCGTCACGATCAGCGCGCTCGTGCGGAGCCGCCGCTGGTAGGTCTCCAACAGGTCAGCGAGCGTGGCTGTGCCGCGCACCGCCGGCGGATCCGGGGTCATGACTCGTCGGACCGCGAGGCCGGCAAGAGCGTTCTGAAGACGTGCGACCTGTTCTTCGGCAACCGCACCCGAGTAGAGGAAGAAGCCGATCAGTGCGGCCCACAACGCGGTGATGCCGACGTAGAAGAGACCGAGCACACCGAGAACGACGAGGGTCAGACCGAAGTACCGCCCGGTGCTGGCGGCTGCGATGGCGGCACGGGAACGGTTGCCCCAGTGCCGCCACAACGCGGCGCGCAGGATCCGACCTCCGTCGAGCGGCGCGGCCGGGAAGAGGTTGAACGCTGCCAGAAGGAGGTTCACCTCCCAGAGCCACGCCAGCGTCGCGACGGCGAGGCTGTGACCTGTCGGCACGCTGGCGATCGCCTCAGCGCCTCTGAAGATCCCCGCCAGAGCGGCGCTCGTCGCAGGCCCGACGGCGGCAATCCGGAAGTCCGCCTTCGGGGTGTGGGCCTCGCCCTCGAGCTGGGTCACCCCACCGAACACGAACAGGGTGATCGAACGGGTCTGGACGCCGTGGTGCCGCGCGACGAGCGCATGCGAGACCTCGTGCGCGAGGAGCGACAGGAGGAGGACGATCGCCCCGACCACCGCGGCCACCCAGTCGGCAGTGCCGGGATGGCCCGGGTGCGTTGGGAGCTGGTACTCGGCGAGCTCCCATGCGAACAGGGCGACGATGAGCAGGACGCTCCAGTGCACGTCCACCGCGATCCCGCGGACGGTCCCGACCCGGGCGCTCTGCTTCATCGGGTTCCCTTTCCGTCGGACCTGCGAGGACGAATGGCCCGCGTGCGCATCTCGCCTACTCGGCGTAGGAGACGGAGAGCGTGTTCGACGTCCCAGCCTCGGTCTCGATGGCCAGTGGGAGGTCCCGCGACGGCCCCAGCCCCTGTGGAACGGTGACGACGCACACGGTCTCAGTCGGGCAGCGAGTAGGAGCGCCGGTGCCGCCCACGAATGCCTGGACCAGCCCGTCCGGGCTGTAGAAGTTGGTCCCCGAGATCGTCAGCAGCTGTCCGGCCCTCGCGACAGGCGGGCTGACCGCGACGAGATGGGGTTCAGAGCCGGCGAGCGCTCCCTGGGCCTCGGCCTGCACCGGGCTCCTCGGCGCGGTGACCAGCCCAGAAGCCGAGGAGGGGATCGCCGAGCGCGGCGGCGAGGTCGAGGACGCCGCGCTGTCTATCGCCTGCGCCGCCCGGCTCGGACGGGGCGAACGAGGCGCCGCGACAGCGTGACGTCGGGGCTGGCCGGATCCGAGGGCCGGTGATGGGACGTCCGGTACCCCGCGCAGCTCCAACGCCGCGAGCGCGCCTCCGAAGCCGAGAACGAGCGCAGCCACCACGACGGCGCTCGCCTGCAGCAGCGCCTTCACGCTCGGCCGGCTCGGTGGCAGCGAGTGGGGCGAGCGGGGCGAGTGGACGTCAGCTTCCTCCGCGGCTCCACGAGCGCGTTTGGCCGCACGAACCGTCGCGTCGAGAGCGCGCTCGGGCGGGTGCGAGAAAGGGGTGTCGTTGCCCATCGTCGTCGCCGTTCTGCCGATCCGTTGGTTCCGTCTTCCTTCTCTCCTTGATGTTCCTCGCAGATCGGTCCATTCGGTAGGGCCCAAAGACCAACCGCCACCCGCGGGATGCGCCAACGCGGACCTGCGGCCCCGTCTTCGCGACTGCGGCCCCGTGGTGCTTGCTCCCCAGCAGCCTCTTGGTCGTCTTCCGACCCCCGCGAAGCCGGCTGGTTGCGTCAGGGAGCGTCCGGGGACGCCCAGAGCTCTCGAAGCTCGCTCGGGAGCACGGCCGCGATCTCGCGTACGTCACCGGGAACCAGGTCGCGCAGAGCTCGGACGACATGCACCGTCACGTCCTCGGCTCGATCCAGCGGCATGTCCGAGGTGGTCACGAGCACGCGCCCGACGAGGTCGCGCACCGAACGTGCGGGCGGTGCTCCCCGCAGGCGCCTTGGTGGTGTGAAGAGCGGGCGCACGTCCGCGGGGAGGTTGGAGGACAGATGCGCACGTTGGGCGGGGGGCAACCGATCCGCGAACGTCGCGAGGACGCCCCGCACGACCAAGGGCGCCGCCGTGGACGAGACACCGGCCTTCTCCGCGGCGCCGAGAAGGGTCTCCATCGCCGCTGACGGCCGGTGGACGCCGCGTCCTGCAGAGGGCCGCGTGTCCCACGGGCCCAGCCCTACGTGAAGGTACGACTCGACCCCGGCGACGCCAGGAACGGCGGCGACGGCTTGCTCGATCTCCTCCGCTTCGTGCTCGGTCCCGACTGCCCCGTGGAGCAGCGCGACGTGGTGCTCCACCATGACGTGCACATGGGGAAGGTCGAGCTTGCGTTCCGTGTCGCCGAGACTGGAGCGTATGCGGTCGGCGAGCGTTAGGTCTGTGACCGCGGGATCAGGCTCACGGCCGCGCAGGTGGTAGACCGTCCCCTCGATCTTCCCTTCCGTGTACCGTAGGCGGCCGCGCACGCGGGCGAGCGCGCGACCACAGCTCCTCGAGAGCGGGGTGCCTGGACGGCATCTGGCAACTGCTGCAGCGGTCATCGCAGCGGTCGCTCCCGCCACCATCCAACGCGTGCATCTCCTCATGGTTACCTCCTCGCCGGCTGGATCCGTCCGTCCTTCTCCGAGATGCCAGGCCTCACCTGTCAATCCACCTCGTGCGAACCAAGAATTCGGGCGCCGTAGTAGGTGTGCAAGTAGTCGAGCGCGCGACCTTGTCGTTCTGCGAGGGGCTCCGTTGAACCAGGCTCGAAAACGGTGGTTGCATCAGGGCAGACGGCGAGCTCGAAGCCCCTGGCGAACGCGTCGTACGCGGTGTGACGCACACAGCAGTCGGTGTGCTGACCCACCAGGACGACGCGCTCGACGTCGTGTGCGCGCAGCTCGTCTTCGAGACGCGTCTGGGTGAAGGAGGAGTAGAAACGCTTCGGAACGACGATGTCGTCGTGGTGCGGCTCCAGCTCGTCGACGACGGCCGCGCCAGGGGTCCCGGCCATCGCGTGAGGAGGGAAGACCCGGAGCTCGACATCCGAGAGCTCGTGGGCATCGCAGGCATAGACGACGAGCCAGTCGGCTGTTGTGCGGGCGCGGGCGGCGAGCTGGCGGATCGGTTCGACGATGCCGGTTGCTGCCGGGTTGCCGAGAACGCCATCCATGAAGTCGTTCAGCATGTCCACCACTACCAATGCGCTTCGCATCGCTCCCGGACCTCCTTTTCATGCTGTGCGGGGTCCCCGCGCCTTGTCATGGGGACCCTTGGCCGACCGCCAGGCCACCTTCCCCCGAACCCTCGCCGCTGACCGAGACGCCGAGCCCCACGATGATCCCGTCGAGCCAGCCCGCGAGCTGTGCGAGGCCGATGCGAACTTCCGAGACGTGCGGAGGCACCTCGCCCAGCCAGTCGAAGTACTCGTGGAGCTCGGGTACGACCGACTCGGGCAGAACGGCGACGAGCTCGGCACGCCAGCGGCGTTCGAGCTCTGCGATGCGGGTGCGCAAGGCCTCGTCGTCGAGCGACGTGAGCTGGCCGATCTCCGCGCGCACCGCGGACACCGATCCCTCGATCCTCCAGAGCTCGCCTGGTCGCCGCACCCGCTGTGCTTCGAGCTCCTGCTCGTCCACCGCACCAGACGCGGCGCTCCTGCCCCCGGACTCCTGGTCGTCTGCGTCCCCTGTCCCGGTGCGAAGAGGGTCGGCGCTCATTCGGGCTTCCCGAAACCGACGATCGCAAGGGCGAGGAACACGGCCGTGAACACACAGAAGATCCCGATCTCTGCGGACAGCGAGAGCATGGTTCCGAAGAGGCTGATGCCGGTGGAGAAGCGAGCGGCCGCTGCTGGCGGCACCGCCTGGACGGCGAAGACCACCCGGCGCAGGGGGTCGACTGCGTAGGTGACCGGGTTCAGCCGGGTGAGGACGGCGAGCCAGGTGGGAAGCCCCTTCAGTGGGAACAGCGCTCCGGAGAGGAAGAGCATGGGGAAGAGCAGGAGCTGCATCACGACCTGGAAGGCCTCGATCCGCTGGATGCGACTGGCGACGAACACCCCGAAGCTCGTCAAGCCCACTGCCATGAGCAGCTCGAGGCCGATCACCTGTCCGACCAGGGTGGCAGTGAGGTGCACTCCGATGAGCGGAGCCAGCGCCAGCATGATCGTGCCCTGGACGGTCGCAATGCTCGCGCCCCCGAGCGTCTTTCCGATGACGAGCGAGGAGCGGCTGACGGGAGCCACGACCATCTCGCGTAGGAACCCGAACTCTCGGTCCCACACGATGGAGATCGCCGAGAAGATCGCGGTCATGACGACCGACATCGCGACGATACCGGGAAAGACGAACTTCTTGAATGTGAAGCCTTCGGTCGACCCGACGAGGGTCGTCATCCCGTAGCCGAGGACGAACAGGAACAAGATCGGTTGGACGAAGCTCGAGAGGATCCGCGTCCGGGTCCTGACGAAGCGGATCAGCTCACGCTCCCACACCATGCCGATGGTTCGGAGCTCCGCGACCAGGTCACCGCGCTCGTCGAGCAGGCTCGGCGTGGACGGACGCACGGAAAGGGGGGTCGTCGCCATCGTCAGCGCCGCCCTGCTCGTGCGCGCACGGCCATCGACAGCATCCGCTCCCCTTGGTCCTCTCGGATCTGACGCCCCGTGAAGTGCAAGAAGACGTCGTCGAGCGTGGGCCGGTGGACGTGGACGTTGCTCACCGGGACGCGTGCGATCTCGATGAGCCGCGCGACCTGCGACTCGCCGTCGGTCGTGAACACGACAACCGCCTCCTCGCCCTCTTGGCACCGGTACCCGGCGGCGGCCAGGCGCGACACCGCCAGGGCGTTGTCCGCCGTGGTGAGCTCGACGGTGTCCTGACCCACCTTGCGCTTGAGCGCGTCCGGGCTGTCGAGCGCGACGATCTGGCCGTGGTCGATGATGGCGATGCGGTCCGCATACTCCGCCTCGTCCATGTAGTGCGTCGTGAGCAGGATCGTCACGCCTTCCTCCTTGCGAAGGCGCGTGACGTCGTCCCACATGAGGGCCCTGGTCTGAGGGTCGAGACCGACGGTCGGCTCGTCGAGGAACAGCACGGCGGGGGTGTGGAGCATGCCTCGAGCGATCTCGAGCCTCCGGGCCATTCCACCGGAGAAGGTCGAGACCAGGTCCTTCCGGCGCCCTTCGAGCGCCACGAGCCGAAGGACCCGGTCGATGCGGGCGTCGACCTCATCCCTCGGCACGCGGTAGAGCACGGCGTGGAACCGGAGGTTCTCCTCTGCGGTGAGCTGCTCGTCGAGCGTCTGCTCTTGGAACACGAGGCCGATGCGTCGGCGGACCGCCTTCGGCTGGCGCCGGACGTCGAAGCCGCTGACCCTGGCCGTGCCGCCGCTCGGGAGCGCGAGCGTGCAGAGCATCTTGATGGTGGTGCTCTTTCCGGCGCCGTTCGGGCCGAGCAGGGCGAAGATCTCGCCGCGGCCGACGTCGAAGGAGACACCCTTCACTGCCTCGACGTCGCCGTAGCGCTTGACGAGGTTCGACGCCTCGACGGCGAGCGTCGCGCCCGATGCGGTCGCAGGTGCGGCGAGAGGCGCGGCAAGCGTCGTCGTAGGTGTGGCCACGTATCGAGACTGGCCCTGTCCGCGGTGTCGGCACAAGGGCCGAACGGCCCTGTGCTCGGGTGCCCCGCACCGGGACCCGCGGACGCCCCCGCTGCCCTCGCCCCGTTCACCCGGCGTGTGCCTCGATGACCGCGCGGGCCGGAGCCCGAGGCGGACGGGAGCCCGAGACGGACGCGAGCCCGAGACGGACGCGAGCCCGAGGCGGACGGGAGCCCGAGGTGCGTCGCGAGCCCGAGGTGCGAGGCGACACGGGCATACCGGCAGCAGGGGTGGCGTCGAAGGCGAGCGCAGCCGGCCTCCTACACTCGCTCCGCATGACGAGCGAACGGTGCTCTGAGGATGGGCGCTGCACCACGTCGCCGAGGGGGGTGGCGTCGGTGGCGGACCGCAGCGTCGAGGCGCCCTCGTGCCCGGTCGGCCCTTCCTGCTCACTGCTTCCCGGCCAGCGAGCCGCGCAGATCCTCGCGACGGTGCGCGCCATCCCGCCGGGGTTCGTGCGCACGTTCGGAGACGTCGACCCGAAGGCTCCGCGCCTCGTCGGCCGCGTGCTTGCCTCGACGCGCGAGCGGGTGCCCTGGCACCGCGTGGTCCGAGCGGACGGCTCGGTCCCCATGGGTGATGCCCAGCGTGCCTGGCTACGGCGCGAGGGTGTGCCGCTGCGCGGTGGCCGGGTGGACCTCGCCCGGGCACGGGTGGCGGGATGAGCATTTCGTACGCCGGGGCCGCTCGCATTCTCGCCGGGCGCGACCCGGTGATCGCCCGGCTCTACGAACAGGTCGGTGCGCCGCGGCTGCGGCCGCCCGCCGGGAGCCATTTCGACGCGCTGGCGCGTGCGGTGGTCTACCAGCAGCTCGCCGGCTCCGCCGCCGCGGCCATCCACGGCCGGCTGCTCACATGCATGGGGGGCGGAGCGGAGCCCCGGCGGCTCCTCGAGCTCTCCGACGCGCAGCTTCGCTCGGTGGGGCTGTCCGCCACGAAGGCGGCGTCGTTGCGCGATCTGGCGTCGAAGGTGCTCGACGGCGCCATCGTGCTCGAACGCGGGGAGCTCGACCGAGCAGGTGACGAGGAGGTCATCGCACGCCTCTCCAGTGTGCGGGGCATCGGCAAGTGGACGGCGGAGATGTTCCTCATGTTCCAGCTCCGCCGGCTCGACGTCTGGCCGACGGGGGACCTCGGGGTCCGTCGCGGCTACGGCCTCGCGTGGAGCGTGCCACGACCGAGCGCCCGGGAGCTGGACCCGCTCGGCGACTCGTACCGGCCATACCGGTCAGTGGTCGCGTGGTACTGCTGGCGGGCGGTCGAGCTCTACTCCCGAGACCATCGCGGCACCCAGAGCGCGGTCACCGGGTGACCGCACGGTCGGATCCGACGGTTGATCCGGGTCGACCTCGAGGTCGCGCCCAGCCACGGCGTCGGCGTGCTCTACGATGCGACCGTGTCTTGCCTAGCTGCTCGGAAGCTGTGACGCAGGCATTCGCCGCTTGGCGGAAGAACAGGCTCTTCCCGGTGCCGGGCAACGTCGCGCTGCCGGGGCCGGCCTGGGGGGGAAGCTAGTTGGGACGCCGGATCCGTTGGCTGGGGGTCGTGCTGGCCGTGTGCTTCGGGCTCGTCCTCGCTCAGCTGGTCAACATCCAGATGCGCCAAGCGCATGCCCTCGACTCGTCGCCGACAAACCCGCGGGTCGCAGCGAGCCGGTTCGACAACCTGCGTGGTGACATCCTTGCCGCCAACGGCGAGATCCTGGCCCGCTCGGTGAAGGCTCCCAAGGGCTCTGGCCCCTACGAGTACCTACGCCAGTACCCGACGGGGTCGCTGTTCTCCCAGATCGTCGGCTACGACTCCCCCTACTACGGCACGAACGGGGTGGAGGGCGAGTACAACCAGTGGCTCGTACCCCACGCACAGTCGCCGCAGAACCTGGGGCAGGTCCTCACACCCCCCCCTCCGACCACCGACTCGGTCTCCCTCACGGTCGAGCCCTACCTGCAGGCGTTCGCCGAGCACGAGCTCACGACCATCCCTTCTGCGAACAAGGACGGCGCCATCGTCGTGCTGAAGCCGCAGACAGGAGCGGTCCTGGCGATGGCCTCGAACCCCACCTACACACCGAATCCGCTCGTCTCGCCGAACATCGCGACGGAGAAGGCGGCGGGCCACGCAGACTTCACAGTTCCCGACCACGAGGGCTTCTATCCGGGTGCCCCGGTTGCGACCTACGACCCGGAGCCTCCGGGCTCGACCTTCAAGGTCGTCACCACCACCGCCGTCTACAACCTGAAGCCGTCGCTCGAGAGCTTCGACTATCCGACGCACAGGTGCACCACGCTGCCCGACTCGACAAAGCTGCTCTGCAACGACGCGACAAGTCCGGCTGGCGCCACGCCGTGCGGTGGCACCATCGCCCAGATGCTCCCGCCGTCGTGCGACCCCGGATATGCAAACCTCGGCCTCGCCCTGGGTGGCACAGTCCTTTCTCGCCAGGCAGACCTCTTCGGCTACAACCAGAGACCGCCGATCGACCTTCCTGACTTCGTCGCCGCGTCGACCTTCCCGGCTCCGGGGACATTCGCGCCGACAAAGCTCGGACCGCCGGGGCTCGCGTACTCCGCCTTCGGGCAGCAGGACGTGAAGGCGACCGCGCTCCAGCAGGCCATGGTCGCCGCGGCGGTCGCCAACGGCGGCAACCTCATGACGCCCCACGTCCTCTCCGTCATCCGGGACTCCAACGGCCAGGTCGTGAAGCGCTACCACCCGACGGTCTACAAGCACGCGATGACCGCCTCTGCGGCTGCTCAGGTCGGCAGGCTGATGCAGACGGTCGCGACTGCGCCCGACGGGACCGCGTACGGCATCTTCCCCCCGTCGCTCAGGGTCGCGGTGAAGACCGGCACCGCGCAGACCGGCCTCCCGAACCTCACAGCCGATATCCACGATTGGATGATCGGGTTCGCGCCGTACACACACCCCGAGGTGGCGGTCTGCGTCCTGGTGCCTTTCCAGCCGTCGGGCACCTACGGAGCGACCACGGCGGGACCCATCATGCGGGCGGTGCTGACAGCAGCGCTCCACCCGCCTCCGGGTCAGTAGCTTCGCTCGCCGTCCGAGGGCGTACGCCCTGGGCTGGGCGGGAGCGGGGAATACTCTCGGGGATGGCTGTCGGCGATCCCGCTCTCCTGCCAACGGTGCCGGTCTCGCCGACGGGTCACGGCGGTGCGGCCGGCGAGGCACCGGGCTCCCCCGGGCCCGCGGGCCACCACGTCGGCAAGTGGCGCTGGCCGCGTTGGCTGCCACCGCCGAAAGCCCTCCTCCTCGTCGTGATCTTGGCTGCCTTCGGGCTCCTCCTCTATCGCATCCGGGGAGATCTCGGCACGGCCGTCCACCGCATCAGCCCTGCCGGGCTCGTGTGGCTGCCCGCGGCGTTCGCCGCGGAAGCGGTCTCGTTCTTCGCCTACGCGCTGGTGCAGCGGCGGCTGCTCGCGGCCGGCGGGGCGCACATGACGCGCCGGACGGTGGTGAGCCTGACGGTCGCGGCCACCGGGATCTCCAATCTGGTGCCGGGTGGCATCGCCCCCTCGAGCGGGTGGCTGGTCAGCCAGTATCGCCGCCACGGCGTGCCGCTCCCGCTCGCACTGTGGACTGTGCTCGCCGGTGGTTTCGCTGCCGGGATCTCCGTGCTGTTCCTCTGCCTGGTCGGTGCTGCCGTCGCCGGGCTGCTGGGCCCGGGGCCGTTCGTCGGCCTGCTGGTGCTTCTCGGTGGCGCCGCCGTTGCGGGCGTCGCCATCGCGCACCATCTCGCCGCGGTCCAAGATTGGCTCGAGCAAGAGCGACGCCTGCCCGGGCTGGGCCTGGCACGGCGTGTGGTCCATCATGCCGGCGACGTCTCGCACTTCCGGGCGACGGTCTCGGGCGGCGCGCAGGTGTACGTGCTCAGCGTCCTCAACTGGATGCTCGACGTCGCGGTGCTGGCGACCGGGTTCGCGATCGTGGCCCTGCCGGTGCCGTGGAGAGCGCTGTTGTTCGCGTACGCAGTCGCGCAGATCGCCGGTGCGCTCGCACCGGTGCCGGGCGGCATCGGGTTCGTCGAAGGTGGCATGATCGGTGCGCTCACCCTTGCGGGAACCCCACCTGGTGACGCCGTCGTGGCCACGGTGATCTACCGGCTCGTCACCACGCTCGGGATGGCTGGGATCGGCAGCCTGGCACTCGTCGTCGTGCAGCACCGCACGCCGACGCCGGCGCGGCTCACGGGCATCGCGGCCACCCTCATGCACCGCAGCGCACACGACGACCACGCGCGCCACGCGTCGCGGGAATCACCGAAGGAAACGGAGCAGCAAGAAAAGCGGCAGGAGGAGGAAACGGCGGAGGAAGATCCCGGCCGAGTGGGCGACGACGAGGGCCGGGACGACCAGGGGGAGTGAGGAGGGCGGTCTCCGCTGTCGCGCGTCGCGTTCGTGCGCCCCTTCGCGTCAGGACGAGCGCCCCTCCGTCCAGCCGTCCGCGCGGCGGGCGACGAACACCGGGATCTCCCGTGTGGTGCTCGCCTGGTACTCGGCATAGGGGGGGAACGCAGCGACCGCCCGAGCCCACCACTCGGCCTTCTCCTCGCCGGCCACCTCGCGTGCGACGTAGTCGAAGGCTTCGGGGCCGTCCTGGATCATGAGTGCCGTGGGGTCGGCCTTGACGTTCCAGTACCACTGCGGGTGCTCCGGGGCGCCTCCCTTCGAGGCGACGAGCGCGTACTCACCGTCATGCTCGACGCGCATGAGAGCGAACTTGCGGAGCTTGCCCGTCTTGGCTCCCCTCGTCGTGACGATGACGACCGGCAAGCCGGTGTCCCGCAGCGTGTTGGCGCGCGTCCCGCCAGAACGCTCGTACTCAGCGACCTGGTCGCGTACCCACTCCGACGTCGACGGCTCGTACTCTCCGGTGAGGGGCATGTCGGACCTCCTTCTGGCCGTCGGCGCAGCGTTGTCAGCTTGTCGGACGATACCCGCTGGGCTCGGCGACGCGCCGTTGGCCCCTTCGTCCGAGTGGGCTGGTGATGGCCGCACCGCTAGCATGCTTCGAGGCCGAAACGGACCGCGAGGACACCCCCGAAGCGCCCGAACAGTCCGAACAGTCCGAACAGCCCGAGCAGCCCGAGCAGTCCGAACAGCCCTAGCAGTCCGAAGCGCCCGAACAGTCCGAACAGCCCGAGCAGTCCGAAGCGCCCGAGAGGCCGAGACAGAAGAGAGGTGGTCGTGATGGGAGCGGAGAGCATCCAGCGAGTCGGCGTCGTCGGGTGCGGGCTCATGGGCTCGGGCATTGCCGAAGTGTGCGCGCGCAAGGGACGGTCGGTGACGGTGGTTGAGCTCGACCCCGGTGCCCTCGCACGCGGGCGAAGCCGCATCGAGACGTCGATCCGGCGAGCTGTCTCCGCCGGGAAGCTCTCCGAGGAGGAGGGAGAGGCGGCGCTCGGGCGCATCCAGCTCGTCACGGACATCGGAGCCCTTGGCGACTCCCAGCTGGTCGTCGAAGCCGTCGTCGAGGCGGAGCCCGAGAAGGTGCGGGTATTCGAGGCCTTGGACAAGGTGGTCGAGGCTCCCGACGCCCTGCTGACCTCCAACACCTCGTCCATCCCCATCATGAAGCTCGCGATGGCGACCCAGCGCCCCGAGCAGGTCGTCGGGCTCCACTTCTTCAACCCCGTGCCGATCCTGCCGCTGGTCGAGGTGGTCGCCTCCCTCCTCAGCTCGGACGAGGCCATCGAGCGTGCCGAGCAGTTCGCGGTCGACGCGCTCGGCAAGCACGCGATCCGCTCGAAGGACCGCGCTGGCTTCATCGTCAACGCGCTCCTCATCCCATACCTGCTCTCAGCGATCCGCATGATGGAGTCGGGCTTCGCCACCCCCGAAGACATCGACACCGGGATGGTGAAGGGCTGCGCGCATCCGATGGGCCCCCTCGCGCTCACCGACCTCATCGGCCTCGACACGACGATGGCTGTCGCCAACTCGTTGTACGACGAGTTCAAGGAGCCGCTCTATGCCGCGCCGCCGCTGCTCGCACGCATGGTGGACGCGGGGCTCCTCGGCAAGAAGACCGGACGGGGGTTCTACGACTACTCCAGCGGGGAGGCGAAGGTCGCCCGCTGAGGCCTGATGGGGCGGGCAACGCGGCGGGGGAAGGTCGGGTCGCTTCTCACTCGGTCCACCGCATCGCGAGCAGGGCGACGTCGTCGAAGGCGGCGTCGGAGGTGAGCGTCGAGATCACACGGTCGAGAAGCCGCTCGGGAGCTTCGGGCACCACGCTCACCACCTGTTGCAGACGAGCCATGCCTGTGTCGAGGAGCTCACCCCGGCGTTCGACCAAGCCGTCGGTGTAGGCGAGCACCGACGAGCCAGGCGCGACGCGCACGGTGTATGGCACGTACCGGACGCCCTCGACGACGCCGATGGGGGCGCCGGGGACGACATGGACGAAGTGGGCGCCTCCGTCCGAGACGACGAGCGGCGGCAGGTGGCCGGCATTGACCAGAGTCAGCCGGTGGCCGGGAACGTCCACATGACCCAGGAGGACCGTGGCGAAGTGGCCGTCTCGCGCCACGTCCAGCAGCGACGTGAGCTTGTGCAGGATCGTCGCCGCGTGGTCGCCTTGCGCCGCGTAGGCCCGGATCGCGTAGTGCAGGGAGGCCATGATGCTCGCGGCCGGAACGCCGCGGCCCGAGACGTCGCCGACCGCGAAGAGGAAGGACCTGTCATCGCAGCGGACCACGTCGTACCAGTCGCCACCGATGTCGGCCGTGGTGTCCCCCGGCACGTAGCGCGCTGCCAACGCGATCCCCGGCACGGAGGGCAGGCGCTTCGGGAGGAGGGCGTTCTGGAGCACCTCGGAGATCGAGCGCTGCTGTGCGTAGAGCCGGAGGTTCTCGCGGGCGAGGAGCTCGGCAGTCTGGCGCCGTCGCATGAGCCACTGCGTCGTGACGGCTGCGGCGGCCAAGAGCGCGGCCCCGACGGCTCCGACGATCCACGGCAGCGCAGGCAGGAGGCCACCGTCGAGAGGACGGCGCGGCGAGGCGACGAAGTCGAGCGCGGTCGTGCCGAACGGCACACGGACGCTGGCGGTCGCCCCGCGCACCGGCGGTGGTGGCGACGTCGCCTCGAGCAAGCGATCGGCGCGCGGCCGGGAGCCGAGGTAGAGGGCGAACTCGAGGTCGCGGAACGCCGGTGACCGTGGGATGATCGCGTGTCGCCCCAGCGGGAGCGCCACGTCTGCGAGCACGACGTACGCCGGTGTACCCATGGCCTCCAGGGCACAGTCCAGCCGTGGAGGCGAGCCGTGGAGGTCGACGACGGTGAGCTCCTGCGGGGCATGGATCCTCGACACCACCGGCGCGAAAGTCGCCGCGCTGGCGCTCAGGGATGTGCGCCGGCCCACCTCCATGAGCCGCACCGGGCCTCGAGCGGTGAGCTCCCACAACGAGAACGACCGGAAGAGCCGTGGCTGCGCGCCGGCGTCGGCACCGATCGAGCGCTCGACCGCGGCAATGTCGCCGTGGCTTGCCTGGGCCACTGCGGCCGCCGTCGTGAGCGGTGTCTGGATGAGGGACACGCCTTCGCCGAGAAGCACGCCTGCGGCGTCGGTCTGGATGCTCAAGAGGTGCGACTGAGTGTGGGAGTTGACGACGCCGGTCAGCCAGGCCAGCGAGGCGATCACGATGGCGCCCACGGTGCTGACGAGGATGGTGACGAGGTGGACCGGACGCCTGCGAGCCGGCCGTTCGCCTCGCGAGGCGTGTGCGGCGCCGTCTGACGAATGCGGCTCGCCAGCCCCAGCTGGTCGGGCCTTCTGGGGACCTGCAGCGGTCGCTACGAAGGGGTCGCCGATGTGCCGACACTAGCTCCTACGTGGCACAGAGCTGTCACGGCCGCCGTGCGCGCCGGCCGCGGACCACCTTGGGACCGCGGCAGCGTCGCTGCGCCGTGCGCGGCGTCCGGTAGCGTCGGGCGTCGTGGCACGTCTGGACCAGCCCCCCGTGACCATCGCGTACTACTCGATGGAGATCGCCCTCGACGACCGGTTGCCGACCTTCAGCGGTGGGCTGGGCGTACTGGCGGGCGACCACGTTCGGGCAGCCGCCGATCGAGGCCTGCCGCTCGGTGCCGTGACGCTCTTGTACGCCCATGGGTTCTTCGACCAGTCGACCGCAGGTGGCGAGCAGCACGAAGCGCCCGTCGAGTGGTCCCCGTCGTCCGAGCTCGAGGAGCTGCCGGTACGCGTCGCCGTCGTGATCTCAGGACGGCGGGTGGAGCTGCGCGTGTGGCGCACGATGGTCGAGGGCATCGACGGCCACCGCGTGCCGGTCCACTTCCTCGATACCGACGTGGAGGAGAACGCACCCGAAGACCGCCAGATCACCGATCGGCTGTACGCGAGCGAGCCATACGAGCGCCTGCGCCAGGAGGCGGTGCTCGGTCTTGGCGGTCCGCTTGCCCTCGACACGCTCGGCTACCAGGGCATCAAGGTCCATCATTTGAACGAGGGGCACGGCTCCCTCGTCGCGGTGGCACTGCTCGCACGGCGCGTCGCGGGGTTCGATCCCGCCGGCGCGCTGTCGGGCTCCCTCCTCGGAGCAGCGCAGGCGGACCTCGACGCCGTGCGGCGACGGTGCGTCTTCACCACCCACACGCCGGTTCCCGCTGGGCACGACCGGTTCTCCCGGGACGTCGCCGACGCAGTGCTCGGAAGACCGGTGCTCGACGCCCTGGCCGGTCTGGGATGCTTGGAGGACGACGGCACGCTGAACATGACCGTGCTCGGCATGCGCAGTGCGGGCTTCGTGAACGGGGTGTCCCTCCGGCACCGTGAGGTGACGCACGAGATGTTCCCGTGGCAGCCGGTCGAGGCGATCACGAACGGCGTGCACAGCGTCTCGTGGGCGGCGCCCGCGACCGCGGAGCTCTTCGACCGGCGCCTGCCGGGCTGGCGCCAGGACAGCCAGCGGCTCCGCTGCGCGTCCGGCATCCCGCTCGCCGAGCTGCGCGCGGCGCACGAGAAGAACAAGAGCCGGATGTGCGCGGAGGTTCGTCGGCGCGCGGGCATCGGCCTGCGCCCGGACGTGCTCACCATCGGCGTCGCACGGCGGTTCGCGGCCTACAAGCGCAACGACCTGGTGCTCGCCGATCCGGACCGTCTCGCCGCGATCGCCGAGTGCGCGCCGCTCCAGGTCGTCTTCGCCGGGAAGGCGCACCCTGGTGACCACGAGGCGAAGCAGATGATCCATCATGTGATGTCGGTGGCGGCGGCTTCCCCGCGCAGGGTGACCATCGCGTTCGTGGAGAATTACGGGATGGAGCTCGGCCGCCTGCTCTGTGCGGGAGCCGATGTGTGGCTGAACACCCCGACCCCTCCGAACGAGGCCTCCGGCACGAGCGGGATGAAGGCGGCGCTGAACGGGGTGCCGAGCCTGAGCACCCTCGACGGGTGGTGGCTCGAAGGATGGGTCCAGGGGGTCACGGGGTGGGCGATCGACGCGCCCGAGGGCATCGGGGACGACGCCGGAAAGGAGACCGGCCTCGGTGAACGGACGGAAGCCGGCGGACAGAGCGGCTCGCAGGACCAGGATGCCGAGCGCATCTACAGAACGCTCGAGACGATCGTCGCCCCCCTCTACTACAAGGACCCAGACGCATTCTCGGCGGTCGGGCGCTATGCCATCGCGCTGAACGCGTCCTACTTCTCGGCCCACCGGATGGTCGAGGAGTACGTGCGGCGGGCGTACCGTCCCGCGCTCGGCGTCTGAGCACGATGCGAGGAGCAGCGAGGTCCTGTGGCTGACCATGTGGAGGCATGGCCCGGCCGTGCCTACCCGATGGGGGCGACGTACGACGGCGCGGGCACGAACTTCTCGGTCTTCACGGAGGTTGCCGAGGGGGTCGACCTGTGCCTCCTGGCGGACGAGGGGCGGGAGACACGTGTGCCTCTCGAGGAGGTGGACGCCCACTGCTGGCACGCGTACCTGCCAGGTGTCGGGCCCGGCCAGCGCTATGGCTACCGCGTCCACGGCCCCTGGGACCCCGCGCAGGGACTGCGGTGCAACCCGAACAAGCTGCTGATCGACCCCTACGCGAAGGCGATCGCCGGCGCGGTCGACTGGGATCCCGCCTGCTTCGGCTCCGTCCCCGGCGACGAGGAAGCGCGCAATGACCGTGACAGTGCCCCCCACGTCCCCAAGAGCGTCGTCCACAGCCCGTACTTCGACTGGGGCTCGGACCGACCGCCCCGCACTCCGCTGCACAACACCGTCATCTACGAGGTCCACGTGAAGGGCTTCACGGTCGGGCACCCCCAGATCCCTCCGCGCCTTCGAGGCAAGTACCTCGGGCTCGCGCACCCGGTGGCGATCGACTACCTGCGCGCGCTCGGTGTCACCGCGGTGGAGCTGCTGCCCGTGCACCAGTTCGTCCACGACGCGCCCCTCGTCGAGCGGGGCCTGCGGAACTACTGGGGCTACAACTCGATAGGGTTCTTCGCCCCGCACAACGAGTACGCCTCGGGCGACCTCGGCCAGCAGGTTCAGGACTTCAAGACGATGGTCTGGGCGCTCCACGACGCAGGCATCGAGGTGATCCTCGATGTCGTCTACAACCACACCGCAGAAGGCGATCACCTTGGCCCGGTACTGTCGTTCAAGGGCATCGACAACCGCGCGTACTACCGGCTCGTGCCCGACGACCCGCGGCACTACTACGACACGACCGGGACCGGCAACAGCTTGAACGTCCGCCACCCGCGAAGCCTCCAGCTGATCATGGACTCGCTGCGCTACTGGATCTCCGAGATGCACGTCGACGGGTTCCGCTTCGACCTCGCCGCGTCGCTCGCGCGTCAATTCCACGAGGTCGACCGGCTCTCGGCATTCTTCGACCTCATCGAGCAGGACCCGATCGTGAGCCAGGTGAAGCTCATCGCGGAGCCCTGGGACGTCGGCGAGGGCGGCTATCAGGTCGGCAACTTCCCTCCGGTCTGGTCGGAGTGGAACGGCAAGTTCCGCGACACCGTCCGCGACTTCTGGCGCGGCGAGCCCGCGACGCTCCCCGAGCTCGCGTCGAGGCTGACGGGCAGCTCCGATCTGTACCAGTCCGACTCGCGCCGTCCGGTCGCCAGCATCAACTTCGTGACCGCCCATGACGGCTTCACGCTTGCCGACCTCGTCTCCTACAACGAGAAGCACAACGAGGCCAACGGCGAGGGCAACCGCGACGGCGAGAGCTTCAACCGATCGTGGAACTGCGGCGCCGAGGGCGCGAGCGACGATCCCGCGATCCTCGCCTGCCGACGGCGCCAGCAGCGGAACCTGCTCGCCACCCTGTTCCTCTCCCAGGGCGTGCCGATGCTGCTCGGCGGTGACGAGATCGGACGCACCCAGCGCGGGAACAACAACGCCTACTGCCAGGACAACCAGGTGTCGTGGTTCGACTGGCTCCGCGCGGACGACGAGCTCCTCGCCTTCACCCGCCGTGTGATCGCCCTCCGGCGTGAGCACCCGATCTTCCGGCGACGCCGGTGGTTCCAGGGCCGGCCGATCCGCGGCACGCCCGACATCGCCTGGTTCCGGCCCGACGGGGCGGAGATGGACGATGCCGACTGGGAGTCGGGTTTTGCCAAGTCGGTCGCCGTCTTCCTCAACGGCGACGCGATCCCCGACCGCGACGAGCGCGGCAGGCAGGTGACCGACGACCGGTTCCTCCTCGTGCTCAATGCGCACGACGAGTCGATCGACTGGCGCCTTCCGCGCCACGGGGTGGCGCGCTGGACGGTCGCGCTCGACACCGCCGAGGAACTGGTGGTCGGCTCCCATGTCGAGCCGGCGAAGCCCTTCCGCGCCCCGGCGCGGGCTTGCACGCTCCTCGTCGCGCCGGGCCGCAGGGCACCGCACCAGCGCCGGTGATGGGCACTCTTCGGCCGGTTCCCGTCCCCGGCGTCCCTCCGGGGGCACGGGACAATGGATGGCTGTGACCACGGCAGAACACGAAAAGCGTGCCGCGGCGCAGGCCGCGGCAGAGCTGGTCGAGGACGGGATGTCCGTCGGGCTCGGGACCGGCACGACCGTCGCGTACCTCGTGCCGGCGCTGGCCGCCCGCTCCCTGGACGTTCGCTGCGCCGTGACCTCGCCGCGCACCGAGGTCCTGGCTCGGGAGGCCGGCCTGCGAGTCGAGCGGTTCTCCTCGCTCTTGCACCTCGACATCGCCATCGACGGAGCCGACGAGGTCGCACCGGACGGGTGGCTCGTGAAGGGTGGTGGTGGCGCCCACACCCGTGAGAAGCTCGTGGCATCAGCTGCTGACCGCTTCGTCGTGATCGTGGACTCGTCGAAGCTGGTTCGCGCGCTCCGTCCGCCCGTGCCCCTCGAGCTGGTCGCCTTCGGTCTGGCCTCCACGCTCCGCCGGCTCGAGGCCGTCGGGCCGGTCCGCAGGCGCGACGCTGGACGGAGCCCCGACCATGGCGTCATCTGCGACTACCTGGGTGCCGTGGACGACCCGCAATGGCTGGCCCGCACGCTGCGCGGGGTCCTGGGAGTGGTGGAGCACGGCCTGTTCCCTCCCGAGATGGTCAGCGAGGTGATCGTGGGCCGGGGCGGGCGCGCCGAGAGGGTGCATCCCGGGGGCGGCGGGTGGTGATCAGGTCAGGCGTTGCCTGGCGCCGCGGGGCGGTCGGCCATGACGACCGACGACCCTGCCTCCACTCGCCCTGCGGGGATCGAGGGGTCTGATGCGAGAAGCTTTTCGAGAGCCCAGCGCTTGTCGGGGCCGCTGATGAGCCACAGCAGGCGACGAGCACGCTTGATCCCCGGGTAGGTGAGCGTCATGCGCCGCCGGCCTTTGTACGCGGCTGCGGTGAGCGCTACCGGGAGGTCCTGCACCGAGAGGACGGGGTCTGTCGGGACGAGGGACGCCGTGTGGCCGTCCGGGCCGAGGCCGAGGTGCACCAGGTGCAGCTGCTGGGGCAGCGCAGCCCCGTAGCGGGCGGCGGCGGCATCGAGATCGGCATCCTCCACTGGCATCGGGCGCACCGTCGCCGCCTCGTCTCCCAGCGCCTCGCGCAAGTGCGCGAGATTGCGGTCGGGGTCGTCTCCGGGCGCGACGCGCTCGTCGACCTGCCAGATGACCGTGCGCTCCCAGGGCATGTCCAAGGTGACCAGCACGGCGAACATCTGCCAGGGCGTCGTACCGCCGCTCACGGCGAAATGGAACGTGCCGTCCTGGACGACCGCTTCGTGGGCGAGGTCGACCACGGAGCGGGCAGCGGCCCTGGAGAGCGCGCCGAGGTCGTCGAAGACGATCAGCTCGTGGTGCACGGGCGGGCCTACGGTCCAGCAGGCTTCTCGGCGTGACCGCCGAACTCGCTGCGCATCGCAGAGAGGAGCTTTCCCGTGAGCTCTCCGCGGCTGCGTGACTCGAACCGCTCGAAGAGCGATGCAGTGATCACGGGCGCCGGCACCCCCTCGTCGACCGCGGCGAGCACCGTCCAGCGGCCCTCCCCCGAGTCCGACACGCGGCCGGCGAACTGCGCGAGCTCGGTTGTTCGTGCGAGCGCGTCCGCCACGAGGTCGAGCAGCCACGACCCGACGACCGAACCTCGCCGCCACACCTCTGCCACCTCCGCGATGTCGATCGAGTAGCGGTACGCCTCGGGATCGCGCAGCGGCGCGGTCTCCGCGTCGGTCTCCTGGGGCTTCGTGCCCGCGTCGGCGTGCCCGATGATGCTCAGTCCCTCGGCGATGCCGGCCATCATCGCGTACTCGATGCCGTTGTGGACCATCTTCACGAAGTGGCCCGCGCCGCTCGGTCCGCAGTGGAGGTAGCCGTCGGGCGCCGTCCCGTCCTCGCGCGATCTGCCGGGCGTGAGCGGAGCACTGGCGCGACCCGGGGCGATCGTCTTGAAGATCGGGTCGAGCCTGCGAACCGGGGCGTCCTCGCCGCCGATCATGAGGCAGTAGCCACGCTCGAGCCCCCACACCCCGCCGCTCGTCCCGCAGTCGACGAAGTGGATGCCGCGTCCTGAGAGCGCCTTCGCTCGAGCGATGTCGTCGCGGTAGTAGGAGTTTCCTCCGTCGATCACCGTGTCGCCGGGTTCCAGCGTGTCGGTGAGCTCGTCGAGCGCCGAGCCCACGATGGCCGCAGGCAGCATGAGCCACACCGCACGCGGCGGGTCGAGCTTGGCTGCGAGATCGGCGAGCGAGGACGCACCCGTCGCACCGTCCGGCTCGAGCGCCTCGACGGCGCGGGGGTCGACGTCGAAGACGACGGTGCGGTGACCGTCTCGGATCAGGCGTCGGACCAGATTGGCGCCCATCCTGCCGAGGCCGACCATGCCGAGCTGCATCGGGTTCTTCGTGGCCATGACGCCACCCTACGCCGGGCACCACCGAGGTCGCCCGGCGCCCCGGGAGCCGTGCCAGCTGCGAGGGGCGGCGCCGACCTTCAGCCGTGCTGCTCGAGTGCTCGGTAGCGCCGGATCAGCGCGTTGGTGGACGCGTCGTGTGCCAGCGCCGGTTCGGAGCTGGTCTCGAGCTCGGGGAGCATCTACTACTCGAACTTGCCCGGGGCGGCGGCTCGACGCTATTGGGAGGTGCTCCCGGGCACCCTGGCGGCCCGCACACGGTGACCGGGGATCATGACGCGGCGCGGCCCTCGTGCGCCGGAGTACACGCTCTGTGCACCTCGGGCTCCGCCTGTCCGTCCCGATCGGTGGAGCCGGCGCCGGCCTCGGTGACGCTCGAACGCAGTCGCTTCAGGCTTGCGGCGAGGAGCCGCGAGACGTGCATCTGGCTGATGCCGACTCGAGCGGCGATCTCCGACTGGGTGAGGCCGTAGGCGAAGCGAAGCTGGAGGATCAGCTGCTCACGCGGCGCAAGCGCGGAAAGGGCCGGCGCGAGGAGCTCGCGGTCTTCGATGGCGCCGAGCGAGGCGTCCTCTCCGCCGAGGTGGGAGGCGAGCGGCTCCTCGTTGCGTCCGGTCGCGTCGATCGAGGCCGTTCGGTACCCCTGGCCGGCTTCGAGCGCCTCGAGAACGGCTTCTTCCGTCGCGCCCGTGGCCGTGGCGAGCTCGCTCACGGTCGGGGAGCGACCGAGCTGTTGCGAGAGCGTCTCGGTCGCCTTGCCGAGCTCGAGGTAGAGCTCTTGCACCCGGCGCGGGGCCCGGACCGCCCACCCCTTGTCTCGGAAGTGGCGCTTCAGCTCTCCGATCACCGTGCGCGTCGCGAAGGTCGTGAACTCGATGCCCCGATGTGGGTCGAAACGGTCGACCGACTTCACGATGGCGAGGGATGCCACCTGCACCAGGTCCTCGTACGGCTCCCCACGGTTGACGTAGCGGCGCGCGAGCTGGTGGGCGAGCCCGAGGTGCGCGGTGACGAGCCGGTCCCGGACTGCAGGGTCTCGGCTGGCGGCGAGCTCGAAGAACAGTGCCTTCGTGCCATCCCCCTGGCTGGGTGCCTCGTCCGTCAACATGTCATCGTCAAACCGCCCTGTCGGATCGACGCTTGCGCAACCAGGCACCGGTGCGCCCATCCCGGAGCCGGTGGCCGTGCTCGTCGACGAGTGCGTCGAGGATCTTCAATGAAAGGTCGTCCGCTGTCGTCCGGCGCGCGCTGCTCGCCATGTGGTCGTCCTCGTACCAGCAGGCCACCTCGATCGCGTCACCTTCGCATTCGTAGCTCAGATGGAGCCTGCCGTCCTCGCGCCCTTCGACGAGCGAGAGGCACAGCTCCTCGACCGCCAGCCGCAGGTCCTCGATGTCTTCGACCCCGAACCCGGCGCGACTTGCGAGCGTCGCGGCCGCCAGCCGCGCGAGCACGACGAGGTCGGCCTGGACCGGGATCGAGAGCTCGACCGAGATGGTGCCCGCCTTTCGCTCGCTCATGTGCGCCTCACGCTCTCGAGCGCTGCTCCGACGCTCCCGAAGATCGAGAAGACGCCGGTCAGGCCGGTGATCTCGAACACCCTCAGGATGCGCGGCTCGTCGATGACGAGGGGGAGGTCGCCGCCGGCCTCGCGGCTGCGCTTGAGCGCGGCAACCAGCACCCCGAGCGCGGTGGAGTCGAGAAAGGTGACCCCGAGGAGGTTCACGACGACGGTCGGCTTGCCCGAGGCGCTGAGCGCCTGCAGACGGTCGCGCAGCGGTGGCGCGGTGGCGACGTCGATCTCGCCGGCCGGCGAGACGACCGGGATGCCGTCGGCCTCCTCGTCCCCGATCTTGAAGGTCTGGTCCATTCGGTTACCGCTCCTTTACCTCGTCCTCTTACCTCGGTTCTTCCGACGCGGGCCGCTTCGGGACCCGCGTGGCGGAAACGCCGCGAGGGCGAGCCTTGGCCACTGACGCGTGCGTGCAACCTCGACTGCTCATGGGCGAGTCCTCCGCAGGTCACTCCTATACCCCAGTCCCGCATCCCCGCTCGCCCACATGCCGAGGTCCGGCCCTGCGTTCGCCGAGGGAGCCCCCATGGGAACCCTACGCGCTGGAGTCGAGGACGACCGATATCGACGAAGGCTCGCCCTCTTCCAGGACGAGCCCGCCGGGCTCGACGCCGCCGGCATCGAGAAGATCGCTGCGTGCCGAGCGCAGGCGCTCCAGGCGCTCCGCGCGGTCGACCACCGTGAGGCTGGCAACCCGTGCCCGCATCGACCTCTTCTGGGTGGTCTTCTCCTTGCGGACCGCTGCCAGGACGGCCGAGACGTCGTCGAGCACCGGGGCCTCGCCCCAGTCGATGACCGCCTCGTCGTGACCGGGTTCGCGCTTGGCGCTGCGTACGAGCGGTGCGAGCTCCACGGAGACGTCCGGCCAGGGCTCGAGATGGACCGAGCCCGTCTGCCACCAGCTCCAGACCTCCTCGGTGACGTACGGGAGGAAGGGAGCGAAGAGGCGGAGCTGCACGGACAGGGCGAGGGAGAGGGTCGTTCGCGCCGAAGCGGCCGCAGCGTCGCCCGGCTCGCCGTAGGAGCGAAGCTTCACGAGCTCGAGGTAGTCGTCGCAGAACGACCAGAAGAAGCTCTCGGTCGTTTCGAGCGCGCGCGAGTGGTCGTAGCCGGTGAGCGCGCTGGTCGCCTCTTGGACGACGCCTCCGAGTCGGCGCAGGAGGTCCCGGTCGATCGGCTCGGTGACGCGCGGGCCGAGCAGCTGACCGTCCTTCCCGGCGTGTGCCGTCCCGTCTGCGTCTCCTGCGTCGCCCACGCGTCCGAGCACGAACTTCGACGCGTTGAGGATCTTGATCGCGAGGCGCCGCCCGACCTTCATCTGTCCCTCGTCGAGGGCGGTGTCGGTGCCGAGCTTGCCGCTGGCCGCCCAGTAGCGGACGGCGTCGGCCCCGTGGCGTTCGAGGTAGGGCAGCGGCGTCGTCGCATTGCCCTTGGACTTGGACATTTTCTTTCGATCGGGGTCCACGACGAAGCCGGAGATGGCGGCGTCGGTCCATGGGAGCACCCCGAGCTCGAGCTCGGAGCGCACCACGCTGGAGAAGAGCCAGGTCCTGATGATCTCGTGCGCCTGCGGGCGCAGGTCGAAGGGAAAGACCCGGGCGAAGAGGTCGGGGTCTTCCTCCCATCCCCCTGCGATCATGGGCGTGAGCGACGACGTCGCCCAGGTGTCCATCACGTCGGGGTCGCCAACGAACCCACCGGGCTGGCCGCGCCGGTCCGGGTCCCAGCCGTCGGGGGCGTCGGTCGAAGGGTCGACGGGCAGGCAGCCCTCGGAGGGGACCAGCGGCGCGTCGTAGCGCACGGTGCCGTCGTCATCGACTGCGTACCACACCGGGAATGGAACCCCGAAGAACCTCTGGCGGCTGATGTTCCAGTCGCTGTTCAGGCCCTCGACCCACGCGCGGTAGCGGTGCGCCATGAACGGGGGATGCCACCGGAGCTCGTCGCCGCGCCGCAGGAGTCGCTCCCGCAGGCGCAGGGTCCGCACGAACCACTGGCGCGACGAGACGATCTCGAGGGGGTGCTCGCCTTTCTCGTAGAACTTGACCGGGTGGGTGATCGGGCGGGGCTCTCCGACGAGGTCGCCCGAGCGGGCCAGGAGCTCCACGATGTGCTCCTGAGCCTGCCGGACGGTGCGGCCGACCAGCTCGCCGTACGCGCTGAGCGCACGGTCGAGGTCGTCGGACTCCCAGCCCGGGGCACCCCACGGTACGGGCTCGAGGCGTCCGTCGCGCCCGATCACCGTGCGCGTGGGCAGCTCGAGCTCTCGCCACCACGCGATGTCGGTCGTGTCGCCGAAGGTGCAGACCATCGCGATCCCGGTCCCCTTCTCGGGGTCGGCGAGCGGGTGCGCGAGCACAGGCACGTGCACGCCGAAGAGCGGGGTGGACGCGGTGTGCCCGAACAGCGGGCGGTAGCGGGCGTCGTCGGGGTGCGCGACAAGCGCCACGCAGGCAGGGAGGAGCTCGGGCCGCGTCGTCTCGATCTCGACCGAAGAGGGGCTGTCGAGGTCCACCAGCCTGAAGCGGATCCGGTGGTAGGCGCCCGGACGTTCCCGGTCTTCGAGCTCGGCTTGCGAGACCGCCGTGCCGAAGTCGACGTCCCAGAGGGTCGGGGCCTCGTGGTGGTAGACCTCGCCGCGTTCGAGCATGCGGAGGAACGCCCGCTGAGACGCCCTGCGCGCGACGTCTCCGATGGTGGTGTAGGTGCGGCTCCAGTCCACCGAGAGACCCAGCGTCCGCCAGAGGTGCTCGAAGGCACGCTCGTCCTCGGCGGTCAGGCGGTGGCAGAGCTCGACGAAATTCGGCCGGGAGATCGCGAGGAGCTCCTTGCCGGGCTGCGGCGGCGGCTCGAACCCGGGGTCATAGGGGAGGTCGGGGTCGCAGCGCACGCCGAAGTAGTTCTGCACTCGGCGCTCGGTGGGGAGCCCGTTGTCGTCCCACCCCATCGGGTACAGCACGGCCTTCCCGCGCATGCGCTGGAACCTCGCGGTGACGTCGGTGTGGGTGTAGGACATCGCGTGCCCGATGTGGAGCGCGCCGGACACCGTGGGAGGGGGCGTGTCGATGGCGAAGACCCGCCCGGAGGGGGCGTCCCCGTCGAACCGGTAGGTGCCGGTCGCCTCCCACACCTCGCCCCACTTCGTCTCCAAGCCGTCGACGGTCGGCTTGTCCGGGATGCGCACCGCGCGCACCGCGGGCACCGCGCGCGTGTCGTGCGTCTCGTCGGGTGACGGCCGGGTGGTCTCGGGCTCTTCGCTCGGAGCGGACATGACTGCGTTACCGTACCTTCATGCTGCGGCTCCACGACACGGCCACCGGCTCGGTCCGCCCGTTGGCGCTGCGCGACTCCGGCCGCTTCTCGATGTACGTCTGCGGGCCGACCGTCTACGAAGTGCCGCACCTTGGCCACGGGCGCTTCATGCTGGTCTTCGACGTCCTGCGCCGGTACCTCACGTTCACCGGGCTCGACGTGGTGCACGTCTCCAACGTCACCGACATCGACGACCACATCATCGAGCGCGCGGCCCGGGAAGGGCGCCGGGAGTCGGAGATCGCGGCCGAGTACGAGGCCCGATGGTGGGAGGCCATGGACGCCCTGGAGGTGCTCCGTCCGACCGCCGTGCCCCATGCGACGGCCTACATCCAGGGCATGGTCGATCTCGTCGCCGAGCTCGTCGCCCGAGGCTCGGCCTACGAGACCGACGATGGGGTCTACTTGCAGGTGGACACGATCGACGGGTATGGATTGCTCGCGCACCAGCCGCTCGAGTCGCTGCGAGCAGGGGCACGCGTGGAGAGCTCCGCGCAGAAGCGCTCGCCGCTCGACTTCGCCCTGTGGAAGAAGGCCAAGCCCGGCGAGCCCACGTGGCCCTCCCCTTGGGGCGAGGGACGTCCTGGGTGGCACACCGAGTGCGTCGTGATGTCGCTCAGCCTGCTCGGCGAGGGCTTCGACCTGCACGGCGGCGGCCAGGACCTGATCTTCCCTCACCACGAGAACGAGCGCGCCCAGGCCGTCGCAGTGGGGAAGGACTTCGCCCACCATTGGCTGCACAACGGCTGGGTGACGGTCGGCGGCGAGAAGATGTCGAAGTCTCTCGAGAACTTCACGACGATCGCCGAGCTCCTCGAGCGCGGCGATGCTCGCGCCTACCGGCTCCTCGTCGTGCGTGCACACTACTCGTCGCCCATCGAGGTGACCCCCGAGACGATCGCGGATGCGGAGAAAGCACTCGACCGGCTCGACGCGCTGGCGCGCCGGCTGTCGCTGGCCGACTCGATGGGCAGCCCAGTCGTGCGCGAGCACTCGGTCGCCGCCGCGCCGGCCGGGGTGGACCAGGATGCGGTCTCACGCTTCTGCGCCCACATGGACGACGATCTCGACACTGCAGCGGCGATGGGGCTCGTCTTCGAGCTGGTGAACCGCGCGCACGCGGCCGCAGACGCCGGTGAGATGCCAGCCGCGCAGCGTCTCGGTTCCACGGTCGCCCTGCTGTGCGGCGCGCTGGGGCTCCGCCTGCGTGGCACCGCCGGCGAGGTCGACGAGGCGACCGAGAGGCTCGTCTCCGAGCGTGACGCAGCGCGCCGAGCGCGCGACTTCGAGCGTGCGGACGCGCTGCGCGACGAGCTCGTCGCAGCCGGTTGGACGGTGGAGGACGGGCCCGACGGGACGATCGTGCGCCGCTGACGCCGGGCACGGCCCCGAATGCCTTCCCCCTGTCGCTCACGCCCGCGTGCCGTCCCGTGTACTAGCGTCCTTGCCGCAACGGAGCGCCGGTGCACCGGCACCGGGGTCGACGTCGGCCCGTCGGTGCAGGCCCCGCCAGCTCACGCATGGAGAAGCAGCAGGATGAAAGGGGATCGCCACCGTGGCATCGGGGACGGTCAAGTGGTTCAACGCGGAGAAGGGCTACGGGTTCATCTCGCAGCCTGACGGGGGCGCCGACGTGTTCGTGCACCACACCGCGATTCAGATGAACGGCTACCGGGTGCTCGAAGAGGGGCAGCAGGTGGAGTTCAGCGTGGAGGAGGGCCCCAAGGGCCTCATGGCGAAGGACGTCCGACCGAGCAGCTGACCTGGCACCGCCTGCCCTGGGGCCGCCCAGGCGGTCATCCGCGTTTTCGTACGCTCCTGCGTGCTGGTTCGCGCGCCCTGGGAGCTGCCGGTCAGGCGATCCGTGCCGGCCGTGCCCGGAGAGCTGCCGACCTCTTGACGGTTACCTTTGAGTAACCTCACGATCGACAACCGTGTGGTCCCCTGGTGGCGGCAGGGGTGGTACGAAGGAGCGCGCGCAGATGGCCGACTTCTCCCTCGAGCTCAACGAGGAGCAGCTGCAGATCCAGAAGTGGGTCCACGACTTCGCGCAGGACGTCGTCCGCCCTGCGGCCCACGAATGGGACGAGCGTGAGGAGACGCCCTGGCCCATCATCGAGGAGGCGGCGAAGATCGGGCTGTACTCCTTCGACTTCGCCGCGAACGCCTTCCTCGATCCGACCGGTCTCACGCTGCTGTTGGTCAACGAGGAGATGAGCTGGGGCGACGCGGGGATCGCCCTGGCGATCTTCGGGTCGACGCTCGCGGTCGTCGGGATCTTCGGGAACGGCACGCCCGAGCAGCAGGCCGAGTGGATCCCGCAGTGCTTCGGGACCCCTGACGACGTCAAGCTCGCCGCGTTCGGTGTCTCGGAGCCCGACGCCGGCTCTGACGTGTCCTCGCTCAAGACCCGTGCCGTCTACGACGAGGCGAAGGACGAGTGGGTGCTCAACGGCACGAAGACGTGGATCACGAACGGCGGCCTTGCGAACATCCATGTCATCGTCGCCTCGGTGACACCCGCGCTCGGCGCCCGGGGCCAGGCGAGCTTCGTGATCCCCGAGGGGACCCCGGGGATCAGCCAGGGGCAGAAGTTCAAGAAGATGGGCATTCGGGCATCGCACACCGCGGAGGTGGTCCTCGACGATTGCCGGGTCCCGGGTCGTTGTCTTCTCGGGGGCAAGGAGAAGTTGGACGAGCGGCTCGCGCGGGCGAGGGAAGGCGTGCGCACGTCGTCCCAGGCGGCGATGGCGACGTTCGAGCTGTCGCGCCCGTCGGTGGGGGCCCAGGCCGTGGGCATCGCGCGCGCCGCGTACGAGCACGCGCTCGACTACGCGAAGGAACGCAGGCAGTTCAACCGGGCGATCATCGAGAACCAAGCCATTGCGTTCAAGCTCGCAGATATGAAGATGCGCACGGACGCGGCACGGCTCCTGTGCTGGAGGGCCGCCTGGATGGCCGCGAACCGTAAGAAGTTCGAGGCCGGAGAGGGTTCCCAGTCCAAGCTCTTCGCTGGAGAGACGGCGGTGTGGGTCACCGAGCAGGCGATCCAGATCCTCGGCGGCTACGGGTACGTCCGCGAGAACCCTGTCGAGCGCTGGTACCGCGACGCGAAGATCTACACCATCTTCGAAGGGACGAGCGAGATCCAGCGACTGGTGATCGCCCGGGCCATCTCTGGGGTGCACATCCAGTAGCGCCA
The DNA here is from genome assembly GCA_021845725.1 of Actinomycetes bacterium. Lineage (GTDB taxonomy): Bacteria > Actinomycetota > Acidimicrobiia > Acidimicrobiales > RAAP-2 > JAJYVT01. The sequence goes on along the minus strand of JAJZVL010000002.1, from coordinate 25,342 downwards.
GCATGGGAGGACGCGGCTGAGTCCGTTCGGCGAGCTGGACTGCACCTCGAGCAAGCCGGGGTCCACGCGCAGACGTTTCATCCGGAATTCGCGGCTGGGTCACGGCACGTTCGTCTCGACCGGGCAACGTGGTGGGCATGGACCACCGCCCGGAGCCAGCACCGCCCCACCGTCGACGGCGCATCGCGATGGTGGCGCACGACAACTGCAAGCCCGACCTGTTGGACTGGGCGCGCTTCAACCGTGACCTGCTCGCCCGGCACCGCTTGGTCGCCACGGGGACCACGGGACGCCTGCTCGAACGCGAGCTCGCGTTGGATGTGGAGCTCCTGCGCAGCGGTCCGCTCGGCGGCGACCTCCAGATCGGCGCGCGCATCGCCGAGGGAGGGATCGACCTCTTGGTGTTCTTCTGGGACCCGCTCGAAGCCCAGCCGCACGATCCCGACGTGAGGGCACTGCTGCGCATCGCAGTGGTCTGGAACGTGCCGGCCGCCTCCAACCGCGCAACGGCGGACTACCTCGTCTCCTCCTCGCTGCTCGGGTCGGGCTACGAGGCATCGACCGCCCGCCGCATCGCCTCGGCGGTTCGCGACGACACCGGCGCCGACCGGCTACGCCGCCTGAGGTCGTCTGCCGGCAGTGGTTCGGCGAAGCTCCGAGGCCGGGCGCTTCTCACGACCCAAGGCAGCGCCGACAGGACCCGCGTAGCGACGCCCGCTACGGACGGCGCAGGGGGCGCGGGCGGGCTCTTTGGAGAGTCCCGGCACGTTTGTCCGGCGCGGCACGCGATCCGGGCGGTCTTCGGTCGGGCACGGGTCATCCATTTCATCACGGGTCATCCATTTCATGTCGTCGCTGCCTCGTTCAGGCGGTTGTTCAATGTGTTTGCTCCTTCGGCTCGCCTCGCACGGACGGGTTCCCATCAGGAAGCGGGACGCGCCGGAACCACAGCCACAGGCTGACGTCGTAGATGCCTTTCAGCGCCCCGGAGATGAGGAAGGGTGCGCCGAGGGCCAGGGTCTGGGCCGCGCCCGCCAGCAGCGGACCGAGCGGGCGCGCGAGAAGCCGGGCGACGCCGGTCGTGCTCGCGGCGTCGGTCCGGTGCTCGGCTGGGACGAGGGCCATGACATAGGCGTTGCGCGTCGGTACGTCCATCTGCGACAGGGAGGCTCGAAGGCAGAGCAGCACCGCGGCAACCGGCAGGCTCGGGGCGAAGGCGATGGCGGCGAGGAACCCGTTCGAGGGCAGGTGCGTGAACACCATCGTCGCCAGCAGCCCGAACCGTGCGCCGAGGCGACCGGCCACCATCATCGAGAACGTCTGGAGCACTCCGAGCCCGAAGAAGATGATCCCGATCGAGAGCGTGCCCGCGTCGAAGCGGGCGGCGAGCCAGTAGGCGACGAAGGCCTGCACCGTGAAGCCGGCTCCGAACGAGTCGAGGGCGAACAGGGCCGAGAGACGGTGCACGATCTGGCGGGTCTCGCTGCCAGCGGGCCGGCCGGCTCTGGTCGGTGCGGGCGACCCGGTCGTGACGTCGATCGCGACGTGCTCGACGCGAGCGGACAGCCCCCAGGCGCACGCTGCCCCGAACAGCGCCAGCGGGATGATCGGGAGGAAGCTCGACCGGCCGATGGCGCCGGGGCCGACGAGCTCGAGCAGCCCGGCGCCGAGCGCGCCCAGCGCGCCCGTCGCGGTTCCGACCGCGCCGTAGCTGGTGAAGGTGCGCAGTCGCCGCTCCTCGGTGACGGCGGTCGTGAGCATGACCTGCTCGAGCGCACCGAAGGGGCCCGAGTCGATGATCTCGCCCGAAAGCGCTCCGGTCAGGCCGACGAGGACGAGCAGCCACCACCACGGCGAGAGGACGAGGACGAGGCCCGCCACCGACTGGGCAAGGTATCCGGCGAGGTAGCAGCGCCGACGACCAACGCCGTCGGCGAAGCGCCGCACCCCGAGCAGGGCGAACGCCGCACCGCCGAGGACAGCCCCGAGCACGAGCCCGACCTCGATGCCCGACAGTCTCTGGTGGTGCAGCTCGACGCCGAGGACCACGGCGAAGTACCCCGAGGTGAGCCCCCGAGCGCCACGGGCGAAGAGGATCCGGCGGAGGTCCACGTTGTGCCCGGTGCGACCGCGTGCGCCAGTCACAGCCTGTAGATCAGCATCTGGACCGCCTCGTTCGGTGTCGAGGCCGAGGGCGTACGCGCCGATGGCCCCGAGCGGGAAACAGCGGCTCTGCCGATGCTGGCAGTTCCAGCATGGACCGACCGGCTTCGCCCCTCAAGGATCGAAGCGGAAGCCCACCCCGCGGACGGTCACGAGGTGTCGTGGGTTGGCGGGGTCGAGCTCGATCTTGGAGCGCAGTCGCTTGACGTGCGTGTCGAGCGTCCTGGTGTCCGTGAGGTCTTGGCTCCGCCACACCTGATCGATGCACTGCTCTCGGGTGACGACCAGGCCAGGGTGACGCAAGAGCATGGCGAGGAGGTCGAACTCCTTGCGCGAGAGGTCTACCGGCCGGCCCCCGACGCGGACCTCCCGACGGACGGTGTCGAGGCGGACGGGGCCGCCTGCGAGCACCTCGTCGCGCTGCACTGGGAGCTCCGCGCCGCGCCGGAGCACCGCACGCATCCGTGCCACCAGCTCGCGCAGATGGAACGGTTTGGCGATGTAGTCCGCCGCGCCTGCCTCGAGGCCGAGCACGATGTCGGCTTCGGACCCCCTGGCACTCACAAAGATGATGGGCACCGACGCGGCGGCGTGCAATCGCTCGCAGAGCCCCACGCCGGACTGGTCGGGGAGCATGACGTCGAGCAGCACGAGGTCAGGGCGGGTTCGGGTGAACAACCGGAGCGCCTCGTGCCCGTCTCTGGCAACCTCTACCGAGAACCCTTCCTGGCCGAGCCCCGAGATGAGCGCCTGGCCGTAGGAGGCCTCGTCGTCGACGACGAGGACGAGGGGACAGGGTCGTGACGCGGTGCTCGGTGCCGTCCCTCCACCATGCAGGGATCCCCGGGGCACCCCGGACCTGTCCCGTCCGCCGGTCCGGTCGCCAGCGACGGTCACGCTGCGCCCTCCTGCCTTCCCGCGGCCCGCAGCCACGGACGGTGGAGTGGCGTGACGACCAATTCCTGCCGCCTCATCGCGAGAACCCTACGAGTTGCAGATGAACGGGGCGCGACGCAACCGCAACGCGCGGATGAACCCGGGGTGAACTCTCGCAGAACCGTGCCTCAGCGCCGGCAGGTGCCGGAAGCGCCGGCAGTACCGGCACCCGCTGATGCAGGCGTCGCGAGAAGTTCACCGACCGTACGGCTGGAGTTCAGTATCGCGTCGCGGGCAGTTAACCAGCGACGCGTACGGTGCGCTGCGGCCACTGAGTGAGGATCGGCCGATGGCACATACGAGACCGTCCGAAGGGAGCGAGCGCATGAGGCAAGCGAATTCGATGAGGCGCGGTCGGAGAGGTCGCCGCCGGCGTGCATTCGGTGCCGGCCTCGTCTGCGCGGCCGTCGTCGTCGGCGCGGCCACCGGTGCGACTCCTGCGTTCGCCGCCAAGAAGGGGAAGAAGAAGGTGCCGCTCGTCGTGTACTCGGCCCAGGGGTACGACCAGGCGATGGTGCATGCCTTCCAGGCTGCGACGGGGATCCCGACCAAGCTCGATACAAACTCGACGGGTCCGCTCTTGGCGCAGATCCAGGCGTCGAAGAACAACCCTCACTGGGGCCTCCTGTGGGTGGACGGTCAGACAGCGTTCGCCGAGCTCGACGACGAGCACATGCTCGTGAAGCACTTCGAGCCCAAGGTGAAGTGGAACGCGCTCGGCAAGAAGGTCATCCCGAAGGACGAGAGCTTCGTCCCGACCGGCATCACGCTCATGGCGCCGATCGCCTACACATCCAAGGTGGTGAAGAACCCCCCGAGGTCGTGGAGCACACTCCTGTCGTCCAGGTGGAAGGGCGACGTCGGGATGAACACACCCTCGCAGTCCGGGCCGACGTACCCGTTCATCGCGGGGATGATGAATTACCTCGGCAGCATCACAAAGGGCAAGCGGTACTTCGAAAAGCTGAAGGCCAACGGCCTGGTCATCCACACAACGAACGGTCCGACGGTGTCCGCGCTTGCAAGCGGCCAGATCAAGATCGCCCTCGTGCAGAGCACTGCGGCGATCGGGGCCGAGCACACAGACCCCACGCTGAAAGTGAAGTACCTGAGCCCGACGACCATGCTGCCCTCGAACATCGGCATCGACGCGAAGGCGACAAAGACCGAGATCGCCGAGGCGAAGAAGTTCGCCAGCTTCGTCCTCTCCAAGCTCGGCCAGGCGGTCATGAAGACAGGGACACCGACTGGGGACTCGCTCTACTACCCGGTGATCCAGGGCATCAGCCCGCGGCCGGGGCTACCGAGCCTCTCCTCGGTCAAGGTCCAGCACACGAACCCCTACGTCTGGGGGCCGCGAGAGGCATCGATCAACAGCTGGTTCGTGAACACGATCGCCAAGTGAGCGTTCCGGTCGGCGTCTCGGCGTCTGGGTCCGAGGAAGCCCTGTGACCCTCGCCGATCGGGACGCGGAGCTCTTGGCACGCGACGTGCCCGCTCCGACGGGCGGCCAAGGGGCTGGGTTCAACGCTCCGGCGTCCCCATTGCCCACCGGAAGGGTCACGGCGAGCCGGTTCGTAGCGGCGGGGCGCGCACTGCGCTTCGGGATGTGGGGCCTGGTCGCCCTGTTCATCCTCGTGCCCTGCGCCTGCTTCCTCTCACTGTCGGTCTCGCCGAGGCTCTTCGACCAGGGACCCCAGTGGTTCACGCTGGCCTACCTGAAGACGATCTTCAGCGGGACGACGGCTGCCTCGATCGTGAACTCACTGTGGGTCAGCGCCTCGGCGGCGTTGCTGGGGCTGGTGATCGGGCTCCCGATCGCCTGGCTGGCGGGACGCACGAGCCTGCCGGGCCGTCGGTTCGTCTCCCTTGGCATGTGGCTCGTCCTCCTGCTCCCTTCGTGGCTGCCCGGGATCGGCTGGGAGCGGCTCGTCGTGAAGGACGGCGTGCTCACACGGTTCGGTCTCGGTTCCGCCTTCGTCACACACGCGATCATGGGTCCGTTCGGCGTCGTGCTGCTGCTCGGGCTGCGCGCCGTACCGTTCGCCTACCTCACCATCACCGCGTCGCTCGCCGGCCTCGGCCAGGAGTTCGAGGATGCGGCGCGCGTCCATGGCGCGTCGAGATCTGCGGCGCTCCGGCTGGTCCTGCCGATCCTCGCCCCGGCAATCTGGTCCGCGCTCGCCATCGGGTTCGCGGAGGCGATCAGCGACTTCGGGGTCGCGTACACGCTCGCCTACAACTCTCACTTCTCCCTTGCCACGTACCAGCTCTATGCAGCAATCGGCAACTTTCCCCCGAGCTTCCCCGCAGCGGCCGCGATCGGCCTCGTCCTCGTCGCGTCGGTCGCGCTGCCGCTCGTGCTCCAGGCGAGGGCGCTGCGCGGGAGATCCTACGCGGTGCTCTCGGCGCGGACGCGCCAAGCGGTCCGGCGCCAGCTCTCCACGAAGGGCACGATCCTCGCGACCGGGTGCGTCGCGCTCTTCTTCGCATTGGCCCTTGGAGCACCTGCAGTCGGCACGGTGACCGGATCGCTGCTCGCCGACTTCGGAGCGTCGAGCAGGATCACCTTCGCGAATTACTCGGGCGTGCTCCACATCCCTGGCGTGTCCGGGCCCATCTACCGCTCCCTCGTCTACGGGATCGTCACCGCGTCCATCACGGTCGTCGCGGGCTTCATGGTGGCCCGGCTCCTCTCGCGTCGCCGGACGCGCTCGGCCGCCATGCTCGACTTCCTCCTTCTCGCGACCGTGGCTCTACCAGGAGTGGTCTTCGCGGCTGGGTACATCTTCGCATACAACCTTCCCTTCCTCTCTCGTATCGGGGTCGACATCTACCAGACGGTCTGGCTGCTCGTGATCGGCTACATCGCCTCGAGCCTTCCGACGAACGCGCGCGTGCTCGTCGGTCCGGTCTCCCAGGTGCAGCCCTCGCTCCACGATGCCGCCCGCGCGCACGGCGCGGGACCACTGCGTGCATGGCTCAGCGGGGTGTTGCCTGCCGTGTCGCGCCCGGTGGTCATGGCGTGGCTCTTCACGTTCTGCGGGATCTTCCTCGAGCTGCCGATGTCCCAGTTGCTCTACGCCCCCGGCTCGCCGCCGCTCTCGGTGGCGATCAATCTGAATGTCGCGGGCTATCACTTCGGTCTCGGGCTCGCACAGGCAGTCATCGGCGTCGCCATCGCGCTGTGCCTCGTGTGCGCCGTGCTGCTCGCCTACCGGGTGCTCGCTCCGAAGGGCTGGCGCCGCATCGGCTCGACGGTCCGTGGCTGAGCGACTCGTCGTCGAAAAGGTGTCGAAGGTCTATCCCGGCGGCAACCACGCGTTGCGTGGGCCCAGCTTCACGGTGGAGCCAGGGACGTTCATGGTCCTTCTCGGCCCCTCGGGCTCCGGGAAGACGACGCTGCTGCGCTCGCTCGCTGGCATCGAGCGTCTCTCGTCCGGACGCATCGTGATCGGCACGACGGTCGTCGCGGACGGCAAGACCCACCTTCCCCCAGAGCGTCGTGACCTGGCCATGGTCTTCCAGGACTATGCGCTGTGGCCCCACCTGACCGCTCGCGACAACGTCGCGTTCGCCCTTCGGCGCCGTCGGCTCGCCCGCCACGCGGCCCGGGGCCGGGCCATGGACATCCTCGAGCGGGTTGGGCTGGGCCACCTCGGAGACCGGTTCCCGACCCAGCTGTCGGGCGGCGAGCAGCAGCGCGTGGCGCTCGCCCGCGCGTTGGTCGCAGACACGGGACTGCTCCTGTGTGACGAGCCGCTCTCCAACCTCGACGCAGACCTACGTGAGCGGATGCGCGTCGAGATCTCCTCGCTCGTACGCGAGGCCGGCGCGACGACGATCTACATCACCCACGACCAGCAGGAGGCGTTCGCCCTCGCGGATCGCGTGGGGCTGCTCCACGACGGCGTGCTCGTGCAGTTGGCGACGCCAGAAGAGATCTACAGCTCACCGGCGAGCCTGTTCGTCGCCCGTTTCACGGGGCTTTGCGCGGAGCTCGACGTGCGGGTCACGGGTGACGGTGTTGCTCCCGGCCACGTCCAGGTCGGCCCGGTCGCCTTCTCGAGCGTCCGACCGATCCAAGTGCGCCTCGCCACAGGCGACGCGAAGGAGCATGGATCCCTTGCGATCCGGCCCACCGCGGTCCGCCTCTGCGACCCTGAAGGAGGCTCCGCCCATCTCGTCGGCCACGTCGCCGACACGGCCTTCCGGGGCCGTCACTACGAGCTGGTCGTGGACCTGCCCGCGGGCCATCGGGTCTCGGGAGTCGTGAGCGAGCGACGAGTGCCCCGGGGCACCGTCGTGGGTCTCGAGCTGGAGTCGGGCGGGTGTTTCTTGTTCAGCGCCGACCGGGCCGAGCGTGTGGGCAGTGCAGTGGACCAATGACCCGTCGATCGTCGCCGCCCACGGCATCGTGACGCTCGGACACCCCCGACCATCCGTGGAGGTAGCTGTGCCGGTATCCGGCGGATCACCGGAACCCGAGGAGGCCGCACCCGAGCAGCGCGTGCCCGAACGCCATCGTGCCGTGCAAGGTGGCGCGGCGCGTGCCGCGGTGTTCGGTGTCAGCGACGGGCTCGTGACGAACGTCTCGCTCATCGTGGGCATGGCCGGTGCGCACCCGGCCGCCGGCGTCGTCCGGCTGGCCGGACTGGCGGGTCTGGCCGCCGGCGCGTGCTCGATGGCCATCGGGGAGTACGTGTCGATGCGGGCCCAGCGCGAGCTGCTCGAACGCGAGATCGACAAGGAACGCCGGGAGATCCAGCAGTTCCCGGAGGCAGAGCGGCGCGAGCTCGCCGGCATCTACCAGAGCCGGGGTCTCGACCACGACCTGGCGCACCGGCTGGCCAGCGCGATGATGAGGGACGAGGAGCTCGCCGTCGAGACCCACGCACGCGAGGAGCTCGGCATCGACCGGTCCTCGCTCGGATCAGCGGTCATCGCGGCCGCGTCGTCGTTCGCCACCTTCGCACTGGGGGCGGCCGTGCCGCTGGTGCCATGGCTCGTGACCAGCGGCGCGGCGGCGGTCATCGCCACGGTAGTGGCCGCAGGTCTCCTGGCCGCCGTTGTCGGTGGGGCACTGGGGATCTTCACGGGGAAGTCCCCTGTTCGTTCAGCGTTCCGCCAGCTCGCCCTCTCGACCATCGCCGCTGCGATCGCCTTCGGCGTTGGGAGCGCGGCGAAGGGCGTGGGGACCCGATGACCCTATGAGCGGTCCGAACACTTGTCCGGACCGCTCATCCGTGCTCTTCCTTGGCGTCGCGAGCAGCCTGCAGCTCCTCGAGCCTCCGGCGGTGACGCGCGAAGCGCTCGTCGAGGTCGGCGAGAAATCCCTGGAGCGCGGCGATCTTCGCCCTCGCCGCATCACGGAGCTCGTCGAGCGCCTGGAGCGCCGCGTCGAGGACTTCGCGCTGATGATCGCTGTCCGAGCTCGAGCGGAAGTCCTCGCGTAGCGTGTTGAGGCGGGACTCGGCTGCGATCACGCTCCGGATCTCTTCCAAGTTGAACCCCATGAGGGTTTGGAGCTCACGGATCCGCCGGACTCGGTCGATGTCCTCGCTGCAGTAGCGGCGCATGCCGCCCGGGCTGTGGTCCCGGGGGGTGAGCAGCCCGATCTCTTCGTAGTAGCGCAGCGTCCTCTCGGACACGCCGGTCTGAGCGGCCACGGCACCGATGCCGTGGAGTTGCTCGCCACCTTCCTTGGTCTCGTCGGACCCCTCAGCGTGCACTGCGCCGTCCACGAGCCCCGCCCGTTCGCCCGGCCTTCGCCCCGTTGCCGGCGTTCCCGTTGGCAGCCCGACCGTTGGCAGCCCGACCGTTGGCAGCCCGACCGTTGGTGGAGGTGGGGTTGACGCCCAGCTCGCCGAGTGACGTGGTCGCACGGTCGTCCGCTGCGACCCTGCCGGAGGATCCGAGCTCAGCTCCTTCGACGTAGTGGTACTTCCCGCCGCGCAGCCACGAGGCCCCCGCTGCGACTGCGCACGCCACGAGCGCGAAGTAGAAGGCCTCGTGCAAGCCGTCACCGAAGGCGTGCGCGATCAGGTGTGGGAAGAAGGCCCTTCCCGTGAGGTACGTCACCCGCGCCGCCGGCATGTGCGCCAGGACGGGGCCGAGGAGGCTCTTCACCGGGTTGTAGCCCAGGAAGGCAGCGAAGACGGTCGCGGTCGGTGGCAGGTGGGACACCCGCGTGGCGTCGGGTGCGGGGACGCCCTGGTGCACGAGACCCTGGTACATCTCCGCGGGGAGGTGTGAGGCCAGACCGGTGATGATCAGGGTGAAGAAGATCCCGATCGAGAGCACCATCGCCGAGTTCTGGAAGGTCGCCGACATCCCGGCCCCCGCACCGCGCTGGTGCGGCGGAAGGCTGTTCATGATCCCTGCGCGGTTCGGCGAGGCGAAGAGCCCCATCGCGAGCCCGTTCAAGAGCAGCAGCAACGCGAAGAACACGTACGAGAAGTTGATGGGAAGGAAGGTCAGCAGTAGGAAGCTGATCGCCGCGACCACCATGCCTCCGGTCGCGAAGGGGCGGGCACCGAAGTGATCGGACAGGTACCCTGACGCCGGACCGGCAATGAGGAAGCCTGCGGTGAGCGGCAGCATGTAGATGCCGGCCCACAGCGGGGTGTTGACGAAGCTGTAGCCGTGCAACGGCAGCCAGATCCCTTGGAGCCAGATGATGAGGATGAACATCATCCCGCCGCGCCCGAGCGAGGCGAGCAGCGCGGCCATGTTGCCGGCAGCGAACGCCCGGATCCGGAACAGCGGCAAGCGGAACATCGGGTTCTTCACCCTCGTCTCGATCACGGCGAACACCACCAGCACCGCGGCGCCGCCGAACAGTGCGAGCAGGACCCAGGGGTCGGTCCAACCCATCGTATCGTGCCCATACGGCATGATGCCGTAGGTGATGCCTGCCAAGAGGGCGACGAGCCCGATGGCGAACGTTGCATTGCCCCACCAGTCGATGCTCGTCGGGATGCGCATCCCGATGTCGCGCAGCTTGCTGTAGGACCAGAAGGTGCCGAAGATCCCGAAGGGCACCGAGACGACGAACACCAGGTGCCACTCGACCGGTCCGAGCAGACCGCCGAGGATCAGGCCCAGGAACGATCCGGCGATCGCGGCGACGTTGTTGATGCCGAGCGCGAGGCCCCGCTGGTGGCGGGGGAACGCGTCAGTCAGGATCGCCGAGGAGTTGGCGAAGAGGAAGGCGCCGCCAACGCCCTGCAGGATGCGCATGATGATGAGCCACAGCGCGCCAGCGCCACCCGCCATCCACGTCACCGAGAGCAGGATCGAGAAGGCGGTGAAGATGACGAAGCCGAGGTTGTACATCCGAACCCGGCCGTACATGTCGCCGAGACGTCCGAAGCTCACCACGAGCACGGCGGTCACCACGAGGTAGCCCATGAGGAGCCACAGCAGGTAGCTCGTGTTCGACGACACGAGTGGGTTCATGTGGATGCCCCGGAAGATGTCGGGCAGAGCGATCAGGATGATCGACGAGTTGATGGTCGCCATCAGGATGCCGAGGGTGGTGTTCGACAAGGCGATCCACTTGTACCCCTCTCCGGGGGTCTCGCTCGCTGTGGAAGACGTCCTGCTGGTCACTGCCATCTCGTGTCCTCTGGTTTACGTCAACGTAAGATTACCGCCTCCGCGCTGGATGCCGGCCGCGCCGCTCGGAAAATTCGCGAGGCGATCTCATATGGTCGTCGGAACCTTCGTCGTGGATGTGGACGCAGTCGTGCCCCGACCTCAGCCGGGCGGCAACGCCGTTCGGTGGAACTTCGCGTGTCGCAGCGAGGTGAGACCCGCGACGACGGCCGCTGATCAGCTCGAAGGTCCTGCCCACTCCGAGTGGGGGTCAGAGGCGGGGAATGACTCGACCTCCTCCTCGTCGAGGTCGCCCTCGATCCCCCCGATCCGCTCGAGCGCCTCGACGGTCAGCTCGTCAAGGCTGGCGAGCACGAGGTCGGCGCTCTTCAAGACGCCATCGGGCGGGGGGAAGTGGGGGTTCGGCACGACGGCGACATGCATCCGTGCGGCGACCGCCGCCCGGATGCCGTTCGTCGAGTCCTCAATGGCCGCGCATTCCTGGGGGGCGGTGCCGAGCATTCGCGCCGCAGCCAGGTACACGTCGGGGAAAGGCTTCCCGCGCGCCACCTCCTCCGAGGACACGGTCACGCCGAAGGTGCCAACCAGGTCGGAGAGCTCGAGCACCCTGTCGATGACGACGCGGTTCGACGACGTCGCGAGCGCGAGCGGCCATCGCGACGCCACGCGGCGGACGGCCTCGACAGCGCCGGGAAGGAGCGGCAACTCGCGCTCGTAGCGCGCGAGGAGGTCGGCGACCACGAAGCGCACGATCTCTTCGTCCGGGAGGCGCACGGCCAGCTGGTCATGCATGTACCGGGACCACTCGGGCGAGCTCATCCCTTGCATCGCGCTGGTGGCGTCGTCACGCCACGCTCCGCCGTGCTCGGCCACGACCGAGCGGCGCGCCGCGTCCCAGAGCTGCTCGGAGTCGAGGATCACCCCGTCGAGGTCGAAGACTACTGCGCCGAGCACGGCCTGCTCCCTCGGTGCTTTTCCTTGGTGGTCATGGAGGGATGCTACGACCAGGACCCGTGCAGGGCAGGGGTGCGGCACGCGTCGGGCGGTAGCGTGGTGGCTGCCGACGAGTGGTGCGATGCGCGCCACGCAGCCAGACGACATGTGGGAGGCGAGAGCAGTGGCTGGTGCTGTGCGCACGGGAGCTGGCCGTAGCGCGACCTGGAGCCATGGATGGGGCCCGTGGCGCTGAGCAAGGTCGTCGAGAGCGCCTCGGCGGCCATCGAAGATGTCGAGGACGGCGCCTCGTTGGCGGTCGGAGGGTTTGGCCTCTCCGGCGTCCCGGTCGACCTGATCGACGCGCTCGTCGAGAAGGGCGTCTCCGATCTCTCGGTCGTCTCGAACAACTGTGGTGTCGACGGCTGGGGGCTCGGCCGTCTACTCGAGCAGCATCGCATCGCGCGCGTCACGAGCTCTTACGTCGGGGAGAACAAGGAGTTTGCCCGCCAGTTCCTCGCCGGCGAGCTCGAGGTCGAGCTCATCCCCCAGGGGACGCTCGCCGAGCGGCTTCGCGCCGGCGGCTGCGGGATCCCCGCCTTCTACACCCCGGCAGGTGTGGGCACCTTGGTCGCCGAGGGGGGTCTGCCCTGGCGTTACGCCCCGGACGGGTCGGTCTCCGTCGCGTCGCCGCCGCGCGAGGTGCGCGAGTTCGACGGCCGCCGCTACGTCCTCGAGCGCGCGATCACCACTGATTTCGCTCTCGTTCGGGCGAGCAGAGGAGACACGGTGGGCAACCTCGTGTTCGACAAGTCGACCCGGAACTTCAACCCGCTTTGCGCGACGGCGGGCCGTGTGACGATCGCTGAGGTCGAGGAGCTGGTGCCTGCGGGGACACTCGACCCAGCAGGGGTGCACGTGCCAGGCATCTTCGTCCAGCGGGTCGTTCGAGCGGAACCGAGCCGGGAGAAGCCCATCGAGAAGCGCACGGTCCGCCCGAGGGTCGCTGGCGCAGAGGAAGGAGCCTCGTGAGCCTCACCCACGAGCAGATCGCGGCCCGGGCGGCGATGGACCTTCGAGACGGGGCCTACGTGAACCTTGGCATCGGCATGCCGACGCTGATCTCGAACCACCTGCCTCCCGGCGTGCACGTGGTGCTGCACAGCGAGAACGGGATCCTCGGCGTGGGGCCCTACCCCTATGAAGGCGACGAGGACCCCGACCTCATCAACGCGTCGAAGGAGACGGTCACGATCGAGCCGGGAGCGTCGTTTTTCGACTCCTCGCTCTCGTTCGGGATGATCCGTGGTGGCCACGTCGACGCGGCGGTGCTCGGCGCGATGCAGGTCTCGGCGACCGGGGATCTGGCGAACTGGATGATCCCCGGCAAGATGGTGAAGGGGATGGGCGGGGCGATGGACCTGGTCCACGGTGTGCGCCGCGTGATCGTCGTGATGGAGCACCTCGCGAAGGATGGCTCCTTCAAGATCGTGGAGCGCTGCTCGCTCCCTCTCACGGGCGCTGGTGTCGTGGACATGATCGTCACCGATCTCGCGGTGATCGACGTGACCCCGGTCGGGCTCGTGCTCCGTGAGGTCGCTCCCGGCGTCAGCGTCGACGACGTCCAGGCGGCCACCGAACCGAAGCTCCTCGTGCCCGAGCCGCCCCCGACGATCGCGCTTGGGGGTTCGTCGGAAGACCGCCGGGCCGTCGGGGATCGGCACTGAGCGCCAGGCCGGCCTTCGACAGATCTGGCGCTCAGCGGGCGGGGGCGCTCCGAGAAGCCGCCGCGTGCAGCGCCGCGGCCGCCATCTCGCGCAAGAGGGCCGGCATGGCGTCGCCCGGGAGCCGTGCCGAGTGCGGGGTCGAGTTCATGAGACCGAAACCAGCGTGCGCGGCCGCGATGGCGCGCTCCGTGCCGCAGCTCGTGACCCGCTCGACGACGTCGGCCCAGACGAGGACGTACTCATGTTGGAGCGCACGCACCGTGCGGCGAGCACGCGGGGGGAGGCTCGAAAGCTCGCGCTGGTGGACGGTGATCACGTTCGGTTCGTCGAGCGCGAACGCCACGTGGAACTCGATCAGTGCGTCGAGCGCCCGCCGCGGGTCCTGTGCACCCTCGACGCACCGGCGCCCGCCCTCGAGGAGGTGCTCGCTCGTGGAGACGAGCAACTCGGAGAGGATGTCGTCTTTCGAGCGGAAGTGGCGGTAGAGGGCTGGACCGGTCACGCCGGCAGCAGCACCCAGGTCGTCGACGGAGACGCCGTGGAAGCCACGGCTGGCAAAGAGCTGCGCGGCGCATCGCAGGATCTGCTGCCTGCGTCCCTCGCTGCGAGAAGGTCGCGCACGAGTGGAGGTAGCAGGCACGGGGCGAGGCTAGCGCGGTCCGTTAGCGATCACTAACATCAAGACGATGGCCACGGCGGCAACCGCCTCGATCCCCGAGCTGCCCCCCTTCCCCCTGCTCCGCTCGGCCATCGACACCGCTTCACAGACCTTCGCGGGGAATGCGGCTCGCAATCGCGGCCTCGTGAGGGACCTTCGGGAGCGCCTGGAGCGGGCGGCGGTCGGTGGACCCGAAGCGGCTCGCCGCCGGCACGTCGAACGAGGGAAGCTTCTCCCGAGGGAGCGGCTGGCTCGCCTCCTCGATCCGGGATCGCCGTTCCTCGAGCTCTCGCCGCTCGCGGCGACCGGTTGCTACGACGACGAGGCGCCCGCGGCGGGGATCATCTGCGGCATCGGGCGGGTCGAGCGAAGAGAGTGCGTCATCGTCGTGAACGACGCAACGGTGAAAGGTGGCACGTACTACCCGCTGACGGTCAAGAAGCACCTGCGTGCTCAGGAGGTCGCGCTGTCCAACCGCCTGCCGTGCATCTACCTCGTCGATTCGGGCGGGGCGTACCTGCCCTGTCAAGACGACGTGTTCCCGGACCGGGAGCATTTCGGGCGCATCTTCTACAACCAGGCCACGATGTCGGAGCAGGGGATCGCCCAGATCGCCGCGGTGCTCGGTTCGTGCACTGCCGGTGGTGCCTACGTGCCGGCGATGAGCGACGAGGCGATCATCGTGAGGAACCAGGGCACGGTCTTCCTCGGAGGACCGCCGCTCGTGAAGGCCGCGACGGGTCAAGCGGTGTCCGCGGAGGAGCTCGGCGGCGGCGAGCTGCACGCCCGTCGGTCCGGTGTCGTCGACCACCTCGCCGACGACGACGAGCATGCGCTGGCACAGGTGCGCGAGATCGTCTCGACCCTCGGCGCGCGGCCGGCCGCTCCCTGGGAGGTGCGGACCGCCGAGGAGCCGGCGTTCGATCCGGCCGAGCTCTACGGCATCGTGCCCACGGACCTCCGCACGGCCTACGACGTGCGCGAGGTGATCGGGCGCCTCGTCGACGGCTCGCGCTTCTTGGAGTTCAAGGCGCTGTACGGGTCGACCCTCGTCTGCGGCTTCGCCCACGTCTGGGGCCATCCGGTCGGCGTGGTGGCGAACAACGGGGTGCTCTTCTCGGAGTCTGCATTGAAGGGCGCGCACTTCATCGAGCTGTGCGATCATCGACGCATTCCATTGCTCTTCCTCCAGAACGTCAGCGGCTTCATGGTGGGGCGCGAGTACGAGGCGGGTGGCATCGCCAAGCATGGCGCCAAGATGGTGACGGCCGTTGCGTGCGCGAGGGTCCCGAAGATCACCGTCGTCATCGGCGGAAGCTATGGCGCGGGCAACTACTCGATGTGTGGCCGCGCCTACAGCCCGCGCTTTCTGTGGATGTGGCCCAACGCGCGGATCTCGGTGATGGGTGGAGAGCAGGCCGCATCGGTGCTCTCGACGATCAGGCGAGACCAGATCGAAGCCCAGGGGAGCAGTTGGAGCGAGGCGGAGGAAGACGCATTCAAGGCCCCGATTCGTGCGCAGTTCGAAGCGCAGGGGAACCCGTACTACTCGACTGCTCGGCTTTGGGACGACGGCGTCGTCGACCCTCTCGACACCCGCCGCCTCGTCGGGCTCGGTCTCTCGGCGGCACGCAACGCCCCGCTCGACGATGTCGGCTACGGCATCTTCCGGATGTGAGCGTGAAAGGGATCGGCTCGGTTCTCGTCGCCAATCGCGGCGAGATCGTCGTGCGGATCGTCCGGACGCTCCGTGCGCTCGGCGTCCGTTCGATCGCCGTGTACGCCGACGACGACGCGGGCGCCCCCCACGTCCTGGCCGCGGACACCGCCTATCGGGTGGACAGCTACCTCGACGCGGACGCGATCGTCGCTGCCGCGGCGTTGGCGCGTGCAGACGCGGTTCA
Source organism: Actinomycetes bacterium (assembly GCA_021845725.1). Classification (GTDB taxonomy): domain Bacteria; phylum Actinomycetota; class Acidimicrobiia; order Acidimicrobiales; family RAAP-2; genus JAJYVT01. Next base: position 9,401 of record JAJZVL010000002.1, on the reverse strand, counting down.
CCCCGGCTACGGCTTCCTCTCGGAAGACCCGGTGCTCGCATGGGCCGTCATCGAAGCGGGCCTGCTGTGGGTTGGTCCGCCGCCGGCAGCCATCGAGACGATGGGGGACAAGATCCGCGCGAAGCAGACCGCTGCGGCGGCGGGGGTCCCTGTCGTTCCGGGGACCGGGCGTCCGGGCATGGGCGACGAGGAGCTGGTGGCCGCCGCGCTCGACGTGGGATTCCCGGTGCTGCTCAAGCCGGCCGCGGGCGGCGGGGGGAAGGGCATGCGGCGCGTGGCGGCTCTCGAGGACCTCCGATCCTCGATCACGGCGGCGCGCCGTGAAGCCAAGAACGCGTTCGGCGACGACACCATCTTCGTGGAGCGCTGGGTCGAGCACCCGCGCCACATCGAGGTGCAGGTGCTCGCGGACGCGCACGGCAACGTGGTGCACCTCGGCGAGCGTGAGTGCAGCCTGCAGCGACGCCACCAGAAGATCGTGGAGGAGAGCCCCTCCCCCTTCGTCGACGACGCGATGCGAGCAGCGATGTCGCAGAGTGCCCTCGCGGTCGCGAGGTCCTGCGGCTATGTCGGAGCCGGGACCGTGGAATTCATCGTCCCGGGCGACCGGCCTGACGAGTACTACTTCATGGAGATGAACACTCGCCTGCAGGTCGAGCACCCGGTCACCGAGACGGTCACGGGGATCGACCTCGTCGAGTGGCAGCTACGCGTGACGGCGGGAGAGCCACTGCCGGTGGTTCACGATGTCCGCACAGCGCCGGCCTTCCCACCCCCGCGCACCCTTCCGGCATCGATCGCGTGTCGCGGGCACGCCGTCGAGGCACGGGTGTACGCGGAGGATCCTGCGCGAGGCTTTCTGCCTGCGAGCGGCACGGTGGCGGCCGTCGCGCTGCCTGCGTCCCTGCCCGACGCTCGCCAGCTGCCCCATGTGCGCGTGGACGCGGCGCTTGTGCCCGGCGGGACGGTGGGGACGCGCTATGACCCGATGCTCGCCAAGGTCGTCACGTGGGGGGCCACCCGCGAGGAGGCATTGGACAGGTTGCGTGCAGCCCTCGAGGAGACGGCCGTGCTCGGGATCACGACGAACGTGGGTTACCTCGTCAGACTGCTCGGGCACCCCGAGGTCGTCGCAGGGCACCTCGACACCGGTCTCGTCGACCGGACGCTCTCGGAGCTCGCCGCCCCCGAGGAGGCCGATACCCGTGACGCGGCGGTCGCTGCCCTGTGCGCCCTCGCCGCCGGGCTCGAGCCGAGGGGCCCCGTCATCGACCCATGGGAGGTGCCCGACGGCTGGACGGTCGCAGGGCCGAGGCAGTGGGAGGTCGTGCTCGGGCACGAAGGGCGTGCGGTGACCGTGGGCGTGCAGGGCAGGGTCGCGGACGGCGCGAACGCACGGGTCGACGACGGCCCATGGCTCGAGGTGCGCGCCCAGGATCGGGGTGCGGGCGAGCTCGCGCTGACGATCGACGGTGCCACGGGGACCTGGCGCACTGCGGCGCGGGGCAATGATGTCTGGGTCGGCCACCGGGGAGACACGTGGCGGTTTTCCTGTGGCGACCACGTCCGGCGAGGAGGCGGCGAACCGCGACGCCTGGCGGGGCCGGTCACGAGCCCGATGCCCGGGGTGGTCGTCGCCGTGCACGTCGGCGTCGGGGAAGCCGTGCGAGCTGGGCAGCCTCTCGTCGCGATCGAGGCCATGAAGATGGAGCACGTCGTCGTCGCACCGGTGGACGGTGTCGTGACGGAGTTGCTCGTGAAGCCTGGCCAGCCGGTAGGCCTCGACCAGCTGCTCGGGCACGTCGAAGATGCTGCAGGGAGCCCGGACGTCGAGGGACCGCACGTCGAGGGCCCGCACGTCGAGGGGAACTGCTGACGTGGGGACCCCGTCGTGGCTTCCGCCGGTGCACCGGCGCCCTGACCTGCCCGCAGCGGTGCGGATCTGGGAGGTCGCTCCACGGGACGGGCTGCAGAACGAGTCCTCGATCGTTCCCGCCCGTGTGAAGGCAGAGCTCGTGGCGCGCCTCGTCGGCGCCGGTCTCACGACCGTCGAGACGTCGAGCTTCGTGAATCCCGCGTGGGTGCCGCAGCTGGCCGACGCAGAGGAGGTCTTCTCGCTGCTCGAGCCACTCCGTGTGACACGGGGGCAGGTGCACGGCGCAGCGTTGCACTTCCCCGCGCTGGTGCCGAACCTGAGGGGTCTCGAGCGTGCCGTCTCCTCAGGCGTTCGCGACGTCTGCGTGTTCGCCAGCGCGACCGAGACCTTCGCCCGGAAGAACCTGAACCGCTCCCGGGACGAGGCGCTCGAGATGTTCGTCCCCGTGGTGACCGCAGCGAAGGCCGGCGGGTTGGGCGTCCGGGCCTACGTGTCGATGTGCTTCGGTGACCCGTGGGAGGGATCCGTGGCGGAGGCGGATGTGGTCTCGGTGTGTGAACGGCTGCTCGCGATGGGCGCTGACGAAGTGAGCCTCGGCGACACGATCGGCGTCGCAACCACCGGCCAGGTCGTCGACGTGCTGGACGCGCTGGCGCGCGCCGGAGTCCCAGCGCATCGCATCGCCGTCCACTTCCATGACACCTACGGCCAGGCACTGGCCAACACCCTGACTGCACTGTCGTGCGGCGTCACCACCGTCGACACCTCGGCGGGCGGGATCGGCGGGTGCCCCTTCGCCAAGAGCGCGACGGGCAACCTCGCGACCGAGGACCTCTGCTGGGCGCTTGCCGGAGCGGGGGTGTCGACCGGCGTCGACCTCGACGGGCTCGTCGAGACCTCGGTGTGGATGGCGGAGCGCCTCGGGCGGCCCAGCCCGTCCAAGGTCGTCCAGGCGCTCGCTCCGATAAGCCAGGGGAACCAGATGACGGGGTCCGAGGGGTGAGGCGAGCGCGGGGGCCGACGGTGGCATAGGGCGTACGAGACGGCGGAGGAGCCGGCCCAGAGGAGGAAGGACGATGGCGTCAGTGGAGGCGGGAGAGCTGAGCGTGGAGCACGAAGAGCTACGTGCGACGGTCCAGCGTTTTGCCCGAGAAGAGGTCGCCCCGGTCATCGCCGGGTACTACGAGCAGCGGGCATTCCCCTACCCGCTGATCCAGAAGATGGGGGAGATGGGGCTCTTCGGGCTGCCCTTTCCCGAGGAGTACGGCGGGATGGGCGGCGACTTCTTCGCGCTCTGCCTCGCAGTCGAAGAGCTCGCACGGGTCGACTCGTCGGTCGCGGTGACGCTCGAAGCGGGTGTCGTCCTGGGCGCGATGCCGATCTACCGCTACGGGACCCAGACGCAGCGCACACGATGGCTGCCCTCCCTGTGCGCGGGGAGCGCGCTCGGCGCGTTCGGCTTGACCGAGCCCGGCGGCGGCTCCGACGCCGCCGGCACCCGGACGACCGCGGTACGCGAGGCCGACACGTGGGTGGTCAACGGGTCCAAGGCGTTCATCACGAACTCGGGCACCGACATCACCGCCTTCGTGACGGTCACCGCGGTCACCGGGAAATCCGCCGGCGTTCGGCCGTCGATCTCGACCATCGTCGTTCCGACCGGGACGCCCGGGTTCACGGTCGCGCCGGGGTACTCGAAAGTGGGATGGTGCGCGTCCGACACCCACGAGCTCGCGTTCGACGACTGCCGCGTGCCACTCGACAGTTTGCTCGGAGAGGAGGGGCGCGGGTACGCCCAGTTCCTCACCGTCCTCGACGAGGGCCGGATCACGATCGCCGCGCTCTCGGTCGGGCTCGCGCAGGGTTGCGTCGACGAGTGCGCCCGGTACCTCTCCGAGCGTGAGGCGTTCGGGCGAAAGCTCGGCGAGTCCCAGTTCCTCCAGTTCAAACTGGCGGACATGGACGCTCGTACGCACGTGGCACGTCTCGCCTACTACGACGCTGCCCGCCGGTTGAGCGCGGGGAAGCCGTTCAAGCGCGAGGCCGCGATCGCCAAGCTCGTCGCGTCGGACGCGGCGATGGTGAATGCCAGGGAGGCGACGCAGATCTTCGGCGGGTACGGGTTCATGAACGAGACGCCGGTCGGCCGGTTCTACAGGGACGCCAAGGTCCTCGAGATCGGGGAGGGCACCTCGGAGGTGCTCCGCATGGTCATCGCCCGCGCCCTGGGGTACGGGGGCACTGCCTGAACCGCGAACGAGGTGGATCGAGTGCCGCGCTCCGGGGCCGAGCTGCGGCCCCCGCGTAGGCCGACAGCCCTGCTCTTCGGTCCAGCGGATCCCGCGCATCGTTCGATTTCGTTCTCTGTGGGCCCGCGACGCCGAAGTGTGCTTCGCCGACGCGCCGGACGAGCGAAATCTTGCGCGGGGTGCTTCACATGACGGCGAAGGCCCCGCATACTGAACCGGTGGCAGTGAGTGACGACAGCCGTCTCCTCGCCGACCTGGACCCTGGCGACCATTGGGCGCCGGACGTGCCGAGGGTGCACCTGTCTGGCGTGCAGGCGATCATCCGGGTGCTCGTCGACACGCTTCGTGCCGATCGAGCGACTGGGAGGCACACGGCTGCCTTCGTCTCGGGATACCAGGGGTCGCCGCTCGCCGGTTTCGACAAGGAGCTCCAGATCGCCTTGCGCTCGAGGCTCGACGTCGAGATCCTGCATCGCCCCGCAGTCAACGAGGAGCTCGGCGCGACGGCGGTGATGGGGAGCCAGCTCGCCAGCACATTCGACTCGGCGCGAGTCGACGGCGTGCTCGGGGTGTGGTACGGGAAGGCGCCAGGACTCGATCGGAGCCTCGACGCCCTGCGTCACGCGAGCTTCGCGGGCGCGTCTGCGAACGGCGGCGCGCTCGCGATCGTGGGAGACGACCCCTCCGCCAAGTCCTCCACCCTCCCGAGCGCGTCCGAGGCGGTGCTCGCGGACCTGGGCATGCCGGTGGTCTTTCCCCGCTCGCTCGAGGCGATCCTCGACCTGGGCCGTCACGCCGTGGCGCTGTCGCGCTTTACGGGCGCGTGGGTCGGGATCAAGCTCGCCACGTCGGTCGCGGACGCAGAAGGCACCGTGGCAATGCGTCGGTGGCGCGACCCCACCGTGCCCGAGGGCTACGTGACCCCGCAGGTCTCGGGTGATCTGCTCACGCCGGCCACCCTCGAGCGCGAGCAGGTCGTGCTCACCGATCGCATCGCAGCAGCGGCCCGCTACGGCGACGCGAACCGTCTGAACCGGCTCTCGGCGGCGCCCCGTCCGCGTCTGGCAATCGTGGCGGCGGGCACCGTCTACTCGGAGGTGGTAGAGGCGTTGCGTCTCCTCGGACTCGAGGAGGACGCGCGACGCGCCAACGGCATCGTTCTCGGCGAGGTCGCGATGCCCTTCCCGATCGGCCCGAGGTTCGCGCGCGCGATCTCCGACGGTATGGAGCAGGTGATCGTCATCGAGGAGCGGCGCGACCTCGTGGAGAGCCAGCTCCTCTCCATGATCGCCCGCCGGCCGCGGAGCCCTGCGCTGCTCGGCAAGCTGGACCTCGACGGGCGCCCGCTCGTGCCCCGCCATGGCGTCCTCGACTCGGCGTCGATCGCCCGCATCCTCGGGCCCCTTCTGCGAGCCAGCCTTGGCACCGTCGTGAAAGAGCTGCCCGAGCCTCGCCAGCACATCGAGCTGAGAGCCGGAACGCGCGTCCCGTGGTTCTGCTCGGGCTGCCCGCACTCGGTGAGCACCGTCGTGCCCGAGGGGACGCTCGTGGGGGAAGGCATCGGGTGCCACACGATCATCCATTACATGCCCGAGGAGCGCGTCGGCCGTCGCGTCGGCCTCACCCAGATGGGGGGGGAGGGCGCGCAGTGGATCGGCATGGAGCCCTTCGTCCAGGAGCGCCATCTGGTCCAGAACCTCGGCGACGGCACCTTCTTCCACTCGGGCCAGCTCGCCTTGCGCGCCGCGGTCGCCGCCGGAGTGCCGATCACCTTCAAGATCCTCTGGAACGGTGCGACCGCGATGACGGGCGGCCAGCAGGTCGTCGGGGGCACCGCGTCCGCGCTCGACCTCGCGCGCATGGTGCTGCTCGAGGGCGCGGCCCGCGTCGTGATCACCACTGACGACCCCTCCCGTTACCGACGTACGCGTCTGCCCCGAGGTGTCTCGATCCGCTCGCGCGACGACGTGGTCCCCGTCCAAGAGGAGCTCGCGGCTGTCGACGGCGTGACGGTGCTCATCCACGACCAGCGGTGTGCGACCGAGCTGCGCCGAGCGCGCAAGCGCGGTCTCGCACCGGAGCCCTCCGAGCGCGTCGTGATCAACGAGCGGGTCTGCGAGGGCTGCGGCGACTGCCAAGTGAAGTCGAATTGCCTGTCGTTGCAGACCGTCGACACGCCACTGGGCCCGAAGACCCGCATCGACGACGACAGCTGCAACGTGGATCGGTCGTGCCTGAAGGGCGACTGCCCTGCCTTCACGCTCGTCAAGGCGCGCCCCGCCAACCATCGGCATCCACGGGGTGCGCCCGTGGAGGTTGCCGTCACGACGAGCGCCGCGCGGGACGTGCCGGACGCCCCGGTGGCCGTGCTCGATCGGGCGCTCACCGTGCGGATCGCAGGGATCGGCGGGACCGGCGTCGTCACGTCCGCGCACCTCCTCGCGTGGGCGGCGCTGATCGAGGGTCTGGAGGTCTGGGGGCTCGATCAGACCGGGCTGTCGCAGAAGGCCGGCCCGGTCATCTCCGACCTGCGGATCGGTCCTGGCGCCGCCGAACGGACGAACGTGCTCGGAGAAGAGGAGCTCGACGTGCTCTTCGCCGCGGACCTCATGGCCGCGAGCGTGCCGAAGGTGCTCGCGAGCATGGCGCAGGGCCGCACGGCGGTCGTCGGCTCGTCCGCATCCAGCCTGAGCGGGCCGATGGTCCTTGGCCTCGAGTCGCGCGAGGTTCCGGTCGCCGAGCTCGAGACCGTGCTCACCGCCGCGGCGGCTGACGACCGTGCCACCTTCCTCGATGCCGTCGCCGTGGCTCATGAGGCCGGCGCGCCCGAGACCGCTGCGAACGTCGTGCTGCTCGGGGTGGCGAGCCAGCTCGGACTGCTTCCCGTCTCTGCTCGGTCGATCAGGACTGCCATCGAGCGCAATGGCGTGGCGATCGACGCCAACGTCGCTGCCTTCGAGGCAGGGCGACGCTGGGTCGTGACACGCGATCGCGGGGAAAGGCTGCCGATCAACGGCCGTGAGGCGAATGGCGTGCCAGACAGCGGAGCCGGTGCCGAGCCGATCACGATCCTTGAACAGGCTGGTGCTCGCGCCCTGTCGGGGATCGACCTCTCGGCGCTGCCCGCCGCAGGCAGGCGCCACCTGGAATGGCTCGCCGGCGACCTGGTCGAGTACCAGGACGAGGCGCTCGCACGCCGTTTCGCCAGGCTCGTGGGGGAGACCGCGGCGGCCGAGCGACGCGTCGGAGGTGACGGCCGCCTCACGGCCGGTGTCGCCTTCGGGTACCACAAGCTGCTCGCGTACAAGGACGAGTACGAAGTCGCGCGCCTCCTCCTCGACTATCCCGCCGTCGACCCATCCGAGGGAGGCACGACGTGGCTGCTGCACCCCCCGGCGCTGCGCGCGAGGGGGCTGGGTCACAAGATCCGCCTGGGGAGCTGGTCGCGCCCGGTGCTCCACGCTCTCAGGGCGTCGCGCCACGTCCGGGGCACGCTGCTCGACCCCTTCGGAAGGACGGAGCTTCGCCGGACCGAGCGCCAGCTTCCTTCCGAGTACGCCGAAGCGATCGGCCTCGTCCTGTCGAGGCTGGATGCAGCGAACCTCGCGCTCGCCACTGAGATCGCGAGGCTGCCAGACCGCATCCGAGGCTACGAGCACGTCAAGGAGGCGAGCGTCGCTTCGTACCGGGAGGAGCTTGCCGAGCGTCTGGTGCGCTTCCCGCGGGGGTGAGCCCCTCTCCCGCAGCGGTCTCCCAGACGCGCACCTGGTCGTAGACGAGGGACGTCCGAGCGTCGACCACCTCGTTGCGCGCCGTCACGTGATCGAGGACGAAGTCTCGGAGGTGAGCGACGTCGCGCGTCGCGACCTCGACCAGGAAGTCATCCGCCCCCGTGACCGTCCACACCGCGAGCACCTCGGGAGCGGCGAGCATCTCCTGCTGGAACGCGCGAACCGATGCCGTCGTCTTCGGACGCACCCGAACGCTGACGATGGCGCGTAGTGGCCTTCCGATGGCATCGAGGTCGATGTCCGCGTGCCATCCCTTGATCACCCCCTGCGCCCGCAACGCTCGGACCCGCTCGAGGCAGGTCGACTGTGCGATCCCGACCGCCTCGGCGAGGTCCTTGTTCGTCTGGCGCGCGTCGCGCTGCAAGAGCCGCACCAGGGCAAGATCCGTGGCGTCGAGCCGCGGCGGTTGTCCGTCCACCGCTGACAGGCTAGGCCGCCAGCCGGAGCCGCTCCCGGCTCGTGGCTCCCGGCTCGTGGCACCGGGGTCGCCGTGCTCGGGTCTCAGTCTGCGTGGACCGCGCGCAGCCCGGCCCATGCCAGCTCGGCGAGACGCCGTGCGAGGCGCTGCGCTTCTGCACCCAGCCAGCCCGCGTCGCCCGAGCGGTCCGACCTTTCGGCCTGCGTCTCGATCCAGTGGCGGCTCGCTCCTTCGGCCATGCCCACGACGGCATGCGCGAGGAACCGGCGGTGGGCAGGATCAAGACCCGCAGCGATGAGCGGGTCGATCGCCACGGCGATCGCGTCCTCGACCTTGCGAAGCGCGACGCCCAGGTCGGGGTCGGTCGGGCTGCTTCTCGAGTAGAGCAGCCGGAAAGCTGTCTCGTGCGTGACGACCATGCGGAAATACGCCGTGAACCCGTCCTCTACCTGCTCGCGTGGCCCAGCCGCCGCCGCCGTCGCGGCCGAGATCGTCGCGAGGAGCTCTTCGGTCACCGAGTCGACGAGCTCCAGGTACAACGCCCGCTTCGACGAGAAGTGCTGGTAGACGAGGGGCTTGGTGACGCCGGCGGCCTCGGCGATCTCGTCCATCGTGGTCGACTCGTAGCCGCGCTCGGCGAAGAGCCGGAGGGCGACCGCCGAGAGCTGGCGCCGCCGCTCTCCCCCGCTGAGGCGTCGTGACGGGCTCGTTCGGGAACCGCTCGCGCGGAGCTCACTGGACTGCGCCGACGCCACGAAGTGACGCTAACGATTCGCGCGCGGTCCGTGTGGCGGTCCGAGTGGCGGTCCGAGTGGCGGTCCGAGTGGCGGTCCGAGTGGCGGTCCGAGTGAGGCGATGACGGCACGCAGCTTGGCCGGCAGCGAGCCGAGCGCGAAGCACCGCCGCGCCACGGACGCATTGTGCTCCACGAGCGCCGGACCGGGTGCATCCAGCCATTCCTCCAGCCGGGAGAGGTCCGCCGCGGAGTCCGTGAACCACCGGAAGCCGAAGCTGGCCAGCTCGGTGGCCACTGGGTACGGGCCGATCACGAGCGGTCGACGGTGGGT
>JAJZVL010000129.1 GCA_021845725.1 Actinomycetes bacterium | reverse complement strand
GACGGCCGAGAGCAGCCGAAAGGTCTCCGGGGCCGATGAAGACCCCTGCCGGCCTCGGGTCCAGAGCCAGGATCTCAGGGAGCGCTTCGACGGCCTCCAGCGTCTCGATCTGCGGCCATACTTCGCCCCGGCGGGAGCTGCTCGTGACCTGCTCTCGCAGAAGCATCCCGTAGAGGTTTGAAGCCGACGGCCCGATCCCGCGTACCCCGTCCGGAGGGTACGCACAGAGCCTGACCAGCTCGGCCACCTCTGCCGCTGCCCGTATCCTCGGCACCACCACAGCGTCGGCGCCAAGATCCAGCGCTTTCGGCGCGTCAGGCATCTGTCTGACACGGACCCAACGCGACGGAGAGCGCGCGGCTCGGAGCTGGGCGACGAGCACTGACTCGTCCCCGATCCCGTGCTCGGCGTCGACGACCACGAGGTCCAAGCGGGCGCTCACGATCGCCGTCGCCTCCGGCGAGGCGAGGCTCACGAACGTTCCCACACGCGCTCGTGTCACTGAACGCGCGAACACGCCACATCCTCTTCCAGCCTGAGGGCGCGCAGCAGCTCTTGCCGGCTCGATCCGTACGCCACCACGTTTCGCATCTTCACCTCCTCGTAGCCGCGCACGATATCCGGAAGAACGGCGAAGGCGGATGCCAACGCGTGGTTCTCGGGCGTCATGACCGCCGCCACCCGCCGGATGTCCGTCTCGAACTCCTTCACGAGCCGCCGCTCCGTCTTGCGAACATCCGTGTAGGAGAAGGGGTCCAACGGGCTGCCGCGGAGCACACGCGCTGCCCGGAGCGCCGAGAAGACGGGGCGGAACCACGGACCGACCTCGACTTTGCGCGTGAGCCCGATCGACCTGAGCACCGGCGGCTGGAGGAGCCAGCTGACACGCACGCCGGGACGTCGGGCCTCGTCGGGCACGGACGCAAGATGCAACCGGGCAACTTCGTACTCATCCTTGTACGCCATGAGCTTGTAGAGGGAGCGGGCGACGCCCGACGCGAAGACATAAGAGCCCGGAGCTGCGCGCTCCTCTGCCTCCAGAGCGGCCTCGACGGCCTCGACGTAGCGGCGCGCGTACCGAGGGCTCTGGTATCCGGCGAGGTCTTGCGCGCGGAGCTCGACGAGGCGGCGGAGCTCAGGCACCCGTCCGATCGTTCCTGGCAGCTCCACCGTGGGGCGAGACGAACCTTCTGCGTCGTGACGCTCGCCGTGTGCTGCGAGGGCGCCCTCCACCCGTCGCCGATCGGACACCCATGCCCGCCCCCAGCGGAACGCGGCGAGGTTCTGTGGAACAGCGACCCCGTTGAGCTCGATGGCGGCTTCGATCGCGTCAGCCGGGAGCGGGATGGCGCCAGCCTGGAACGCAACCCCGAGAAGCAGCACGTTCGCGTAGACCGACGAGCCGAGCAGCCGGTCGGCGAGCGCAACGCTGTCCACCAGGACGCACCGCTGCGCGCCGACGAGCCCGGAGAACACGTCCTGGACCTCTTGTGACGAGGGCAGGGAGCGATCGGGGTGCGCGACCATGTCGCCGGTGGGCGTCGAGCTGGTCGAGACGACCGCGATGGTCCGGCCGGGCTCGATGGTCTCGAGGTTGGCGGGCTGGAGCGACACCACTTGGTCGAAGCCCAAGAAGAGGTCCACCCCCCCGCGGGTTGCCTGGTTGGAGCCGTCCACGACCTTCGCGCTGACGCGTAGCTCGGACACCACGGGCCCCGCCTTCTGGCTGAGACCGGTCTGGTCGAGCCCGTGGACATGACGGCCGGCACGGGTCGCCGCCGTCCCGATGATCTGGCTCACGGTCACCACCCCCGTCCCACCGATCCCCGGCATCCGGATGACGCAGTCTGCAGGGCTCACTGACGGCGAGGGCTGTGGAAGGGCGTCCGGCGGGGATTCGACCCCCGCCCCCTGCGCTCGAGCGCCATCGGCCGGGTTCCGGGGTCCGCGGTCGTGACCGAGGAGCCTGCGCACCGGGCCCGATGGACGCGACTCGACGATCACGAACGACGGGCAGTTCCCTCGAAGACAGGAGTAATCGGCGTTGCACGAGCTCTGGTTGATGGCGGTCTTGCGGCCGAGCTCGGTGTCGACCGGCTCGACCGAGAGGCAGTTCGAGACCGCCGCGCAGTCTCCGCAGCCCTCGCACACCCGCTCGTTGATGTGGACACGCCGGGTCGGAGCGGGGAGCCGCCCCCGGCTGCGATCCCGGCGTTTCTCGGCGGCGCAGCGCTGGTCATGGATGAGCACCGTCACGCCGGGCACCCCCGCGAGGACGCGCTGGGCCTCGAGCACCCGCCCGCGATCCCACACCTCCACCCCCCGCGGGAGCTGCACGCGGCGATAGCGCGCGGGGTCGTCGGTCGTGACGAGGACACGGCTGACGCCCTGACGCAGGAGGATCGCCGCGACGTCTTCGACCGGCCGGCTGTCGCTCTCTGCGGGGTCCTGCCCTCCCGTCATCGCGATCGCACCGTTGAAGAGCAGCTTGAACGTGACGTGCGATCCCGCCGCGACAGCGGCTTGGATCGCGAGCTGACCGGAGTGGAAGTACGTCCCGTCGCCCATGTTCTGGACCAGATGGTCGGCCTCGACGAACGGCTCGAGACCCAGCCAGGTGGCTCCCTCCCCTCCCATCTGGGCCTTGGTCACGATGTTGCCCACCATGTGCTCGTCCGCCCAGGCGCCCAGCGCGTGGCATCCGGTTCCGACGCCGACCAGCGTGCCTTCGGGGACGCGCAGGCTCGAGTTGTGCGGACATCCCGAGCAGAAGAACGGGGTGCGCTGCGCAGTCGCCACCGGGATCTTCGGGCGCTGCCGGTCCTGGGAGGGAAACGCCACTCCTGGAACCCGCTGGGCCAACCGCGCGGCGACGACCCGTGCGAGCCGGTCGGACGTGAGCACGCCGAAGCCGGGGAGAAGGGCTGCTCCATGTTCGTCGCGGCGCCCCACGATCGTCGGAGGGTCCGGCACGCCGTACAGGGCGTCGCGCAGGTAGGGCTCGAGCAGCGGCTGCTTCTCCTCGACGACCAAGATCTCGCTCAGCCCTTTCCCGAAGGCCCGGAACGTCTGCGGCTCCAACGGGTGGAGCATCTGCACCTGCATGAGCCGAATGCCGAAGCGGCGAAGACCGGCTTCGTCGAGGTCCAGCAGCTCCATCGCCGAGATGAGCTCCCTATAGAGGCTGCCGGCCGCGACGATCCCCAGCCATGCGTCCGGCGGGTCCACCGTGACACGGTTGAGCCCGGCGACCCGCCCGTACTGCGCGGCGACCTCGCGGCGCATCGTCGCGATCTCTTGCTCCGTCTCGAGGGACTCCGGCACACAGGGCGCTCGGACCTTCGCGAGAGGCGGGACGCCAGCGTCCCGTGGCTCGTTCCCCGTCGCATGGAGGGCCGATGCCGAGATCGAACCAAAGCCGTCGGCGACGGACGCGACGATCTTGAGCGCAGTCCAGAGCCCTGAAGATCGCGACAGCTCTACGCCATGCGCGCCGAGCGACAAGATCTCCTGCACGGTCCCCGGAAAGAGCACAGGGACGTCCAATGCAGCAAGAATGTGCTCGGAGGCGCTGGGCACCATGGAGGACTTGGGCACCGGGTCGTCCCCGACGAAGAGGAGCACTCCGCCACGGGAAGAGGCGCCCGTGAACTGGCCGTGCCACATCGCGTCGAGCGCTCTGCAAAGGCCCGGGGCCTTGCCGTACCACGCTCCGAGCACCCCGTCGAAGCGCGCGTTCTGGAACCCCTGCACGAGCTGGCTCCCCGCGACCGCCGTCGCAGCGAGCTCTTCGTTCTGCCCCGGCAGATGGACGACGTCGAGCTCGCCCAGCAGCGACCGATGCCGTGCCATCTCCTTGTCGAACCCTGCGAGAGGCGAGCCCGGGTACCCTGAGACGAAGGCCGCGGTGCGAAGCCCTGCCGCCCGGTCCCTGCGCATCGCGTCGAGCACCACGCGGACCAGCGCCTGGATGCCGGTGAGAAAGACGGAATCGCCCTCCTCCGCCTCCCTCTCGCCAGGCAGGGGGGCGAAACGGCGTGTGGTGAGCGTCATCACACCCTGACCTGGCCCGTGCTCGTCGAGTTGCCGAGCACGGGCGTTCGATTGGGTGCCGCTTCGTCACGTCGGACCACAGGAAGCACCTCGCTGGCGAAGCGCTCGACCTGGCCGGGCTGGTCGAGGGCGGCGAATCGACAGATGAAGCTGGTCACGCCTGCGTCGCTGAAGTCAAGCAATCTTTTTCCAGCGTCAAGGCGCAGCTCGACCTGATTGCGACGTGCGCGCTTCTATGGCTTCGAGCGACTGCAGCGTCGCCAGCGCCAGATCGCCCCGATTGCCGCGAGCACCGCCGCCACCACGGCACCGATCTTCAGGCCACGCTCACGAAGCGACGACGCCAGGACGCGGTTCAGGTCCAAG